>NZ_JBNNTG010000015.1:0-109482 GCF_050278525.1 Peribacillus sp. NPDC096540 | reverse complement strand
CCTTAAGATGAGTTTTGGTTTGTGTGTACTCTCATCATACTGAGGGGCTCTGTTTTTTTCAAAGCCGATAATTAATGCTCTACAGGAATGCTAACAGTTGCTTTACTTTGATATGGGGCTGGAAATAGCTCCATTTTCTTTCTCTTTTTCTATAGTAGTAAGGTTGATAATCTCTAAGATGATAAATAAGCTTTTCGGAAAGGAAGAAAGAATAATGTCTGAAGTAGAAAAAAGTATAGAAAATCAACCAGATTGGTTACAAACATACATTGATTCTCCAGAAAAACAGCAACAGTTATATCGACGTACGTTGTTGATTGTTGTCATATCACAAATATTCGGGGGTGCAGGTCTTGCAGCTGGTGTAACCGTCGGAGCACTTCTTGCACAAGACATGCTTGGTACAGGTAGTATGGTAGGGGTTCCGGCTGCATTGTTCACATTAGGTTCTGCAGGAGCAGCCCTGATTGTAGGGCAACTTTCCCAACGTTTTGGACGCCGTTCTGGACTCGCGACCGGTTTCTTGGCTGGTGGTATTGGAGCGATCGGGGTAGTAATTTCAGCATTAATTAACAGTATTCCATTTTTATTTATTTCACTGCTAATCTATGGTGCTGGATCGGCTACAAACTTACAAGCACGCTATGCCGGTACAGACTTGGCAAGTTCTAAACAGCGGGCAACAGCTATCAGTATTGCTATGGTATCAACCACATTCGGTGCTGTTGCCGGCCCCAATTTGGTAAATATAATGGGCGAATTGGCTTGGTCAATCGGTGTTCCTTCTCTGGCTGGTCCATTTATTCTTGCCGCTGTAGCTTATATCCTTGCTGGTTTGGTGTTATTAGCATTACTTCGTCCAGACCCTTTCATTGTTGCAAAAGCAATGGTAGATGTTCGGAAAACACACAATGCCGAGCTTTCAAACAAGGATTCTAATGTACCGGCGATAAACAAGCGAGGAATTGTTGCCGGTGCTACAGTAATGACCTTAACTAATTTTTTAATGATTGCAATTATGACAATGACACCTATACATATGGGACATCATGGACATGATTTGAAAGAGGTAGGGGTTGTAATTGGTTTTCACATAGCAGCGATGTTTCTGCCTTCTTTAGTAACTGGATTCTTAGTAGATAAAATTGGACGAACTGCAGTGGTCATCGCTTCTGGTTCCACTCTGCTTGCTGCTTGTATACTTGCTGCCAGTGGACCAGCTGATTCCATGCTGGTTCTCAACACCTCACTTGTTTTACTTGGGCTTGGCTGGAACTTCGGTTTGATTAGTGGTACGGCGCTGATAGTTGATTCAACTCACCCTTCAACTCGAGCAAAGACGCAAGGGTCTGTCGATGTTTTAATCGCTTTGTCAGGGGCAGCGGGCGGGGCACTATCTGGCATGGTTGTAGCTCATTACAGCTACGCAACACTCTCACTTGCCGGATCTATCCTTTCACTACTGCTTATTCCAGTCGTCATTTGGTCCCTTAGAGGTAAAGAATGAAGGACTTTTAAAGTTAAGAAGTATGGAGAATGCACAAACTAATAATAAAAGTTTCATTCAATTGAATATGTGTTTTGACCCATTCAAAACATGCTCTTTCTATTTGTATATTTATCAAGGTTATTTGTATTTGCACAAAAAAAGATTGATAATTTATTTTGAATTTTGATAAAAACAGCTTGTTAGATTTTGGGAATCTGGCTAGCTGTTTTTATAAATGTAGAATGAAATGAGAAAGAATATTTTTTTACCTAAAAGGCCATAGAAACTCATTTAGGAAAGAAGGTAGCGTATGGATTCTTTCATTTTCTTATTTTGCTTTGCGATTACGTTGCATAATATAGAAGAGGCAATTTGGCTGCCTAAATGGTCACAGCAACCTTCAAAGTTTCAAAAATCCGTTACAGCAGGTGAATTTCATTTTGCTGTGATTGTCATTACTACACTTGCATACCTATCAGCATTCTATTATCTGTCTGTACCGAAGTCGAACTTAGCGAAATGGATTTTCATTGGCTTTTTAGGTTCAATGATTCTCAATGCTATTTTCCCTCATGTCATTGCAACAATAGCATTAAAAAAATATGCACCAGGTCTTGTTACAGGGATTATGCTTAATATTCCAATTAACTCCCTCATTATCCTACGTTTTTTTGAGAACCATCAGTTAGCGTGGGAAGAGTTAATATTTTCAACAATGACAGTTGGCATTACTTTACTAGTACTTATTCCACTTTTATTTAAGGTTGGGAGAAAAATTACAACTTTGTAGTAAAGCAAAAAAAAAATTGAATCTTATGGGGATTTGTTGATAAGGGCTAAATAAAATTATCAATCTTTATTTTAAAAACTGATTTTAAAATTTAGAAGAATGTCTTATCTTTAATTCCCCTAATATAGGGGGTCATGAGGAACTTTTGATCAACCTTTATTTCAAAGCTAAACATCCCGAGGAGACCCCCCATTCTGAATTACTTTTTTATGATTTTCATTACTGGATAATGTCATATTCGCTTAAAAATTCAACAATTCCATTCACCAATCCAGTTGATAATGGTAGTTCAGGATTGGTATAGGTTGCTAGATTGCCCTCTCGATCTACAGGCGCTTCTTTCAATACATGATTCATCTTCTCGAGTATAAGTAATTCAGAATCTCCTTTTGCCTTGTGTAGCGCTTCTGCATTAGTGGACGCGACTTGAATATCTCTATTACCGTTTACAATTAGAACAGGGATATTTAGTTCTTTTACTAATTTCATGGGATTATATTGAATCCAAGAAATCATGTAAGGTTGAACAGAAGGACGGAATACACTTTGCAAGTCTGCACTTACAGTCTCAACTTGTTTACCTTGTTTTAGTTTTGTTAATATATCTTTAGACTCTGTTAATAACGTCGGTGTCAGCTGCTCTTCAAGCTGTTTAAGAAGTACTTGGTCAATAGGTTCGCCTGCTCCAGCTAATGAAATGAATGTGTCTGTCTCTGTTTTCTTTGCAGCTGCCATTCCAATTAATGAACCCTCACTATGGCCGATGATGCCAACTTTAGAAAAACGGCTATCCTTTTTAGCAAATTGAACCCATGCAGCTGCATCATCAATATATTGTTCGAATCTCAGTTCCTCTTCTTTTCCTGCCAAATTCATATTTTCCCCGACTCCGCGCTTATCATACCTAATACTTGCGATACCTTTTTCTGCAAGGCTTTCTGCTAACATTTTTAAACTATTATTTTTCCCAGGAATTGCAATGGAGTTGCCATCTTTATCAGTCGGACCAGAACCAGCAATTATAATCATCACAGGAAAAGGACCTTCATCTTTTGGTGTTTCTAAAAGGCCATACATGGTTCCTTTCTTCAAGTCGGCCTGCACAACCTCACCTGATGCTCTTTCCTCAACTTTCTCATCAGATTTCTTAAGCAATTCAAAAGGGAACTCTTGCCCTTTCTGAACGAATGTTCCTGAAATCTTCTCCTGATCTACTTTCCCATCAAACGTAATTTGTTGATTTTGAATTTTCATATCAAAAAACAAGTCTGATTTACTTAACTTTACACTTGTTAAGGGGAATTTGTTCAATCCTTGTACAGGAATACTTATCGTTCCATCTTTCTTCGTGAAATGAACAATAATCGGGAGCGGTTGATTTGGAACCATTATTTCTCCTTCCCACGTACCTTCAATAGTTTTCAACGAGCCCAATTCCTTCGTATTCTTTTCCACCTGTTCTTCCTCCTTTGTGCTACACCCTACCAATAATACAAAAGCACTTACGATGATACATATAATCGAAAACAGTCTTTTCATAAGAGCCCCTTTCCAGCCTATAGATAATAGGAACAGAAGATATTTTTTTAGAAAGTTAGTGTTACAGTACTTTATAACTCGAATAAAGCCTAATACAGTGCGATCAAATTTATTGTTTGATTCAGTCACTCATTCCTTAACAAGTCGGATTAGTCTTCTTCCAGTTGATACAACTACATTCTAACATTTAATTTCAATAATTTTCCTTATAATAAAAATTATTCTTCCGCTAAACTGTAACCTTTTAGTTGTGGTAGCAAATAATGAACTAACTGGTGCTTTACTTCAATAAGGGAGTTGGTTTGGTAACGGGGCAGATTATTTGAAGAAGAACTATATAAATAAAAGGACTTTTTTAGAAGTTAAGAAAGTATATAATTTGTTTATTTAATGATGATATAGATATAATGGAAGAATTATCAAATATTCCGAAAGTGAGTTGATTTTGTATGGATACTCAAGTAACTACGAAATTTAAAATACTCAAACCAGTTAATGAGGTATTTGAAGCCATAGTAGACCCTGAAAAAATGTCTAATTATTGGTTTTCATCGGGAACTGGAAGAGTGGAACAAGGCAAGACGATTACTTGGAGATATGATGAATACAATGCTGAAGGGGTTATCAATGTATTGGAAGTCGAGGAAGATAAAAAAATTGTTTTCTCGTGGGGAGGACATGGTCAAGAAACGGTTGTTACAATTACACTAAAAGAGTTGGATAATACGAGTACAATTATTGAAGTAAACGAATTAGGTTTTAAAGAAGATGACCCTGAGATTATAAACAAAATGATAGGACAAAAAGAGGGTTGGGTATATATGTTAACTTGTTTAAAGGGTTATTTGGAAAATGGCATTAGTAATTTGAGAGCATCATTAATCCATTAGTTAAATAATTCTTGTAGAACTAACAGGATCGATTGTAAAAAAATATAGAAGGTGATCCCATATCATGACTGTACAAGTAAAGCTTAAAGATATTATTGAAGAAATGGAAATACAGTTTGAAGAATCTCAATCATTTCTAAATATTAAAACTGGTGAAATTTTTTTTGTAACTTCTAATGATTTGAGAGCTGCTGAAGATGATGAACCATTCAATCATTTACCTGATTGGCAACAAGAAAATTTAAGGATTGCTAATGATATTGTTGAAAACTTTGAGAATTACATAGAGTTGCCAACTAAATATGATTTAAATGAATATGAAATGATGGAAGAATTCTGCCTAACTGTTAGTGATCTACGAAAGCAAAATTCTTTATTATTTGAAATTAAGGGAAAGGGTGCCTTTAGAAAATTTAAGGACAAAATAATAGATTTTGAAATTGAAGATCAATGGTATTCATATCGTGACGAGCGTTTTAAACAAATTGCTAAAGAATGGTGTCAAGATAATAACGTCAACTATATTGAATAGATAAGACAAAGTGAGATTGCTTAATAAGAGTAATCGCTTTATTTTATGTTAAACTAACGTATATTTTATCGGTAAACAAAAATCATCAAACCTATTAGTTTGATGATTCAGTTTGTAGACAAAAGGGGTTCGGAATTGAAAAATTCCGAACCCCTTTTGAAATGCCCTTTGAATTTTGGCCCAAGGTTAAGAGATTGGGGCTTTACGAGCCCACTCTGTTAAGCCATTTTTGGACCTTTCCATGTCCAATTGGCCATCTTCTTTAAATTAATGGCAGCGAAAGTAAGCATCGTCTGCATCGACAATTTTTTAAGTCCCCTTAAAGTAGTCCAACGCATACCATGCTTTTCTTTTGCATCTGCGAATACATTGATTGGAACGGAAGGTACGAGACTCCGCGGGAAAAGCGCGTCCAAGGGAGACCCCGCAGGCGCAATGGCGCCGAGGAGGCTCCCGGACCGCCCGCGGAAAGTGAGTGCCCTACGTTCCAATCAACGGTCAAATTTTAAAAACCTAAAAAAAACTGTAGACAAACTCAATAATTATCGAGTTTGTCTACAGTCTGAAGCATCAAACCTTTTAGTTTGATGATTTTCTTACTTGTTCTGAAGTATTAGAAGCATTTAATAAAACTACCCCTCCAATTATTAACACTAAGCCACCTAATGTAATGATACTAAATGGTTCTCGCCATAACAGTACACCAATTAACGCTGTTAAAGCTGTTCCTATTCCTGCCCAAATAGCATAAGCTAAACTTAACGGAATTGTTTTAAGACATAATGATAAGCAATAAAATGCTAATACAAAACCAAGAATAACTCCAAGTGAAGGGGTTAAATTTGTAAATCCTTCTGACAATTTAAGCATTGTCGTGCCGAATATTTCGCTGATTATTGATATTCCTAAAGCGATATAACCTTTCATCCTATTACCTCCGATTCTCTAAAGGTTAATGAGCGCCACCACTTGAGAGTTTCAAAACAACAACTCCACCAATGATTAGGACTAAACCTAAAAATTTTTTTAGATTAAAACTTTCTTTATATACGATAACACCCACTACTGCAGTTAAAGCTGTGCCTATACCTGACCAAATAGCATAAGCCGTACCCAGTGGAATTGTTTTAAGAGATAAAGACAAGCAATAAAAGGCTATACCCATTCCAATTATTACTCCAATGGAAGGGAACAACTTTTTAAATCCGTTTGATACTTTTAACATTGAACTACCAAATACTTCACTAATGATGGCTATTCCCAAAATTATATATGGATTCAAGATGAACTCCTCCTATTTTGTCATATTTATTAATCGCTGGATTACTTCCTTATTCATTTTGTCATCTAACGGTGCTATATTAAACAGCTCTGAGTAATAAAGACCATCTATTGCTAACCGAATAATAGTTGCTGTTATGGGGTTTATATTATCCTGTTCCACTTTGTTTTGCATATACTGATAACTTTTGGACATACTTTCTGATAAACTAGGGTTCAACATAGAAGCAGCAATTATTCCTACATTTAACTCGGCATTGTGGTCCAAGTCCTCTTTTGTTGTTTCTATTAAAGCACGACACCATTTACCTTTTTCTAATGGGTCTTTCTTAGCATGTTCTTCAAATAACATAGTGAATTCTTCAAAAATATATTGTGTTAACCCTACCAATAATGCTTCTTTATTTGGGAAGTGATATAATAAGCCACCTTTACTAATTCCAGCTTGTTTTGCCACAGCATCTAAAGTCAAATCATTAAAATCATTTTGAATAATGAATTCTTTTGCAGATTTCAAGATAAGATTACGTTTCATTTTAGCTTTCGATTCCAAATATAATCATCCTTTTTAAAACCGTCCAGACGGTTTTTTAAAATGATAACGTCCAAACGGTTTTTTTGTCAAGTACATACAATAACTCTTATTCAATATAAAGGTGCGTTACTTGCATAAGATGCACTAAATAAGACCACAATAAGTGGTCACTTTTATTAGTTCAGAAATCAACATTAATGTTTAGCAAAGCCTATTGTTTAAATAATACAGGTTTTAGCCCTAAAAATTTAACCCTTTTATGAATGAAAAAGGTAGGACATAATATAGGTAGATAACAAGTTTAGAAAATTAAATAAGGGCTACATATAGATATAGTAGGGATGAGTCAAGCGGTCATAATTTTTGACCGATGAACTTTAACAGTGATACGCTTACTTTTAGATATTACGTATTCAAAATCAAGGAGGAACGCAAAATGACACAATCCAAACAACAAAAAATCACCCTGGCAAACCGACCAAAAGGAATGCCTTCGAAAGAAGATTTTAACTTTGTGGAGAGTGAAGTTCCCACACCAAAAGAAAATCAAATTTTAGTACGGACGCTTTATTTATCTGTCGATCCTTATATGCGCGGAAGAATGCAAAATACTAAATCATATATTGCTCCATTTGAACTGAATAAGGTCATCACTGGAGGCGTTGTTGCCGAAGTGGTAGAATCCAATTCGAATTCCTTCAAACAAGGAGATGTTGTTGTTGGGAATATCGACTGGGCAGAGTATACGGTGGTTAATGAAAAAGAAATCCGAGTGATTGATCCAAAAGTTGCCCCAGTCACAACTCATTTAGGGATTCTCGGGATGACTGGTTTAACAGCTTACTTTGGTTTGCTCGATATTGGAAAACCTCAAGAAGGTGAAACGGTTGTGGTTTCTGGAGCAGCTGGGGCTGTTGGTTCAGTAGTTGGACAAATTGCTAAAATTAAAGGTGCTAAGGTAGTTGGCATTGCCGGTTCAGATGAAAAGCTTGAGTATTTAACAAAAGAGCTTGGCTTTGATGGAGCTGTAAATTATAAAAAAGATAGTTTTGCGACAGATTTAAAAAACGCTGTTCCTAAAGGAGTCGATGTTTATTTCGATAATGTTGGCGGTGAGGTAACGGATGCTGTTTTCACACTTTTAAATACAAATGCTCGTATTCCATTATGCGGAGCTATTTCCTCGTATAATGCAGAAGGAAAAGATTTAGGGCCGCGCGTGCAATCGGCGATGATCAAAACGAGTGCACTTATGAAAGGTTTCACAGTTGGTAATTATGCTGAACGATTCCAAGAAGGTGCTACAGATTTAGGGGAATGGTTACAGCAAGGAAAACTGAAGTATGAAGAAACCATTATTGAAGGGTTTGAAAATACACCTGATGCATTTCTAGGTTTATTTAAAGGAACAAACCTTGGTAAGCAACTTGTAAAAGTTGCAGAACCTAAATACGCTACGCTCTAAGTTATCAGGAGAACACTGTGGAGGGGATACCTCTAAGGTGACTTAGTCTTTAGGAAGTTTAAAAACGGTATTGAAAAAAGAGTATATAATAAAGCGGCCTTTTTTCGATATTCAATCGGAGGAAGGCCGTTTCCCTTTTCGTAGATACGAGAAAGGCCTCACGAATATCCCCCGATTACCTTTAAGGTATCTTTTGTTGTTAATGAAGGATATTAAAAGAATCTCTAGATTTAACCTTATGATAATGGTTGAATAACGTTAAAAGAGAAGATAGGGAGCGAATTATTTAATGAAAGGATAAAGTAAAATGAGCAAAAATAAACAAAGAGTATCTTCAAAGTCTCCGAAATTAGATGCGATACATACGACATTTAAACAGGCTTTTGAAATAAAAAAGAATCCATTTCCATGGATAAAGGCATTGAGTGCAGGAATTGCTGCAGCATTACCTGTATTCATAGGATTATTATTGGGGAATTTTGAGTACGGTTTACTGGCGGGAATTGGTGGATTCTCTTATTTATACGTGTTTAACCAACCGTATGAGCAAAGAGCTAAAAAGATTTTCTTTGTAATGTGGGGACTTTCTTTATCTGTTGTCTTAGGAACCCTTTTGGCTCCTTATCAGCTAGGGACAGCTATAGTGATGGGGATTATAGGGGCTTGTGTGTTTTTCATTTTTGGTGCTTTAAATATCACTGGTCCTTCGGCAATATTTTTTGTTTTGAGTTTTGCGCTTGCTACAGGTATGCCTATTGATCAATCACTTGCGCCATTACGTGGAGGGCTTGTTTTATTAGGCGGGGCATTATCTTGGATAATTTGTATGTTAGGCTGGTTTTTCAATCCTCATGGACCTGAAACTAATGCGGTAAAAAAAGTGTATAGTGAGTTGGCGGTATTCTTTGATTCAATAGGTACGGAGAAGTTTAATGCAGCAAGACACAGTACGGTACTAGCGATGAAGCAAGCAGAAAATACTCTTTTAGCTGGGTATTCAGCCAAGAGAAGTACAGATATATTTAAGCGGTTGTTTCTATTAAATGAACATGCAAACACGATGTTCTTGAGAGCTCTTGAAATTTCTTTGAACAAAAAGATTGTACTTCCACCTGAATTAGGGAAATCCGTTCATGCACTAGCTGACTCTATTGGATCAAAAACGAAAAATAAATCAAGGATTCTTCAGCCAGAGCAGGTTGATAAAGAAGTAGAAGATTTATTCATAAAAATCTATAATGCTGATGCCGTTATGAATGAACCGGTTAAAAAAATTCATAAAAAAGTCTTAATCTCAAAGCATTCTTTAAGAACTATTTTTCTGGGGGCATTTGATAAAAACTCCATTGTCTTTCTCTCTTCTGTACGATATGGAGCAATCCTTACTATTGCCGCTATCATCGCGTATTCAGCCGGTTTTAATCGTTCGTATTGGGTTCCCTTATCCTGTGCTGCCGTCATGTCCGGTGCTACCATTATCGCCACATTTCATCGTGCCGTTCAAAGGACTTTCGGGACAATCATTGGACTCCTATTAGCAAGTTTGATTCTTGCATCTGTTCATAACGAGTTTATAATTGTGATAATCATCTTGTGTTTGACTTTTATTACAGAGCTTTTTATCGTTCGGAATTATGGGTTAGCTGCGATGTTCTTTACACCTTCAGCTTTAATCATGGCTGAATATTCAGCTCAAAGTTACGACTTCGGTTTCTTAGCAACAGCAAGAATAACTGATATCGTTGTTGGGAGTTTCATAGGTCTTGCTGGGTCATTGTTAGTCGGAAGTCGGTCAGCATCCAGTCTTCTGAGTCATTTTATCGCGAAAACGATTCGAAGTCAGGGCCAATTTTTATTGATGGCGTTCTCTGAAAATAATAGTACCCTTTCATTTGATGAGAGTAGTGAACGAAGCAAAATGCAAACCAATATGGTCAATCTATTAACGGTGTACAATACAGCGCTAGGTGAGATATTCAAAAATAAGGACAGATTAGAGTCACTATGGCCCGTTATATTCTCAATAGAACAATTGGGATATTATCTAAATGCCAGCTTGAAATACTCTGACCGACCAGTTCTTTCAGAGAAAGAACTCGCTCAACTGCTTTATGTTTTTGAAACCATGGCAATAGCTGCAGATAAAGATCAATCTCCAACAAATAAAACTGTCCCTGAAATTGAAGGGTACTCAAAAATTCGTAACGAGATTTTGGACCTCCAAGAAGCTCTTCAGTTTAGAGGAGGAATTTCAAGCTAACCTTCGAGTTTTGTTATAGGGAGTTCTTATTATTGGCTCCCTCTATTCAACAGAATGCAAGTACTATTTTGGGAAAGTTGAAAAATAAAAGGGTTTATTCCAAAAAATCTGTAAAAATGCCAATTTTCATTATAAAATGTAAATACATACAGAAAGGTGATGGATCATGTCAAACGTTGCTAAATTTCGGGATTTTTTAACGCGCGAGAAAATCTATATGAATGAATTGAAAGAAGATGACACCACCTTTTTTAGAGCAGAGCAGAAGTTAAAGGATGGCTGGAAGGTTCTTTTAGTTTTTGCATTCAACCAAAATGAAAATGTGGCGGATTTATTTTGTTTTAATGTGGCCGAGTTGAAGAATCCTGATAAAAAGCGGGATGTACACACACTGTTAAATGAATATAATGCTAATTTTAGATATTCAAAGTTGTATGAAGAAAAAGGAACTATTTCAATTCGTTATTCTTATTCCCTTGAGGGAGAATTTTTACCGGATTTAGCTTTCAGGAAGTTAATCATGTTACTTGAAACAGCTGAGCAGGTATACCCGTCGTTAATGGAAGTCATCTGGTCTTAACAGTGTAGATGTAGGGAAAGTTCTCTGTTTTAGAGAACTTTTTAACATCTTTAATAGAGTGATGAATATACTATTGTTACATTCATTAAATTTTTATTATTTTTTTAAAAATAACTATTGCATTTATTTAATATAAACTATATAATTAATTTTGTTGGTAAGCGATTCGACAAAATTCTACAAGAATACGCGGGTGTAGTTTAGTGGTAAAACCTCAGCCTTCCAAGCTGATGATGAGGGTTCGATTCCCTTCACCCGCTCCAATACATACTCATAACGCAGGGTTTCGTTACCTGGAGAACGAAGCTTTGCGTTTATATATTTTTAAAACGAAAATTCTACTGTTTGCAGAGGGTTTTTTTTATTGTCTAAATTTGTAAGTAGTGTACTATGTACCTATTATTTAACGAAGTATTATGTGATGAGGCTATTCATGGGTAACGAAGAACCTAGTTGATATGATGTCTGGAAGAGTATTAAGTGAATCTATAAACTGGAGCATGTGTTTTAACTAATAGAAAAAGCATTAAAAGCAATATCCTATCCTATAAAAAGACCCCTTCCGATTAAGGAAGGGGTTAGTTTTGATTGTTATTATACTTCTAAAATAGAGTAAGTTCCTTCTCCACCGTGGATTTCGAGGAACATTTTCATCAAGGACTCTGTTAACTGTTGGGCTTCTTTGATTGGAGTCTTTGTTTGTAAATAGATGATTTGGATTGCCCTTTTTGTTTCTTCCGTAACCTTTGTTCGTTCTGAATCAACGTAAGGGCTTCCGAATGCTCCATCACTATCGGCAGAAGTAATCATGTTTTCCATGGAATTCAAGCGGCCATTCAAGCCGTTATACTCGTCTGTACTCTCGCCAATTTTAATCGAGATATCTCCTGCTAATTTATCCGCATCATATATGCCAATTGGTACTTCATATAAAAGGGAGAAGAAATTATTCAGATCGATAGCGGAATGAATAGATGTTAAGTAATTTTGTTTTTTAACACGACGGTATAGAGCTTCCACGGAAGGACGGTAGCGTGACGGGTTTGTTCCGGTCGATTTGAAAATCTTTCGCCACTCTTTGATACCAGGGAAATCGGTTAATTCTTTTTCATCTAGGTCGAAGAAAAGAGCTTCTTGAAATAACTGCAGTCTTCCTTTGACCATTTGCGGGGAGGGGCCAACTTCGATGTTTTCATATGTAATGATCCCAACTTTGAAATCAGGGATTTTACTGCTAAGATTAGCGGAAATGTTAATTTCCAAACGTTACACCTCCAAAAATGATTGCAATTAGTTTATCATAGATAGCAATGGTTTGAAATGAATACAAGCTTCTGTGGGAATAATGAATGAACGAAGGTGATAAATATGGATATGAATACACTTAAGCAAGAAGTGATTATATATAGTAAAGAGATTGGCATTGATAAAATTGGGTTTACATCAGCCTCGAATTTTACCGAATTGAAAAGTCGGCTGATTCGTCAGCAGGAACTAGATTATCAGTCAGGATTTGAAGAATCGGATATTGAAAAAAGAGTCAGCCCTGAATTGATTTTTGATAAACCGCAATCCATTATTTCGATTGCACTGGCCTATCCTTCGAAATTGAAGAATGCACCACAAAGTACAAAAAGTGAGCGACGCGGGATTTTTTGCCGAGCCTCTTGGGGAACGGATTATCATACTGTTCTTCGTAATAAATTGCAGCTACTTGAGGATTTTATTAAAGATAAAGTGCCAGGAGCAATGACAAAGTCCATGGTGGACACTGGTGAATTATCGGATCGTGCTGTTGCTGAGCGTGCAGGAATCGGCTGGAGTGCTAAAAATAGTATGATTATTACTCCGGAATTTGGGTCTTATGTATATTTAGGTGACATGATTACCAACTTGCCATTTATACCGGATCAACCGATGGAAGATCAATGCGGGACTTGCAATAAATGTGTGGATGTTTGTCCAACAGGCGCACTCGTGCAGGGTGGTCAGTTGAATTCTAAGCGCTGTATCGCGTTTTTAACGCAGACAAAAGGATTTCTCCCTGATGAATTCAGGACGAAAATAGGGAATCGTTTGTACGGATGTGATACGTGCCAGACTGTTTGTCCGAAAAACAAAGGAATGGATTTTCACTTTCATGAAGAGATGGAGCCTGACCCTGAGATTGCGAAGCCGTTGTTGAAGCCTCTGCTTACAATCTCAAATCGTGATTTCAAAGAAACATACGGCTATGTATCTGGTTCGTGGCGAGGTAAAAAGCCAATCCAGCGAAATGCCATTTTAGCATTAGCCCACTTTAAAGATGAAACGTCACTACCCGAATTGATTCAGATCATGAAGGAAGATCCGCGTCCTGTATTACGGGGAACCGCGGCCTGGGCAATAGGGAAGATCGGAAGGAAACAAGTAGTTTCTGTTTTAGAAGAAGCTTTAATGAACGAAACCGATGTTGAGGTACGTACAGAAATTGAAAAAGGACTGCAGTTTACCTTGGAGCCTCAATAATATTAAATATATCAGATATAGCCGCCTCGTATGCAATTAACGGGACGGCCTTTTTTTATTTTTTGTAGAAGTGTGAGGATGAGGGGTTAATAGTTCTAAGCGTTTCTGCTAGTATCTTTTGTTAATAGGAGTTTATATCGAGGAAATGAACAAAAAAAGGCCATTAATATATTCTTCTTTAATGAAGTTGTGTTTTTGTCCAAGCCCTCATACATAAACATTAGCATAGATGGTATGAAGGAGGGCATGATTTTGAGGGAACAATTGAAACAGCTTTTGCAAGAAAGAGTGGAGTGTTATACTTCCGATACTCAAGAACGCGATGAAAGAAAATTGCATCTGAAAAAGGAGTTAATGCGGAACCGTTGTACGGAAATTGTGCGGGTAAATGCTGCAGGAAAGGTTCACTCGAAGAGAAAGGAAGAAAAGGATACGGTATTGGCCTATCAAGTACATCTACAATATTTATTGAAGCAGGAAGATTCTTTTTATATAGAAGAGGAAATGGAAGAAAGGGAGGCGAGGTTTCGAGATGGATATTTAATAGATGAATGTGACCTTACACCAAGCTTTGAACCAGAAGAGGTGCCTCTAAAATGGGAAGAAGGTTCGGAGCGGCTTTCTTATAAGTATGACAGGATGAAGGCTGTTCAGTATGCTGAGCGGTGGTGGAATGAATTTAATCCTGCGTACCACAAGTTCACTGATGATTGCACGAATTTCATTTCACAATGTTTGCATGCAGGAGGAATCCCGATGTGGGGGGCGCCAAACAAAAATAAGGGCTGGTGGATAAGAGGGAAAAGCTGGAGCTATACCTGGACGACTGCACACTCCTTATATAATCTGCTTGCTAGCGGAAAGGGAATCCAGACAAAACGTTTAGAAACAGCTGAGGAAATGGACATAGGCGATATCATGTGTATTGACTTCGAAGGAGACGGTCGCTTTGATCATAACTTGATTGTAACGGCGAAGGATCAGAACGGGATGCCGCTTGTGAATGCACATACGATGAACAGTCGTCATCGATACTGGACGTATGAGGATTCGAGCAGATATACACCGAATATCGTTTATAAATTCTTCTCGATTTTGGATGGAGTGTGATTGGTTTTTAGTCTGTTTGTTTAAATGCTATAATTAGATGAAGTTTAAACTAGAGGTGAAAATGAAGTGGCAATACATGTAGTTTTATATCAACCACAGATTCCAGCAAATACAGGTAATATCGCAAGAACCTGCGCAGGAACAGACACGTCCCTGCACCTTATTCGTCCGCTCGGTTTTTCAACGGATGACAAACAGCTTAAGCGGGCCGGTCTCGATTATTGGGAGAATGTTAAAATCCATTATTATGATTCATTGGAAGAGTTTTATGAAAAGAATGCCGGCGGTGAATTTTATTACTTAACGAAATTTGGAGAGCAGCCGCATACAACCTTCGATTATAGTGATCAGGACAGTGAAATTTATTTCATGTTCGGTCGTGAAACCACGGGCCTTCCGAAAGAACTGATTCATGAAAATTTAGACCGTTGTCTGCGAATCCCGATGACGGATAAAGTTCGTTCTCTAAACCTGTCCAATACAGCAGCAATCTTAATTTATGAGGCCTTAAGGCAGCAAAATTATCGTGATTTGGATTTGAAAACAAAAGGTTGATGAATTGAGGCTTTTGTTACCATACTATCAGTGGGGGATATAGCCCCCCATGGTAGATGTTTTACTTACATACTTTTTAGGGGTGGAAGCTATGAATAATATTATTGAGAAGATTTTAGATCACCGTTCCATTCGTTCATTCGAGGACAAGCTATTGTCGGAAGAGCAAATTCATACGATTGTTGAATGTGCTCAGGCTGCATCAACTTCAAGCTATATTCAAGCTTATTCAATCATTGGGGTGACTGATCCGGAAAAGAAAGCCAAACTTGCGGAACTAGCCGGACCACAATCTTATGTAGAGAACAATGGACACCTATTCGTTTTCTGCGCTGATTTATATCGACATGATAGGGTAGCTGAGATGGAAGACACAGACCTTTCCGAGTCGATTGAAAGCACAGAAAAGTTCATGGTTGCTTGCATTGACGCGGCTCTTGCAGCTCAAAATGCTGCATTGGCTGCTGAATCAATGGATCTTGGCATTTGCTATATTGGTGGAATCCGTAACAATCTTCCGGAAGTGTCAGAGATTTTGAATATTCCGAATCGTGTTATTCCATTATTCGCCCTTGTAGTCGGTTATCCTAAAAATCGTTCCGATAAAAAGCCACGTCTGCCACAATCCAATATATATCATGAAAACGGCTATCAGGCGGATAAGCAGGAGTTTATCGGTCAACTGAAAGAGTATAATGAAACGATTTCTAGTTATTATGAACGCCGTACAAAAGGCAAACGAAAAGATAGCTGGACACAGCAAATGGCTGGTATGCTTGGAAAGAAAAGCCGGATGTATATGAAAGATTACGTGGAAAAGCAAGGATTTAAAAAGCATTAAAAGATAAAAAACACTTTATAGGGATTTCTGAATTTTTATCCATAATGGATTATTCTTAAAAGTGCATCAACCATTAGATGACCTCGGGTATTGTCCCGAGGTCATTCTGTTTTTAAGTATCATTGGAATAAACAGGTAGCCCTCTCGAGATAAATAGTTTTAGAATTGTTCCCCAAACATCCCACATTAAATTATCCTATTATAGTCATTAAAATACTATTGACAATATATTTATATAGAATTATAGTAATTAAGTAATAGATAATGATAATCATTTTCATTTGAGTTTTTACTTATTTTTCAGTAAATGGAGGTTCAATAATGGTTCGCCTATATACAGAGAATTTAAATATTGGCTATGGTGAACGTTTAATTGTAAAAGATCTCAGTGTGGAAATTCCAGATAAAAAAATTACAACAATTATCGGATCAAATGGTTGTGGGAAATCTACACTGTTAAAAGCAATCACTCGCATTATTCCCAATCAATCTGGGTCAGTCGTTTTAGATGGAGTAAATATCTCAAAAGAAAGCACAAAGATACTCGCTAGAAAGATGGCGATTCTTCCGCAAACACCAGAAAGTGCAAGTGGATTAACTGTCGGCGAACTCGTATCTTATGGTCGCTTTCCCTATCAAAAAGGCTTTGGACGCTTGACCAAAAAAGATTATGAAGTAATCGACTGGGCACTTGAAGTAACAGGAACAAAAGACTTTAAGTTCCGGCCTGTAGATGCACTATCAGGAGGTCAACGCCAGCGCGTTTGGATTGCAATGGCCCTTGCACAAGAAACAGAAATTATCTTCCTTGATGAGCCTACAACCTATTTAGATATGGCGCATCAATTAGAAGTTTTAGAACTCTTACAGAAACTGAATGTAGAACAGGAACGTACGATTGTTATGGTCCTTCATGATTTAAATCAAGCTGCTCGTTTTGCTGACTATATTATTGCCTTAAAAGACGGAGAAATAGTGAAAGCGGGAGATTGTGAAGAAGTCATCACTCATGATGTACTTAAGGAAGTATTCCATATTGATGCGGTAATCGGACGAGATCAACGAACAAACAAACCAATGTGTAGTACATACAATTTATTAAAAGGAGAATTGAACAAATGAAAAAGATAATGATTCCATTTATTCTTCTGTTAGTGTTAATTATTAGTGCTTGTGGTAACGAGTCAACAGAAAAAGAAAAAAGCTCCGTTTCGAAAAAGGAGAAATCGGGTACCATCACATACCAATCCGAAAATGGCCCTGTTGAAGTTCCAGCAGATCCAAAGCGTGTTGTAGTACTATCTTCTTTCGCAGGTAACGTCATGGCATTGGATGTTAACCTTGTAGGGGTTGATTCTTGGTCAAAAATGAACCCGAATTTTAAAGAATTAAAAGATGTCGAAGAAGTAACTGACGAAAACTTGGAAAAAATCATCGAATTAAATCCGGATTTAATCATTGGATTATCAACGATTAAAAATGTGGATAAATTAAGTGAAATTGCTCCAACCGTAACGTATACATACGGAAAAGTTGATTATTTAACACAACATATAGAAATTGGTAAACTTTTGAATAAAGAAAAAGAAGCTCAAGCTTGGGTGGATGATTTCAAAAAACGTGCAAAAACCACTGGCGAGGACATTAAAGCTAAAATCGGTGAAGATGCTACAGTTTCTGTGTTTGAAAAGTTTGACAAACAGTTTTATGTATTCGGCGATAACTGGGGCCGTGGAACGGAAATCCTTTATCAAGAAATGAAATTGGCTATGCCTGAAAAAGTAAAAGAAGTGGCATTGAAAGATGGTTACTTTGCCTTATCATTAGAAGTTCTGTCAGACTATGCTGGTGATTATGTGATTTTAAGTAATAATAAAGATGAGGACAATTCATTCCAACAAACAGATACGTATAAAAACATTCCTGCTGTTAAAAACAATAAACTATTTGAAGCTAATGCGAAAGAATTCTACTTCAATGATCCAATAACATTAGATTATCAATTAGACTTCTTTTCTAAAAGCTTTCTTGGAAAATAATTCAGCGAGGGAGAGGGATTCTTAACTAAAGAATTCCTCTCCTTTTATTCTATAAAAAAAAGAGATGAGAGAGACAGATGACTAATGAAAATCAACGTTTCATCCCATTTATATTTAAACTGATTATAGCGATTGCTCTATTTATCAGCATGTTTATTATTTCAATGGTATTTGGCGCGGCAGATACTACCGTTAAAGATGTATGGTTAGCACTGACATCCAATGCTTCAGGTGATAAGATTTCCATCATTCGGGAAATCCGTTTCCCTCGCGAGGTGGGGGCAATCTTTGTTGGTGCGGCACTTGCCGTTTCAGGTGCCATCATGCAGGGAATGACAAGAAATCCACTTGCTGATCCGGGGCTGCTTGGATTAACGGCAGGTGCCAATGCAGCTCTCGCAATTACGCTGGCATTCATTCCTTCAGCGAATAACTTAGGGATTATGAGTGCGTGCTTTATTGGTTCCGCTGTTGGGGCAATCATGGTTTTTGGAATCGGTGCGATGAAAAAGGGCGGATTTTCTCCCTTAAGGATCGTTTTAGCTGGTGCTGCGGTCTCTGCATTCCTATTTGCAGTATCACAAGGGGTCGGTATTTATTTCAAAGTATCAAAAGATGTATCGATGTGGACGGCAGGGGGAAATATCGGTACATCATGGAGTCAACTTCGAGTAATCGTTCCGTTTATATTAATAGGTATCCTGATCTCCCTTATCTTTTCTAGACAGCTCACCATACTTAGCTTAAGTGAAGAAGTAGCTGTTGGGTTAGGTCAAAAGACAACACAAATAAAAGCGGTTCTCTTCGTTGTCATCATTCTCCTTGCAGGGGCTTCCGTTGCACTTGTCGGGAATATGGTATTCATCGGTTTAATGGTTCCCCATATGGTTCGAGCCATTGTTGGTACGGATTATCGTTTTATATTGCCTATATCTGCAATTTTAGGAGCCACTTTCATGCTTCTTGCCGATACGATCGGCCGTACAATCAATTCTCCATATGAAACACCTGTGATAGCGGTTGTTGCGATGATAGGTTTACCTTTTTTCCTGCTAATCGTCCGTAAAGGAGGTAAAGCATTTTCATGATCCAGTCAGCTTTAATCAAAAAACAGCGATGGATACTAGGTGTATTATTCGCACTTATTATCATTACAATCATTATTGGGACCAGTGTAGGGTACTCTAATTTATCTTATGATCGACTGCTTCCAACGCTTTTCGGGCAAGGGACTTTTAAAGAGGAATTCATTTTATTTTCCGTCCGATTACCACGAATCATCATTACCCTTTTAGCAGGAATGGCCCTTGCACTATCAGGTGCGATTTTACAAGGAATAACACGTAATGATTTAGCTGATCCAGGTATAATCGGTATTAACTCTGGAGCGGGTGTTGCGATAGCGGCTTTCTTTTTGTTTTTCCCAATAGACACAGGTTCATTTGTTTATATGATTCCACTTGTCGCTTTTATCGGCGCGTTACTGACGGCATGCTTAATATATGTACTCTCATATAAAAGAAGGGTCGGTCTTGAACCTGTACGGTTAGTGTTAATTGGTGTGGGGTTTTCAATGGCACTTTCCGGTATGACGATTGTACTCATTTCATCAGCCGAAAGATCAAAAGTTGATTTCATCTCGAAATGGTTAGCAGGAAATATTTGGGGTGCGGATTGGCCTTTCATATGGGCAATACTTCCATGGTTGGTTATACTCATTCCATTTACATTATATAAAGCAAATCGATTGAATCTTCTTGGATTAAGCGAGCCTGTTGCAATCGGTGTGGGTGTATCGATTGAAAAGGAACGGATTGTCTTACTTATAACAGCTGTTGCCCTAGCCGCTGCTGCCGTTTCAGTTACAGGTGGAATTGCATTTATTGGACTTATGGCCCCACATATAGCAAAATCTTTAGTGGGACCTCGAAATCAATTATTTATTCCGGTTGCCATATTAATTGGTGGATGGCTACTACTGCTTGCCGATACAATCGGTCGTAATATAGTTGAACCCGAGGGTATTCCAGCAGGTATTATGGTTGCGTTGATCGGTGCACCTTATTTCATGTATTTGTTGTTAAAAAAATAAGAATGATGTGTACAGATTCATGATTGTTGAAAGAATCCCTTGAAATATTTATTTCAGGGGTTTTTTTACTTTTTGGTACTTTGTGGAATTTAACAAATTTCCGTAGCAATCTTGTTTTTATTTATGATTATCTATATCTAATAATCTCCTCTGAATTTAAGCGCTTCGCTTCGAAAAAGAATACTTGAATAAACTTTTTTGTATTTACTCGGGTAGGAGTAAGAACTATTATTGAATCATTTTGCAATTCTTTCATTTTTTGGCGAACGACTGTGAAATCAAAAAATTTAGAAGCATAATTTTCAAACTTTGGATTTGAAAAATCTGTTAAACCTAGCGAAGAAAAATGAATTAACGAATGATTAATCGCCCTACGTATTCGCTGTTCGGTAGCTTTTATTTCCCGATTAATATCAGCCTGTACAGCTGATGGTCCGAGCTTTTTTTTTGTAATTTCTACAAAAATATCTTTAAGAGTCGGGAAATGCTGTTCAAAAGTATAAGTACGTTCATACATGAATAAATATTGAAGCATTTCAATGAAATCTTTAGATCCATTTTCTCCCACAATCCCTAATTCCGATAAAAGAAATTCGCCCACTTCTATTATACTTTTTTCATTTAAAATATTTGATTTATCCACTTTTGGCTGTTCAAAATGCAATACACTATTTAATGAGGTTTGGATAGTAGTGATCGATCTTTCTAAATAAATACGTTCCATTACTTTTCGAATAACTGTTAATATTTCAATACGATTAATTGGTTTAGTAATATAATAATCGATTCCGAGAGAGTATGCCTCACCAATAAGTTCTTTTGATTCAACTTGCGAAATCATTATGATTTTCCCATTAAATGTATCTTTTATATGACGAAGTGTCTCAATGCCATCGCGGATAGGCATTAATAAATCAATAAATAATATATCAATTTGTTTTAAATTCAAAATGTGTCCTTCTAATAGACTGCCATCTTCCGCTTCCTCCACCACTTCTCCTAAATCTTCGTTCTCTATAATTTGGCTTAAGATTGAACGTATAGCGCAATCATCATCTGTTATAAAAAAACGCATGAAATCACCCTTTCTGAATCAACTTATGAATTGGTAACTTTATTGAAAAGACGACGCCGTTAGGCTTATTCTCAAACAGGATATCTCCCCCAAGTTCTTTCACCACTTCTTTTACATATGAGAGTCCAATCCCTGTTGAAGGTGTCCCCAAATGATCATATTTCGAAGTGAATCCAGGTTTAAAAATCACCTTCTGATATTTTTGAGGGATTCCAGTTCCATTATCAGCAACTTTTAATTCTACATTGTCGGAAAGTTCACACAAACTTAATCTAACGATTCCCTTATCAATAATTGCTTCCACTGCATTAGCTACTAAATTATTGATAAGAGATAATACGGTATATACATGATAATGTGAATCGTTGTTTCGATCTAATGAGTATTCAAATTGAATATCTTTTTCTAGTGATAAGGCATATTTTTCATTAATTCGGATAATTAATTGGAAAAGTTCAGCAGCATCCATATAATCTTTAAAGCTCTCATTAGAAATCAATTTAGAGAGACCGGCAAAAATTCGTTGATTATCTTTTTTAACTTCATGCATTTCGCCTGCGATGCGTAATGCTTTTTGACTTAATTGCTGTGGGAGAACATGAGGTTGTTTTTCCCGCTTTTCCCGTTCATTTAAATCACGATACAAATCATACGATTGCTTTGTAATATTCTCTGCATTTTTTAATGTTTTTTTTAAATGAATCGTTTCCTCATATAAATTGGAAATGAGCATAAGCATGTGTTCATTTTGTTTTCTGATTTGCTTTTCTCTTGATTGTGCTTCATAAAGTTTCATCATATTAAAAAAGCTTAATACGATAAAACTGTGGCCGAATGCGATTATAATCATCTCATTTAATGCACCTATCGTAATGGTTGTTTCTAATACAAAATATTGAAAGATTAATTCTACAGAGTCGGATAATATTTCGATAATGAGACCAATAAACCCAATAATCAATGATCGGTTTTGAAAGCGGTTGATTTTCGCTAAATAAAAAAACAAGGAATAGGTGAAATAAAAGAAAAAACTAGGATAATGGGCTTGAAAAGTGGACGTCCAGTGAAAATTATCGTGCATAAAAAAGTCTATTAAAATACGAAATACCACAACGGTTGTTCCTGTCAAGATGCCTGATAAAATGGCAGGTGTTTTCTGTAATAATAGTAAAAAGAAGAAAAGGATCGGTGGACCAAAACTTATTCGAAACGTTTCATTTAAAGGATAAAAACTCAATTCACCTGCTAATGGCACTGTGAGCAACATCAGAACAAGAATATAGACCTCTTTTTTCATTAATGTACCGAGATTCAAGTCGATCACCTCCCAATTTGTTAGAAAATTAGTATACAGTTTCATCGGTTTCAATACAACGCTTACTTTGGTTCCCAAAAACGAATCTAAAACGGATTTGTACCAAGTATGGCAAATACAATCTGGTTTATCTATTTACAAAAATTGGTACTAGAACCTGTGAGACAATCACGCTTTTTTTTTTTGAAGATTTTATTTTTTTGATTTTGTAGGTTTTCGTTAGATTATGTAGTTCCCTCTTTAAAATTAAAAATAGGTTCCCTCTAGAGAAATATTGAAAGCGCTTAACAATATTTATAAGCTTAATTATGTTTTCAACGAATCTATCGTAAGTACGCTTGATGGGATTCGGTAAAAACGCTTATAAAGAAAATATAAAGATACAACAACTAAAGAGGTGGGGAAATATGGTTGAAAAATTAGCGGAAGAGTATAACATTCACGCTAGTAGTCAAAAGAAAGCATGCTTAGATGAATGGGTAGCATATTACAGATCCTATGCTACTAAAGGACAAACCGCCAATTATATACCTGCATTGAGAAATACACACTTATCGCAATTAGGTATTTGCATACTAGAGCCAGGTGGAACAATGATAACGTCAGGGGATTGGGAAGTCCCTTTCACGTTGCAAAGTATATCAAAAGTACTCAGCTTTATAGCCGCATGCTTAGGTCGTGGT
The DNA here is from genome assembly GCF_050278525.1 of Peribacillus sp. NPDC096540. Lineage (NCBI taxonomy): Bacteria > Bacillati > Bacillota > Bacilli > Caryophanales > Bacillaceae > Peribacillus > Peribacillus sp. NPDC096540. The sequence continues at coordinate 85,903 of NZ_JBNNTG010000015.1, read as the reverse complement.
ATTTCTTATGTGTTAGATCGGGTCGACGTGGAACCAACTGGGGATGCTTTTAATTCAATCATTCGTTTAGAAATGCATAAGCCAGGAAAACCGTTTAATCCTATGATAAATGCTGGAGCAATTACTATAGCTTCGCTTCTCCCAGGAGAGTCTTCACAAAAAAAATTAGAATTTCTCTATGAATTAATCGAAAGTTTGTTAGGGAAACGCCCGACAATCAATAAGGATGTGTTTCAATCTGAGTGGCTAACCTCTCATCGAAATAGAGCTCTAGCTCACTATTTAAAAGAGATGAATTATTTAGAATCGGATGTAGAGGAAGCTTTAGAGGTGTACCTGAAGCAATGTTCCATAGTAGTAACAACAGAAGACATAGCCCTGATTGGACTAATTCTCGCACAAGATGGGTACCATCCTATTCGTCAAGAACAAGTCCTTCCTAAAGAAGTGGCTAAACTAGCCAAAGCGTTAATGCTAACTTGTGGAATGTACAATGCTTCGGGGAAATTTGCGGCTTTTGTTGGGGTGCCAGCTAAAAGTGGAGTATCTGGCGGGATTATGGCACTAGTTCCTCCAAGTGCTAGAAGAGAAATGCCTTTTCAAGATGGATGTGGTATTGGTATATATGGACCAGCTATTGATGAATATGGGAATAGCGTAACAGGTGGTATGTTATTGAAACAAATGGCACAAGAATGGGATCTAAGTATCTTCTAAAAGCCTAATGGTTAAAGGGGTTCTGGTGCTAATAATAAAAGGGCAATAAAGGGAACATCCTTAAGGTTTCTCTATCAATCTACTTTAAAAAGTTAATCTAAAGGAATGAATTTTGGAAAGCATGGTGATAAACATATGAATAATTTGCAGAGAAAGATGGGAACATTTTCGTTAACGATGGTAGGACTCGGGTCAATTATTGGCTCAGGTTGGTTATTCGGAGCATGGAGAGCGGCACAAATCGCTGGACCAGCTGCCATTATCTCTTGGATTATTGGGATGGTTGTTATTTTATTTATCGCACTTTCTTACAGTGAATTAGGGGCTATGTTTCCTGAAGCTGGGGGAATGGTAAAATATACGCAGTACTCTCATGGTTCGTTTATAGGGTTTCTTGCAGCTTGGGCAAACTGGATTGCAATCGTTTCTGTAATTCCTGTTGAAGCGATTGCTTCTGTTCAATATATGAGCTCATGGCCTTGGAAATGGGCGGAGTGGACACATGGTTTAGTAGTAAATGGAAGACTTACTGGGGGAGGCTTAGCAATTGCCTCTGTATTACTAATCGTCTACTTTTTATTAAATTACTGGACCGTTAGTTTGTTTTCAAAAGCTAACTCATTTATTACTGTCTTTAAAGTTATTATACCAGGACTTACGATTGGGGCACTTTTATTTGCTGGTTTTCATGGATCCAATTTTACATCTGCAGGCAGTATAGCACCTAATGGTTGGGCAAGTGTACTTACTGCTGTAGCAACTTCTGGTATTATCTTCGCATTTAACGGTTTTCAAAGTCCGATTAATATGGCTGGTGAGGCAAAGAATCCTGGACGTTCAATCCCAATTGCAGTAATCGGTTCAATTTTAATTGCAACAGTTATCTACGTTTTATTACAGATTGCGTTTATTGGAGCCGTTGATCCGTCTATGATTGTGAACGGGTGGCAACATTTGAATTTCAATTCACCGTTTGCTGACTTAGCAATTGTTTTAGGCCTAAACTGGTTAGTTATTTTACTATACGCCGATGCTTTTATTTCTCCTTCTGGGACAGGTATAACATATACGGCGACAACGTCACGAATGCTTTATGGAATGGAAAAGAATAAATATTTACCAAGCGTGTTTGGGAAACTACATCCTCTCTATGGCATTCCACGTCAAGCTATGTTTTTAAATCTAGGTGTATCTTTCTTATTCTTATTCATGTTTAGAGGTTGGGGAGTACTAGCAGAGGTTATTTCGGTTGCGACTTTAGTCTCTTATATTACAGGTCCAGTAACTGTTATGACATTAAGACGCACAGGTATGAACTTGTACAGACCATTACGTCTAAAAGGATTAAGTATTATTGCACCACTTGGCTTTGTTTTTGCTTCTTTAGTTCTATATTGGGCAAGGTGGCCACTGACAGGACAAGTATTATTTATCATTATGATGGGTCTTCCCGTTTATTTCTATTATCAAGCAAAAATAAAATGGAAGGGGTTCCGTCAAAACTTTTCAGCAGGGCTTTGGATGGTTGTTTACTTACTATGTATGATGACCATTTCATACTTAGGAAGTGAAAAGTTTGGTGGACTAAACGTAATTCCTTTTGGTTGGGATATGGTTTTAATTACATGTATATCTCTTGTGTTTTATAGTTGGGCAATAAAGAGTGGATTCCAAACAGAATATTTGGAACAAGGACAGAAAGTAAACGATGACTTGAGATCAATAGAGGAGAACAACATGGCATCTCAATCGGAAAAAAAGAACGCTGTATAAAAAAAAGATAAAAACGGTTTGCGAGGTGATCCAGCTTATTTTTTGGAAAAAGGCTTAAAGAAGCGGTGGATGGGTGGATTATTTGCGGTCTCGTGTTTAACGATGTACAGTCAAATACAATTATTCTTGCCAGAGCCAATTCGTTAATGATACCAACTGTATAAAAATGGTTAGTTGAAATTAACGAAGCTCGCGAAAAAATTAAATCTCTCTTCTTAAAGAATTTGTTGCCTTATTTCGTCTCCATATCAAAATCAAACATGATGACTTCCGCTTTTTCAATTTTGTTTTTTTTGGCCAAATAGTTTGTGTAGTCACTGCCATTCTCATATATATAGTAGAACTTCGAAAGTGCTTTTATTTGCTTGTATTGATGAGGGGGCGCAAAAAAGGGGACGGCAAATTTAATTTGCTGTCCCCTTTTTTGGGAATTATAAGAAAGGATTTTTTATTCCTTTTACTTCACACCTGGTTTATCGTCATACCCAGCAGTGAAGATAGCGGCTAAAAATGCAATAGTAACTGCAATGATAATAACTGTGCCCATGTTGTGACCTCCCTTTACCCATATTGTCCCACTTAAGTATAGGCTTAGTATACCCTAATTTTTAGCAGGAGTGCACGCAATTTTTCTTGTCGGTTGATTTGTCATTAATTGTTCAAGATTAAAGCCTTTCTTAAACAGAAAAAGTGTAGAGGTATTCGAGCCAATTGCACAACCTCTTTTTAAAGTCTGACATGTTTGTCAGACTTGGCGCATAGATTTAAGTATTCTCTGAAAGTGACAGGGGGAGGTTCCTGAAATGGATATTTTAAAGAAAATCGAAAAATTTAGAGAAGATGAACAGAAGCTGAAGTGGGAAGGTACCTTCGCAGAGTACTTAGACATCTTGAAAGAAACACCATTGGTTGCACAATCTGCTCATTCACGTGTATACAACATGATCAGAGATGCGGGGATAGAGGAAGTAAATGGATCAAAGAAATACAATTTTTTCAGCGGCCAGCTGTTTGGTCTAGAGGATTCACTGGAAAGACTTATTGAGGAATATTTTCATCCAGCGGCTAAGCGACTTGATGTACGTAAACGGATCTTGCTTTTGATGGGTCCAGTCTCAGGTGGGAAGTCTACGCTTGTTTCTTTACTGAAGCGGGGACTTGAAAATTATTCGTTAAAAGATTCTGGAGCAATATATGCAATAAAGGGTTGTCCAATGCATGAAGATCCACTGCATCTCATCCCACAGTACTTAAGGGAAGATTTTTATGAGGAATATGGCATTCGAATAGAAGGTAACCTATCGCCGCTGAACGTTATGAGGTTAGAACAGGAGTATGGAAGCAGGATTGAAGATGTGATGGTCGAGCGTATTTTCCTTTCAGAGGATAAGCGTGTTGGTATTGGTACATTCAGTCCATCTGATCCTAAGTCACAGGATATTGCTGATTTGACAGGCAGCATCGATTTTTCAACAATTGCCGAATATGGGTCCGAATCGGATCCGCGTGCCTACCGTTTTGATGGTGAGCTAAACAAAGCGAACCGTGGGATGATGGAGTTCCAGGAGATGCTGAAATGTGATGAGAAGTTTTTATGGCATTTGCTTTCATTGACTCAGGAAGGGAATTTTAAAGCAGGACGGTTTGCATTGATCAGTGCCGATGAACTTATCGTGGCTCATACGAATGAAACGGAGTATAAAGCTTTTATTTCCAACAAGAAAAATGAAGCACTGCATTCCCGAATCATTGTCATGCCGATTCCATATAATCTGAAGGTGACCGAGGAAGAAAAGATTTATGAAAAAATGATTCATGAAAGTGATGTTTCTGATGTTCATATTGCACCGCATACATTAAGGGTTGCGGCAATTTTCAGCATCATGACGCGTCTAAAGGACCCGAAAAAAGGCGATATCGATTTAGTGAAAAAGATGAGGTTATATGATGGAGAAAACGTGGAAGGCTTTAATTCTGCAGACATCAATGAATTGAAAAAAGAATATCAGGATGAAGGCATGAGTGGAATTGATCCGCGTTATGTGATTAACCGAATTTCCTCAACGATTATTCGAAAGGAAAATCCATCGATTAACGCACTGGATGTACTGATGTCGTTAAAAGCCGGTCTTGACCAGCATCCGTCGATTACGAATGAACTTCGAGAGCGGTATTTAAATTTCATTTCACTGGCACGTAAAGAATACGACTCCATTGCCAAAAATGAAGTGCAAAAGGCATTTGTGTATTCATATGAAGAGTCGGCGAAAATCCTGATGGATAATTACCTGGATAATGTCGAAGCATACTGCAATAAATCAAGGCTGCGTGATCCATTGACGGGGGAAGAAATTAACCCGGATGAAAAATTGATGCGGTCGATTGAGGAGCAAATCGGAATTTCTGAAAATGCAAAGAAAGCATTCCGCGAAGAAATTCTAATCCGTATTTCTGCCTATGCACGTAAAGGGAAGCGATTCGATTACAATTCACACGACCGTTTACGTGAAGCCATTCAGAAGAAACTGTTTGCCGACCTGAAGGATGTTGTCAAAATCACTACTTCAACGAAGACACCAGACGAAAGACAGCTGAAGAAAGTGAACGAAGTCATCACGAGACTTGTTGATGAGCATGGTTATAATACCACTTCTGCCAATGATTTGCTACGCTATGTGGGAAGCTTGTTAAATCGGTAAATCATAAAATTTGCCCCTACCCCTAAAAGGGTGGGGGTTTTAATTATACAGAATTAAAATAATGTTATTCATATTAGCTATTAAAATCTTTTAGCTGAAGTAGAATGAGACAACTTTAAGAAGGAAAAACACGTCTTATGACAGTGATCTAGGAGTTTTTTTGTAAACGGAATCATCTGAAACAGATTAACGGAGGGATTTTAATGGGTGTGATCACTGAGTTGAATGAATTAGCTGGGCAAATCAATGATAACCCAGAGTATATTCAAAACGAAAAAAATCGTGTGTATCAATTCAATATTGAAGAAATTGGTCCCGTTCAACTGTTGATCAAAGATGGACAAGTTGAAGTGGTCAAAGGTTCATCTCATGATCCAGAAGTGACATTGAAATTATCGGAGAAAAACTTCTCCAAGTTATTAAATGATGATTTAAATACAGCTGTGGCCTTCATGACAGGTGGCTTAAAGGTAGATGGAAACATCAGCCTTGCTTTGAAACTGCAGGAAATTGTAAAATGTTATAAATAAAAAAGACCGAACTCTTCCTGCTGCAGAAGAGTTCGGTCTTTTTTGCGGTAGCTAGGAAGTAACTCGACGCAGCACTGCAAAGTAAGAAGCTAGTATAAGTGCAACTACGCCTCTGTCATCGCCCTTCCAGATCTCCAATCAACGAGTTTACTTTATTTGGTGACATTCAGCCCATACTGTTCAATAAGTGTCACAAGTTGTCCCGGTGAAAGTTTGTCTTCACTATAATCAATTTTGATTTCACCGTCATCAACATCGATGATCGCACGCTCTACCCCGTCCGTAGACAATAGAATGGATTCTAGATTTATTATTGGCCCTTCAGATGTTGCTTCCTTTACATAGAGTGTGGTTGTTTGCATATTCCTTTCACCTCCTAGTGATTTGCTCATATGTCTTATCTATACCCTATCTTCTCGATACATATGTAAAGTTTTAGATTTGGAAATATTGGGTATCAATAAGTAGAGGTGATGGAAAATGAGTAAAGAAGAATTGAAGCGAGATCATGTTCCTGAAAATAGCTCTATGGCTAAGGATTATGAGGAGATGAAAGAACTTGGCAAGCAGATGGAAAATCAAAGGACGAATGAAGAATTGAAAGAGTGGGATAAACGCCCAGGTACAGTCCAACATGAAATAGAGGAAGAAAAAGATTGAAAAAGTCCACAACTAGAATAATTGTATCTATATCTGAGTAAACAGGGTGTCCAGAAAGTTACTGGGGCACCCTTTTGTTGTTTAGTGAAAACAGAAATTTTTTAAGTCTGATCTTAGAAAGAAATCGTAAACAACTTATATATTATTCAATGGCTTGTCTAATTTATAGGCAAACGTCCATTATCGAATTTTTTTGTAAATTATCCTTTATCGCTGCATAAGATAGAGTAATACTTTTCTTTTAGTCCGTTGTTTCCGGACTGTATTTTACTAATGTGAAAAACCGGAATGATGTGGGCTTTCTCACACTAACTTATTATATGAAGGAATGATGAAAAGCGTGCAAACATTTATAAGGGGGGAAGAGAATGTCGGAAGAGAATAATCAACAATATGTGATTTCACAGGAAAATTGGTCCCTCCATCGAAAAGGCTATGATGATCAACAACGCCATCAGGAAAAGGTGCAGGAAGCAATTAAGAATAATTTACCTGAATTAATTTCAGAAGAAAGCATTGTAATGTCTAATGGTCGGGATGTTATTAAGATTCCTATTCGCTCCTTGGATGAATACAAAATTCGTTATAACTATGATAAAAACAAACATGTGGGTCAAGGCGATGGCGATAGTAAAGTGGGGGATGTGGTCGCAAGAGATGGCTCACCATCTGATGCCGGAGGAGGCAAAGGGCAGGGGGCAGGTGACAAGGCTGGCGAGGATTATTATGAAGCCGAAGTGTCAATGATGGAATTAGAAGAAGCGCTGTTCAGCCAGTTAGAACTGCCTAATCTTCAGAAAAAGGAACAAGCGGAGCACACGCTTGAGCATATTGAATTCAACGACATTCGCAAGACAGGCTTAATGGGAAATATTGATAAAAAGAAAACCATGATATCCGCTTTCAAACGGAATGCCTTAAGCGGCGACCCAGGTTTTCATCCAATTTATAAAGAAGATTTTAAATTCAAAACGTGGAATGAAATTCAGAAACCGGACTCCAAAGCAGTCGTATTGGCAATGATGGATACTTCTGGAAGTATGGGTCTGTGGGAAAAGTACATGGCCAGAAGCTTCTTCTTTTGGATGAACCGTTTCTTGCGGACAAAATATGAAACGGTTGAAATCGAGTTTATTGCCCACCATACAGAAGCGAAAGTGGTCCCGGAAGAAGATTTCTTTTCAAAAGGGGAGAGTGGCGGTACAATTTGTTCTTCCGTATATCGAAAAGCATTAGAACTTATTGATCATAAATATGACCCTGTGAAGTTTAACATTTATCCATTTCATTTTTCCGATGGTGACAATCTCACGTCTGATAACGTTCGATGCGTAAAGCTTGTGGAAGAACTCATGAAGGTTTCCAATATGTTCGGCTATGGGGAAGTCAATCAATACAATCGCCATTCGACATTGATGACTGCTTATAAGAATATCGACAATGAAAAATTCAGGTATTATATTCTTAAGCAAAAAGCTGACGTTTTCCACGCGATGAAGAGCTTTTTTAAAGATGAAGAAAATAAGAAGTATGCATAAAAAAGGAAGCTGTGGAGCTATATAGTTTATTTAAATTATATATAGCTATATTTATAAAAAGACGTACAGTTCACATGGTACGTCTTTTTTTCAATCTTTGTTTTTTTGCAGGTGACGGAGAAAAGATACAGCAAATCTAAAGAGGGAAAGTTCACAATGAGTTGAACAACTAATTTTAAAGAAGATTGGCTGTTCATGGCAACATCAGAACGATAAGGAATTACGTGCAAGATTCATAAAGTGGAATTTTATATAAAAAAGCCTTTGCTTAAAAGAAGCAAAGGCTACATATTCGACGACTATATTTATATCATTCGTTTCGTTACTTCCCCGACACATTTCCTAATGCTTTCCCAAGTTCTTTCTTCATCATGTTCAGTTATAAGTACATCACTTTCAACTGGACGTGAAATCCCTACACCCTAATACGATCCATAAAGCGTATTTTCAGGAATATTTCTCGGGAAACCAACAATAATATCCCCTGGAAAAGTATAGGTGTAATAAGGCTGCTTCTGCCATGTGTGGTTGCTGTTGTACAGAATACGGCTCCAACTTTGTGTTTAAAAAAACACAATATATATATATCAGAAAAACTATTTATTTAAGCGAGGTTAATGAGTTGTTACATATTCGTTTTTTCCTGCACGCATTCCAACAATGAAAATTAGAGCTGAAACTACGATTAACATTAGTAAGGGAATCGTCCAACTGTGTGTAATGTCATGTAGCCCTCCAAATAATATTGGTCCAACTGCAGCTAAAAGATACCCAAATGATTGAGCCATTCCGGATAGTTCCGTCGCCTCATGGGTACTTTGTGTACGAAGACTAAAGAACATCATGGATAAACTAAATATCGTTCCGACTCCAACCCCAATCAAAATCATGCATACTGGGATAAGCAGCGTGCTTCCGTACAAAATACCGAATATCCCTACAATAAGAAAAATAACAGGAGGGACTACTAACAAACGCTGACTCTGTAAGCGTCCAGCTAAAATTGGCACAATGAATGTTATAGGAATGACGGCAAGCTGCATGATGGATAGCATCCAACCGGCTTCATCAGCATTTAGTCCTTTTTGCTCCAGGATTTCTGGCATCCAGGTAATTACTGTATAAAAGATAAACGATTGCAGTCCCATGAATAAAGTGATCTGCCACGCTAAACCAGAACGCCATAAGTTAATGTTTTTTACCTTTTGTGCCGTTTGTTCATCCTTATCGGACTTGAATGGCTTTTTTAATTGTGGCATCCAAAAGAAAACGGTAATAAGAGATAAGATCCCCCAACATCTAAGGGCGCCAGCCCATCCTAATCCTGATGAAGAGGAAATGGGAATACTGATACCGGATCCTATTGCGCCACATAAATTCATGGAAACTGCATAAATCCCTGTCATCAAACCAATATTTCGTGCAAAGTTATGTTTAATAAGACTGGGTAACAATACATTGCCAATAGCGATGGCTAACCCAATTAAAATGGTTCCTAAAAACAATGTCGTTACGCCGCCAATAGATCGTATCCCAATCCCGACCGTTAATAAGATTAAGGAAATGAATAGGGTAAGCTCCATTCCAAAACGTCGTGCTAACTTAGGGGCAAACGGGGATAAGAGTGCAAAAGCAAGTAAAGGTATCGTTGTTAATGAACCTGATAGTGTATTGGATATTCCCAAATTGTCACGGATCGAGGTTACCAGTGGCCCTACAGATGTTAAAGGAGCTCTAAGGTTGGCTCCAATTAGAATAATCCCTATAATAAGTAATCCTATTCTAGGTTTTATATCTATTTTCGTTTGTTCAAGTTGATTTGTTGCTTGGCGAATACTCATAAAATGTCCTCCGTACTTAGATTAAAGATTTTTTGAACTGAGCAATGTATTCATTCACTGTTTCAACTGCCCGTTCTTCATCTTGTTCGATGATGGCATCTACAAGGCTACAATGAATGTTCAAATGCAGGTTCGCATCAGAACTCATCTCAACTATCTGATGGATAGAAGCATGTAAAGAATCTGCCATATGTTCATACAAATCAATTAACAAGCTATTATGTGATGCCTCTATAATGGCTTTATGTAACTGAATATCAGCTTCTTCGTAAGCCTGACTATCCTTTGCTTCCGCTGCATCATGGCATGTTGCAATATGGGTTCGTAACTGTTCTATATCATCTTTGTCACGCCTTATTGCAGCTAATTGTGCTGCCTCTCTTTCGAGTGCGTGTCGTACCTCTAACGTCTCTAATATACCTGACTGCTGGATTCTTCGTTGAATAGCAACGCCCAAGACACTTGATGACCTGACGAACGTTCCCTTTCCTTGTTTTGTTACTAAAAGACCTGCATAAACAAGTGATCGTACAGCTTCTCTTAATGTATTTCTACTCACATCGAACTGTTTTATCAAATCCATTTCAGGAGGGATCTGATTTCCAATCTCCCATTCGCCAGATTCAATTAACGATTCAATTTGAGAAACAACTTGTTCTACAAGTGATAAGCGATTTGTTTTAGATATGGTCAATGTATACACCTCAAATTTGTAGGATGATTGGTTCATTGGTTATTTTAACATATGTATGTTGAAAATATAAACAGGAGAGTTAAAGTACGGAGTATTCAATGAAAATGCTGAAGAATACAACCAGGATTATCGTAAGAACTTTCTCGATACATAAAGAATAGCCTGAGCAACTATTCAATTATCCTCTGTTGCGTGGGAGATGTTACCCGAAAAGGCCAGAGTCAGGGCAGAAAGCCTTTTAATATAGGAGAAAAAAGCCCTGAAATAAAAAATTCCGGGGCTTCATTTCTTATAAGGTACATAAATGTTAAAACTAAATAAGGAATTATAAAAAAGTCTAGGAATTAAATTCCCAGACTTAATTGTAATTGAAAAGAAGTATGTCTATTTTTTAGCTGCTTTTTTTTGTTTGACAATAAAAGAGAGTAGGATAAATATTCCCACAGTTATAAGACATACAGTGGTACCAATAATATTTTGTTTATTAAAGAGAAAAGCAAAAAAGATAAAGCTTAAAGCTGTGATCGCAAATATAGTTGTATATGGGTACCATTTTACCCGGAAACCTGGTTTGTCAGTGTATTGTTTACGGAGCTTCAATTGAGCTGAACATATACTGATCCATAATAATAAAACTGTAAAGCCAGGGATAGCCATAAGATAGCTTAATATCAGATCGGGAGTTAAATAGGATAAAAACACACCAACTAATATACAAAATGTAGTTAGAAATATTCCATTAAGCGGGATACCCTTTTTGGTTGTTCTTAAAAATACCTTAGGGGCTTCTCCGTTCTGAGATAGAGTAAACAATGTTCTTGATGTAGCATATATACCTGAATTTGCTGCTGATAAGACAGCAGTTAAAAGGACGAAATTCATAATATCAGCAGCTCCGGGTAGTCCTGATAAGCTGAAAACCTGAACGAAAGGACTTTCTTCAGTACTTACTTGGTTCCAAGGTATTACTCCGCAAATAATAAGAATGGGCAAGACGTAAAAAAGGATTACCCGCCATACTGTTCCTTTAATGATTTTTGGTATAACTTGCTGACTATCTTTTGTTTCTGTGACAGCCACACCTATTAATTCAGCACCTCCATATGAAAACATTACAACTAAAAGTGCACTTAACATGCCTCCAATTCCTTGAGGGAAAAAGCCACCATGTTCTGTATAATTAGAAAATGAAGCGGAACTAGGGAAAATTCCTAGTAGGATTAAAGCTCCTAAAATAATAAAAGCAATTAAAGTTATTATTTTAATACCTGCAAACCAAAATTCGAGTTCTCCATAGTATTTTACTTGAACCAAATTTATTCCTATTACTACTGACGCGCAAAGTATACTTAGTAACCATAATGGTACAGAGGGAAACCAGTATTGTAAAAAGCTTCCGGCTGCTACTATTTCTACAATAATCACGATAATCCAATTAAACCAATAGAGCCATCCCACAATAAAGGATAGTTGAAACCCAAAAGCTTTATTTATAAGGTGTTGTACGTTCAAATTGGGAAAAACGGTTGCCATCTCTCCTAAGGCTGCCATTACAATAAATAACAATAGGCCTCCTATTAAATAGGCTATTACAACACTTGGACCAGCCATATTTAATGTATCTGAGCTCCCCTTAAAGATCCCTGTTCCTATCATTCCTGCTAATGCAATAAACTGGACATGTCTTGGTAATAAGCCCCTTTGTAAATCATGATGAGTCTTTTCCATGTTATTCATGCCTTTCTTCCGTTATTTTAATAAAAATCAAATGACTTTTCTGTGATTAAACGCTTTCGTGCGCTAAAGTAATTATATTAATATAACATAATTCAGAATAATGTCAATTTATATAGGGGTCTAACAGTAGAGAATGAATTGTGGATATTATTTAAACATATTTTGATACTTATTCTTAATTAAAATGTCATTTGTTAAAGTTAATTTATTTTTCTATTTGAATCCTTACTTTTAAAGAGCATATTTTTTAGGAAATAAATGATGTGAGGAACTAAGTACACCTTTGTAAACAAAGAACCCAAATTCCAATATGAGGAATTTGGGTTCTTGAATTCTTATTTAGCTTACTTGTACCATATCCATCTATACATTGCTTAATCGGATCTCAGTTCTAAAAATTAAGAGTGTAATTTTCAATATTTTTCTCTTAAACCTTTATATATTTTTCTAAATTAGATACTAAATCAGTCATTGCTGAAACGAACATAGTGCGAAACGGGTGTTCTTTTATAAAGTCTAAAGAAAAACATTCAACAAATCAATGTAGAGAGATTAATAAATGAACTTGGGCACAGTTCAGATTTGTCTGTTCGAGTGATTGAGTTTCCACCCCCAAAAACGTTACGAGCAGTCATTAGTAAATGCGTCCCTAACAAAATTAATAAAACTGAAAACATTTTGGCCATTATATCACCTTCAATCTTTTCTTAAAGTGCGGTAAATCATCTGAAAATATACAATATATAAGTGAAACTTTAAAAATATAAAGCTGATACAAAATAATTTTCAACCTATTCAATATTCATTGGAGATTGTGGGATTTTTAATTAACAAATTATGAGAGCAAAAATAGTCCTGTTAAATTGCTGTCATTTTCCTGACTAGTGCATAAGATGAGATAACCCAGTAAAGTTCTTCTATAAAAACAAATGAGGAGATGTTTCTATATGTCAGGTTGTGAGTCAAGTTGTGACGGCGGTTTTGGATTTGGTGGAGGTTTCGCCTTTATAGTCGTTTTGTTTATACTGTTAGTAATTGTTGGAGCTAGCTTTTGTGGTGGAGGATACGGTGGAGGATACGGTGGAGGATTCGACGGTGGATATGCCCCGGTTCAAGGATATGGGGGCTACTGCTAAAATAATAAAAAAAGCCGACCTTAATAGGTCGGTTCAGACTGTAGACAAACTCGATGAAAATCGAGTTTGCCTACAGCTTTTTTATGGCTTGTACAATTTGAACGTTGATTGGAACGTAGGGCACTCGCTTTCCGAGGGCGGTCCGGGAGCCTCCTCGGCTTGCGCCTGCGGGGTCTCCCCTAGACGCGCTTTTCCCGCAGGAGTCTCGCACCTTCCGCTCCAATCAACTTTGTTATAAAATTTAGATAGAACCTCTTTTACCTACAGTCTTTTTTATCTACAAACTGAGCCGACCTTAATAGGTCGGTTTCTTCTATAATTATTAAAAGGCTATTCACTCTCACATAAAGTGGAGAAAGAAAGTGGATGTAGGTAATCGGTTTCTTGTACCTGTTCACTATCCTGTAGAAATTCTAAATAACCGGCAAATACCTGTGAAGCCATCCCTAGATAGTGCATTTCAGTGTGGATGATACCCATCTTGGGTGAATGATGCATATACATTTTCATCCCTCCTTTTGTAATTCAGATGACCATCAAAATAGGTATGGTTCTTAAAAATGTTAATAACAGGCCTTATTAGCAGAAGGAAAGTTTTCTTCATATAATACAAGTAATATTCATTTAAATATCAGAAGCTTTAGGTTTTGAACTTTCTTCATTTCTTTCTTCTACTATCATGCGCAATCCACGCTTTGGTCTGAGTGAAAGGGTTGGTATTGGTTTTACTTCATGATGGTCTGGTGCAAGCTTTATTCTATACGTTTTAGAAATGCACGCTAGGACAAGCACAGCTTCCATAAAAGCAAAATGATTACCAATACAGACTCTTGGCCCCCCACTAAATGGAAAGTAAGCGTACGTAGGTAAAGTTTTCAAATAGTTGTTTTCAAATCGCTCTGGAATAAAAGAATCTGGATTATCAAAATACTCCGGCTTGTGATGCATCACATAAGAGCTTATCAGGAACATATCGCCTTTTTTAAAACGATACCCTTCAATTACCACATCCGCCTCCACTTGCCGCGATATGATATAGATTGGCGGGTATAGTCGAAGAGATTCCCAGATAATATTTTGTGTGTATGTTAATTTCATGAAATCGTCAGGAGCTGGATTACGGTTTCCTATTACTCTGTCTATTTCATTGAAAAGTTTAGTTTCCACTTCAGGATGCTGTGAAAGCAAGTATAGGGTCCAGGAAAGTGCATTTGCCGTCGTTTCGTGACCGGCAAGGAAAATGGTCATTAGTTCATCGCGTACTTGCTGGTTTGACATACCTAAGCCGTCCTTATCATCTCTAGCCTCCATTAGAATCCCAAGCATATCTTCATGTCTCTCTGCATCTTCCCTACGTTTTTCGATTATGCTATAAATCACAGTATCAAGTTTCTGTATCGCATTTTTATATTTACGGTTGATTTTAGTTGGGACCCATAAAGGCAATCGAAGTAGTGTTCTCATCCTTTTTACGGCAATTCTCAAGGATGATTCTATCGGTTCCCCGACCACTTCATACCCATCTTTGAATTCCATGCTGAACATGGTCTTGCTGATTATACCGAGAGAAATATTCATCATATCTTTTGTAATAATCCGTTCTTCCCTATTGTTCCAAGCTGAAATATAGTCCATTGTTATATCAATCATATCCTGGGCATAATTGCTAATATGGGACTTTTTGAAAGAGGGTTGAATAAGCCTTCTCTGGCGCATGTGAACGTCTTTTTCACTTGTAAGAATTCCATCACCAACGAGTGGTTTTATAGCATTGCTGTCCTTTGATTTGACGAAGGATTTTTGTTTCGTTACAAGTATCTGCTTTATTAAATCCGGATTTGAAATGAGGTAAACATTTTGGAAAGGTCCAAAACGAAATTTTGCAACGTCTCCATATTCTTTTGATAAACGGGTAAGAAAGCCAAGTACATCTTTTTGAAACTCCTTTGTATGGCCAGAAATTAGTTTTCCATTTGGGACCATTGGAGAATCATATAATACTTCATCAGTTTCACTCAATGTTGTTTTTCTCCTTTCGGTAATAATAATTTCTTGTAATCATTCTATGAGAATAAGCTATATTGGTTTGGACAAGTTGTTAAAAGAAAGAGCACATAATTTTTAATTAGTTAATCATAATGAATGAATATATGCGTCCTAAAGGGTGAGGGGAGATTACTAGATTTCTATTCTTAATTCTGCTAAAAATATAGTTTTTTAATTATAGAAAATAACAAATCGTGAGGGCGTATTTCGAGCTGGTAGTAACCTTCAAAAAGGAGGAGAAGTACAAATAGAGGCTCCTAAAATCCTTCCTATAAAACAGGTAAGGAATTAAAGGGACCTAGATTAAAAAACTCTGGGAAAGAGGAATCCAGAGTTTTTTTGAGATATTCTGAAAGTGATTTTTCTTTTGGTGTTTTTAAATGATTTTACTAATTTTAAATGAAGTTTTTGGCTAATTAATTGTTAAATTAGTTTAAATAGAAAGGAGAATTTATTGATAAATCAGAGATGTATTCAGCTTCTTTCTTCCCTATCTCTATTTTGGTGCTGATCATTTTTTTCCATTGCGGGACCACCATATTCTTCGTTAATTTCTTTAACCACTTGATCTAAAAATTCATCAGATAATATTGGGTTATCATTTTTTGGGGGCATGTAATTCTCCTCTATCCTTTCTTGGTACCATATGTCTTAATCACTAATGAAGTAGTTGTTAACAACATAACCTCTCTAAGAAAAAATTATTCTTTTTGTTTGCAAATTTTTCATTTACTTTTCTGAATCACGGGAGTATGATATCAACAGTTTCATATTTCTAAATCGCTGAAACCTTATGGTACGGGGGAACCGTTCTTGGGATTGTTTTACAATCCAAGGGGTGAATCCTTTCTAGGTAGGGCTACTCAAAGGCCCGAATCCGACAGCTAACCTCGTAAGCGTTATATGAGAAGGAAGGTGGAACTTGTGAGACAAAAAAATGATGTCTGCAGGTCTATTTAACTATGACTTGTGGGCATTTTTCTATTTTATTCTTGTTTTGTTCGTAAAGTTTTATTCATATAACTGGGCAAAATACACTTAATTTGAAAAATGGCGGTGATTCTTAATGTTATCTTCTATAAAGAGGTTCTTAATAGGCCGGCCTTTAAAATCAACGGCATTAGGTGACCAAAAGCTTAACAAAACAAAAGCCTTGGCCATATTATCTTCTGATGCTTTGTCTTCGGTTGCATATGGTCCGGAACAAATATTAATTGTTTTAATTACAGTGGGTGCCGCAGCATTTTGGTATTCCATTCCTATCGCCATTGGTGTATTGATTCTGTTAATGGCTTTAATCTTGTCCTATAGACAAATTATCTTTGCTTATCCTCATGGCGGGGGAGCATACGTGGTTTCAAAAAACAATTTGGGTGTGAATCCTGGGTTGATAGCTGGAGGATCCTTGTTAGTCGACTATATCCTAACTGTGGCTGTAAGTGTTTCTGCGGGTACAGATGCCATCACATCTGCTTTCCCGAGCCTACATTCATATAATGTCTTTATTGCTATAATTTTTGTAATTCTTCTTACCATCCTAAACCTAAGAGGGGTAACAGAGTCGGCTTCCGTATTAGCCTATCCAGTGTATCTATTCGTTTTAGCGTTATTCATTCTGATTGGTGTAGGTCTATACAAAATTTTAACTGGTGGCGTTTCCCCTGACTTACATGCATCAATTGGAACACCAGTAGCAGGAATCAGTTTATTTATACTTCTAAGAGCTTTTGCATCAGGTAGCTCAGCATTAACAGGAGTTGAAGCGATTTCCAATGCGATTCCGAACTTTAAAGATCCAGCCCCTAATAATGCTGCAAAAACATTAATAGCAATGGGTTCTTTACTTGCCGTGTTATTTACGGGAATTGTATTCTTAGCCTATTATTTAAGCATAGTACCTAACGCAGAGGTAACAGTTGTCTCGCAGATTGCTGAAGAGATCTTTGGACGGAATTTCATGTATTTCTTCATTCAAGGTACGACTGCATTAATTTTGATACTTGCTGCCAACACTGGCTATTCTGCTTTCCCTTTGCTTGCGGTAAATCTTGCAAAGGATAAATTCATACCAAGGGCGTTTACAATTAGAGGAGACCGATTAGGATATTCCAATGGAATTATCATACTAGGACTTGCATCAATCATCTTAATAATCGCATTTGAAGGACATACAGAAAATCTTATTCCACTTTATGCGGTTGGGGTATTTATTCCATTTACGTTGTCTCAGTCCGGGATGATTGTTAAATGGATTCGCGAAAAGCCAAAAGGATGGATGATGAAATTAACCATTAATTCAATTGGTGCCCTTATTAGCTTTATCGTCACAATGATATTCTTTTTAACCAAATTTACTCAGGTTTGGCCTGTTTTGATTTTTTTACCTATCATCATTGTTATTTTTCATCGAATTAGAAAGCATTATGAAGCAGTTGGTGACCAACTTAGGATTACAACTTGTGAGCCTATCTTACCAATAGAAGGGAATATCATTATTGTACCTGTGGCTGGTATAACTCATGTGGTTGAGAACTCATTAAATTATGCTAAATCTCTTTCGGCACATCAGGTTATTGCCGTTTATGTTGCTTTTGAAAGAGAAGATGAAAAAAAATTCGAAGAAAAATGGAAGAAGTGGCAACCAGATATTAGACTCGTCACACTGAACTCTTATTATAGAAGTATCATACAGCCACTAACTAAATTTGTAGATACAGTTGAACATAAAGCGAGGGAATCTAACTATAAAGTTACAGTAATCATTCCACAATTTATTCCGAAGAAAGGCTGGCACAATATTCTTCACAACCAATCTAGTTTACTGATCCGTGCATACTTACTTTATAGAAGAAATGTAGTTATTACGACAGTACCGTATCATTTGAAAAAATAAAAATATAAAAAAAGTGATTTCATTGATAGCTTTACTTTTCTGGAAATATAAAGTTTATGACTGACAAATAGATTTTTGATATCATTCAAAAAATGAGAGGTTTTAGTTTTTGCCAAAATTGGCAACCACCTATTGTTTAAGAAGTGCAACAAGTCATAAGTGTTTACATTATTCAGGTGATACCGATAGTATCGTAGTAGATTCAACGCAGAGGGAACGAGTGGATTCATTTCAAACATTTCCTCCATTATTTCAAGCTAATATGAGTGAGAATACTAATTCTACATAAAAAGGGTTGCCGCTGGCAGCCCTTTTTATGTAGAACAACTGCAGCTGAATTTGTCTTTCCTTTTGAATTTATCATTATCATTCATTTGAATAAATGGTCATTAGATGATCAAAATTCAGTAAGCCTCTAAGAAGTTTTCATAGATAAAATTACCAAGGTTCAATTTTCTTAGTGAGTACATATTAAAAAATGACATGTTTAGTACATACATATATGGGGGTTGAAAATGGATATATTATTAGCTCTCTTACCGGCACTATTCTGGGGAAGTATCGTTTTATTTAATGTGAAACTTGGTGGTGGTCCCTATAGTCAAACCCTAGGTACAACGATTGGGGCTTTGATTTTTTCTATTGGGGTTTATTTTTTCGCGGATATCAAGTTGTCACCTCTAGTTTTTGGTGTGGGGTTTGTTTCAGGACTTTTTTGGGCTGTTGGACAAGCTAATCAGCTCAAAAGCATTGATTTAATGGGTGTTTCTAAAACAATGCCGATTTCAACGGGATTACAGCTGATTTCTACTACTTTATTTGGAGTCATTGTTTTTCACGAATGGTCTACACTGAAAGCGGTTATTTTAGGCGTACTGGCTTTAGTATTTATTATCATTGGAATCGTGTTGACCTCACTGGAAGATAAAGAATCAAAAGAGAGTAAATCGGGAAACTTGAAAAAGGGAATCGTTATTCTACTCATCTCAACATTTGGTTATTTAGTTTATGTGGTTGTTGCACGTCTTTTTGATGTTAATGGCTGGTCAGCATTGTTTCCTCAAGCAATCGGGATGGTGGTAGGTGGCTTATTATTAACGTTTAAACATAAGCCGTTTAATAAGTATGCAATTCGCAATATCATTCCTGGATTAATATGGGCAGCAGGAAACATGTTTTTATTTATATCACAGCCTCGTGTGGGAGTCGCAACGAGTTTTTCCCTATCTCAAATGGGCATTATTATTTCAACGCTCGGTGGGATCATAATTTTGCATGAGAAGAAAACAAGGCGCCAATTAATTGGAATCGTTATTGGAATTATCTTGATTATTACAGCTGGGGTTATGCTCGGACTCGCAAAAAGTTAATTGGAGGGCGATGAAATGTATACAGATTTAGAAGGAAAGGTCGTTGTGATAACTGGTTCATCCACTGGTTTAGGAAAGGCAATGGCAATTCGCTTTGCTCAGGAAAAGGCGAAGGTCGTGGTTAATTACCGTACTAAATTAGAGGAAGCAGATAGTGTATTAGAAGAAATCAAAAAAACTGATGGGGAAGCTATTGCAGTAAAAGGCGATGTTACCGTTGAAGAAGATGTGATTAATTTTGTGCAATCAGCCATAAAGGGATTTGGAAAACTTGACATATTCATTAATAATGCAGGAATAGAAAATCCAGTCCCTTCTCATGAGATGCCATTAAGCGACTGGAACCGGGTAATTAACACCAATTTAACAGGTAATTTTTTAGGTTGCCGTGAAGCCATCAAGTATTTTGTAGAAAACAACATTAAAGGAAATGTGATAAATATGTCCAGTGTACATGAAAAAATTCCATGGCCTTTATTTGTTCACTACGCGGCAAGCAAGGGCGGTGTGAAGTTGCTTACGGAAACTTTGGCGCTAGAATATGCGCCAAAAGGGATTCGTGTAAACAGCATTGGTCCAGGTGCAATAGCCACGCCAATAAATGCCGACAAGCTTGAAGATCCTGAAAAGAAAAAGGATCTTGAAAGTATGATTCCAATGGGGTACATTGGAAAGCCTGAAGAAATCGCTGCGGTTGCTGTATGGCTGGCATCTTCGGAGTCAAGTTATGTAACAGGCATCACCCTATTTGCTGATGGGGGAATGACGAAATATCCTTCATTTCAAGCGGGAAGAGGATGAAAGAATCTCTTGAATCATACTCGTCTTAATAATGGTTTTAATAGCTTCTATCTTGGACTTACTTCCTCGTTAGTCTGCTCTTCTTTAATAGGGTAGATGATTAAGTAGGCATTTGTTCAGCTAAAAAAGTTTGAATCTGCCTCACAACTTATACTAGTCGAAGAAGAGTCTAGTTTAATGAATAGGTAGGACGCACAAAAAATCCCAGTAGGATAATTCCTACTGGGATTTTTACTAAATTAACGATTATGATGATTAAACCAGGCAATGAAGTTATCAACGACAGTATCTAAAAACTGAACAGTCGGTTCATGCGTAAGAGTACCTTCTTTATCGATTTTTTCATGAACTGCTCCAACATAAACTTCATTTCCAGGAAGCAGAGGAGAGGAGATACCTAAAGCGAATAGAATTTCACGCAAATGTAATTGGGCTTTAACCGTTCCTAATTGCCCCATGGACGCACCCATGATCCATGATGGTTTACCAATCAAGACTTTATCCACACGTGATAACCAATCGATAGCATTGCCTAATACGCCAGGAATCGTACCATTGTATTCAGGAGTTACCCATAAGACCGCATCTGCACTAGCGACTTTGCTTTTAAATTCTTTTACAACTACAGGAGGTTCGTTTTCAATATCTTGGTCATAAAAAGGCAAATCCCGAATGTTTAAGATTTCAAGATCAAACCGTTCTTGATATCGAGTTTGAATAAATTTAGCAAGCTTTAGGTTATAAGATTCTTTACGAATACTCCCTACAATTGCAACAATTTTCATCTTCATTACCTCCGAGTACTTATTTGTATTGTCTATTCATGTTAATTTGTTCCACTTTCACATTATAATTGTTATTTTATTGAAAGGGAAAAAGGGTGCCTATGAAAACTCATATACTTGCCCTACTTCGGAGTAATGTGACTAATTTAAATCAGCAATAGTGTTGCATTGTTGGATTCTTATTATCTATATAGTAGTAATTTCTTCTTTTACTTTTTCTTCTTTTTGCCTTACGAGAGGAATTATCTTCTCCCCGAAGGCTTGTAAATCTTCTTCGTAGTGCAGGAATCCTGTTAAGATGATATCCACTCCGATTTTTTTTAATTCAATAATGCGGTCCGCAACTTGCTCGGCAGTCCCAATTAACCCGGTTTTGAATCCGTCGTTGTATTGAACGAGATCCTCGAATGTTGAGTTTTGCCACATTCCTTCTCCTTGTGATGAAGCTTGACCTGCAAATTTCACTTGTTTTTTAAATCCTTCGACAGCTTTTTGATCTGCATGTATAACTATATTTGTTAAAACTCGTTTTGCTTCTTCTTCTGTACCACGAACAATCACAAAACCATTGACACCAATCTGAATCTCTCTTCCATTCGAGCGAGCCAATGATCGTACTTGGTCAATTTGTTCTTTTAATTTCTCTAATGTGTTTCCATTTATAAAATAAACATCAGACACTCGTCCTGCCTCAGCAATAGAGTTGCCACCTTGAAATATTTTGGGAGGGTTAATCGGTTTGGGTTTTAGGGGTGCTTCATTTGTTCGGTAAAAATCACCCTTAAACGTAGTCTCTTCCTTTGTCCATAAATTTCGTAGAACTTGTATAAACTCTTCAGAACGCCTGTAACGTTCATCATGATCCAACCATGGTTCTCCATAGCCAGTAAACTCGTCTTTAAACCATCCACTAACGATATTTATGGATGCACGTCCATGGCTAATATGATCGATCGTAGAGATGATTTTGGCTACGACACCGGGATGCCACAGTCCAGGAAGAACGGCTGTAATGATATTAATTTTATTAGTCACACTTGCCAATGCAGAAGCAAGCGTAGCAGCTTCTAATTGATTCTCAGCCCCATAGCTTGCAAAGAATCGAGTTTGCAATAAAACATAATCAAATCCTAGGTTTTCGGCCATTTGTGCATATCGTTTATTCGCGTCATACGTCCAACCTGTTCTTTGGGAAATATTCGAAATAACCAGACCGCCACTTACATTTGGTGCCCAATATGCAAATTGTAAACTCATTTTTATTACCTCCTGTTTTTCGGGAATATCTTCTCTAAAAAGCAATTTTTTATAAAGAAAGGCTCTTGTCAGCCTTCAAATAAAAGAAGAGTTCGACAAGAGCCTCTGGTAAACCAGTCAGCATATTTTGTTTTGTTTTTTTAAAAGTCCGTACACCTTTGTGAGAAAGTTTATTATACATTAAGCCCATCTGTCAAGTGAGGATTAAAGGGCAGATTTGTATTCTTTGCAAAAAAATATCCCTAATTATTACTTGACTAATGTGTTTAATAAGATTTAATATAAAAACGAAGATTCTGATAATTCAATAGCCGACTAGATCACTAGAGGCTCCCAATTCAAGGTGGAATGTATCTTGAGATGGGAGCCTCTTTATTATTTTTTATATAAGAAACTAAAGAAGCATTAAGGAGGACTCAATTAATGAAAATGGCGAAAGAAAGTAAGGCTGATTATCTTGAAATAGCATACTCATTAGCTAAGGAATTTGCTAAAACAGCAATTGAGCGAGATAAACGAGGAGGAACAGCAAAATTTGAGCGTGATTTACTTCGTGAAAGTGGTTTGCTTTCGCTTATGATTCCAAAATCCCTAGGAGGGAAAGGGGAAGATTGGAAAACAGTTTTACAATTAACACGTGAACTGGCAAAAGTGGATGGATCGATCGCCCATTTATTCGGATATCATTTCTTATGTTTGACATCTGTCCACTTATTCGGATCTCCATTTCAGAAAGAGAAGTTATATGAGGAAACGGCTGAAAAGAATTTGTTCTGGGGAAATGCATTTAATCCTCGGGATGAAAATTTGCTGTTGAATAAAGAAAACTCACATTGGATATTGAATGGAAAAAAAAGCTTTTGTTCAGGGGCAATGGATTCTGCCCGCTTATTGATTTCTGCTAAGAGCACAGGTTTTGATCGCCCTGTTATTGCTGTTATTCCAACTAATCGAAAAGGAATTATTATACAGGATGATTGGGATAGTTTTGGACAGCGGCAAACAGACAGCGGGACGGTTATATTTAATGAAGTGGTACTGAAAAAGGAAGAGGTGCTTGATTATTATGAACAAGATCTTCAAGGTTTGTTTCCTACACTAAGGACACACATTGCCCAAACTATTTTGGTTCATGTGATGCTAGGAGTTGCGGAAGGAGCCTTTGAAGAAGCAAAGAACTATACAAAAAATGTGACCCGTCCCTGGATGACGTCTTATGTAGAAGATGCAACCAGCGACCCCTATACCATTCGCCATTATGGAGAATTATTCGTTCAGTTAAAAGCTTCAGCTGCACTGGCTCAAAATGCAGCAGACGCCCTGCAGAATGTATGGGAAAAAGAGTGGATGCTAACTGAGCAGGAACGGGGAGAGTGCGGGATCACGATTGCAACAGCGAAGGTTTCCGTAGCGAAAACGGCGTTAGAGGTAACGAATCGTATGTTTGATGTAATGGGAGCAAGAGCTACCTCGGCTAGGTATCAGTATGATCGATTTTGGAGGAATATAAGAACCCATACTTTGCATGATCCCCTTGATTATAAAATCCGGGATATTGGCAATTGGGCCCTCAATTCTAAGGTGCCTGAAATCACACCTTATTCCTAACGGTAAGCATGAATTATCTCAAGTTTAAAAAAACCATCTGATTTAATCTTCGAAAAACCTCGATGGTAATACTTATCTATGGAATATCCGTAAAAGGAAGCGAGCATTTGTTGAAAAAGCATTCCAAGTACTAAAGGAACCGCAACGGCAGCCGGGAAATAGGTGGTCGCAAGAACAGCTCCTGCACTGATGTTCCGCATCCCGCCGGTAAAAGTTAAGGGAATGACGTCTTCCTGTTCCCATCTTAAAAATTTTCCAATCATCCAAGAAAGAGCATAGCCTGAAGCGGATATAAATAAAACCAAGAAGGTCATGATTATTAATTTTTTATCGAAATGAGTTAAATAGGGAGCAATTTTTGAACTGTTCAATATTACGACAATTCCTACGCTTAGTTTGGAAAAAGGAGCTAATCGGGGGGATAGAATTGTTTTTACCTTGCCTTTCGTAGTCTGATTCAAGAACATTGCCAGTATGGACGGAAGAACGACCATTCCGATTAACCCTTTCACCATTGACCACATATCCATTTCAATTGAGCCGCCTCCGAAAAGGGCAACGCTGTAAGGAACGATGATTGGAGAGAATAGAGTGTCGATTAGGATAATGGTTAGAGCAAGTACAGCATTCCCTTTATACATGGATACCCAAATCATAATGGTGACACCCGTAGGAATAACAACAGCTAAGACTAAACCTATAATCTTGAAGGCATCCCCACGAAAAACTAAATAGCCAAGAGTCAGACCCATATTGGCATAAGTACGTGCAGGATGATCAAAACGGCGATGAAAATAGGTAAAGGGTGAGTGACTGCCCGTTGCAGTGATTTAAAGTTTGAGCCTAAACTTCCTACGTTAAATTCTTCTTAAGTAACTTTACCATATGCAAAAAAAAGTATTTTAAAAGAAAGATCTTTTATCTTAAAGATTTCTACTATATACATAATAAATCCATTTAAGTAAAATGTTAATATAAAAAGATTTTTCATTTTATATTTGTTAATCATTCAAAATCGATAAGAGAGGAAGTTATATGCAGAAAGAGATAAAAAGTGAAGTGCTTTCATGGGCAAAATCTATCCTATTTGCATTAATAATCGTCTTTATTTGCAACCAATTTTTATTTACCCCAGTGACTGTTAAGGGTGAATCAATGGAGCCAACTTATGAAAACAATGACCGGATTGTTGTTACAAAAATCGGTAAGATCGAACATTTCGATATGGTCGTATTTCATGCTCCTGATGAAGATAAGAAGTATATCAAAAGAGTGATTGGTCTTTCAGGTGACAGTGTGGAAATGAAAAAAGACGTGCTATATATCAATGGGAAAAAGTATACAGAACCATATTTGAAAACAAACAAAGAGCAAATTCCACCTGAAGAAAATCTGACGGAGAATTTTACCCTGCAAAATCTATTAGGGAAATCCAAAGTACCCAATGGTTATTTATTTGTCATGGGAGATAATCGTAGGGATAGCTGGGATGGAAGAAGATTTGGTTTTATATCTGAGGAATCACTTGTGGGTAAAGTGGAATTTCGTTTCTATCCATTACATGAACTAGGGATGCCACAGTAAAATATTGAACTCGGAATATGTGCATGTTTTAACATTATCCATTTTACTCAAAGAGAAATTTTATAGTGTAATAATATAGACTAAGTTGTATTTATAGCAGATGATAGATAAGGACCTTTACCTATGGTTAAGGTTTTTTATTTTGAATTTTGGAGGTATTTTCATAATGAAGAATGAGTTAGCCACTCTCTCCATCCCAATGCTGGATGAAGAAATGGGACGGCAGGTAAAAAGGTATGTGGATTCGCTTACAGTTCCGCAGGGAAGTTTGGGACGGCTAGAAGAATTGATAATCGAATTAGCAAAGATGACAGGTGAAGCCTTTCCTGAAGTATCGAGACCGGGCGTGATTGTGTTTGCAGCCGATCATGGGATTACGGATGAGGGGGTTTCCGCTTATCCAAAAGAAGTGACTGAACAAATGGCTCTCAATTTCCTGAATAATGGAGCGGCGATCAATGTATTCAGCCGTGCGATTCATGCTTACTTTGACATAGTTGATATCGGGATTGACGCGGATATTGAAGCACCGGAATTAACTTCAAGGAAAGTCCGCCGTGGAACAAGAAACTTCTATAAAGAGAATGCTATGACACGGGAAGAAGTAAATCAAGCGCTTGAAATCGGGTATGAGCGCGCTCTGAAAATGATCGAACGGGGAGCAAAATGTCTGATCCTTGGTGAAATGGGTATTGGAAATACGACAGCTAGTTCTGCAATAATCTCCGTTGTTAGCGGGAAGAGCGTAGAATCGCTTGTAGGCCAGGGAACAGGATTAAAAAGTGAAGGTATTTTACATAAACAAAGAATTATTGAAGAAGCAATTCTTTTAAGAAAACCTAATCCTGATGATCCAATCGATATTCTGATAAAAATTGGCGGACTTGAAATTGCCGGGATGGCAGGGGCCATGCTTGCAGCAGCCAATAACCGAATTCCCATTCTTGTTGATGGTTTTATTACAACGACGGCTGCTGTAATTGCAAATCTTATTTCTGGTCGTGCATCTGATTATATGTTTGTCGGACATCAATCCGCAGAGCCGGGACATAGAACGGCTATTGAATTGCTTGGAAAAGAGCCAATTCTTCAACTAGGAATGAGAATAGGAGAAGGAACAGGAGCTGCAGTTGCTTTTCCTATTCTTCAGTCAGCAACATTGATCATAAAGGAAATGGCAACATTTGAGTCGGCAGGTGTGTCAAACAAATAATAAGATGAAGGAGGCTTTCTATATGAAGGCCTCTTATTTTTATGTAAAAAGACCTGCTAAGAATTAAACCGCCGTGCATCTATCGTGATTTCTTGTTTTTTACCATGTGGATTAATAATATTTAACAAACAATTTAATTATTTTACGAAAAAAAGTCAATATAGTCTGCCTATTACTTTTCTGGAAAGTTACGAAAACACAGCTTCTATCACTCACCAGATGTAATGGGGTATTAGAAACTGAGCTGTACTCAGGTAAGTTGACCTTGATATTTCTTCATTTTTCGAACGACGGAAGGCTGGCTAATACCTAAAAATTTAGCCATTTCATATGTCGATTTACATTGTTTATGTGCTTTCATCATCATCCATTTTTCCACTTGTTCAAGAGCTGTCTTGAGATCGCGGTCCTCAACCATCATTTGATCGATCATTAGGGTATCATCTTTTTTCTCCAAAGATTCTTGATCATGAAAATGGGAGGGGAGGAAGCCAGGGAAAATAATGGAGTCTTCCGAAGTCAAAATGAGCCGTTCAATTAAGTTTTCTAATTCACGCACGTTCCCGGACCATTTATGCTGGATGAGGATTTCGTATGTGGAGGGGTGCAATTTTTTATCTGACTTGTATTTCTTGTTAATAATCTCAAGATTATGATTGATCAAGATGGCAATATCCTCTTTCCTTTCGCGTAAAGGTGGGATTTGGACAGGAATTACGTTTAAGCGGTAATACAAATCGAGCCTGAATGATCCTTTTTCGACCATTTCCTCAAGGTTTTGATTTGTTGCTGTTACGAGCCGAAAGTCTATCTTATGCTCTTTTTTTCCACCCACCCTTTTAAAGGTTTTCTCCTGTAGAACATTTAATAATTTGACCTGCATATCCAAGGGAAGCTCTCCGATTTCATCTAAAAATAAGGTTCCGTTATGTGCCTGTTCAATCAATCCTTGTTTCCCATGCTTTTGCGCCCCTGTGAAGGATCCTGCTTCGTATCCAAACATTTCAGATTCAAAAAGACTTTCTGGAATGGTACTGCAGTTTACTTCAATGAAGGGTTCTTTACTGCGATAGCTCTGATTATGGAGCCTGCGGGCAAAGACACTCTTTCCAACCCCTGATTCCCCGAGAAGCATGACAGTAGCATCTGTTTTTGAAACACGGAGTATCGTTTTGGAGATTTGCTGCATTTCTTTGCTTCGATAGATCAGTTCTTCCTGTTCCCGAAGTTCCTCGACCTCTGTTTGGTATTCTTGAATCTTTTTTTCTAATTGTCCGTATTGATCCTGTAAGTTTCTGATTTCAGTTTGGTCCTGGGTATAACTAACGACGCGAATCAATTCACCATCATCATTAAAGATGGGATATGCAGTCGACATGACGATTTTTCCCGTCTTCGTATGCTGCATAATTTGGGTAGGTGTTCGTTCTTTCAAAACCATAGCGGTGATCGATGGAGAAAGTATTCCTTCAGTTTCCAGCTGGTAGACCGATTTTCCAAGATAATTGTCGGGTTCAATTCCATAAATCCACCAGTGGTTAGGATTCGTAAATAAAATAAAACCCTTTTCATCGGTCACAGTAATATTGTTATTGGATGTGCTGATGATGGTGTCCAATACTCTTTTCACATTGTTATCACTCATTTTTTTCTCCTTATCTATTGTTCTAGTGATTCAAATATAAATCAAAAACAAGGGTAAAATCAAGAATTTTCAGATATTTTGATTTAAAAGTGAATCGTTTTGCAATGATTAAAGCTATATTCGTAACGGAGACTGAATTATTTGGGAGTATGGACGATTGGTCACTTTGGTAACTCTAGTGGAGAAACAGTCCAATTCAAGACTGTGGATTTGCATGCCAGCTGCTGGTCGGTTCTTGGCTTTAGCTTTAGGAACTATGCGAAAAGAGCGTCCGCAATCGTTGAAGCATGCAGCTTGAAGATAAAAATCGTCGAACAATTTCGGTTAGCAGAAGCGGCTAAAGCCCAGAAGTGGGTTGAAAGCCGGCAGAGTACAGGGAAAGCATTGTTGAGGTTCATAAAAAAATTGGTTGAGCGCTATTTTATGTTTTGTTGCTCTTTCACTGTTTCTTAGCATAGATTTAGAAAAAAAGAATACTAAATAGATAGTATTGGGAGAAATTTTTTTGTGAAATAAATGGGTAAGATAGGAAGAAAAAAAGGATTATTCTCTTTTTAACTTCCACTTACTTCATAAAATTCAAGCAGACAGGGGGAGAAACGGATATGTCACGATTACTAGAGTTTAAAGATGTATTAAAAAATATTAAATTAGCATGGGACCGTAACGAACAAGCGGCTATTATCATGCAAATTAGTGTGAAAGGTTCAGCCTACAGACTGCCAGGTAGCAAAATGATGATGGCTTCTGATGGGAAAATGTTCGGCACGATAAGCGGAGGATGTTTGGAAAACGATCTTTTTGGGTGGGCAGAAAAGGCAATGGATATGAAAACCCCTTTAACACATAAGTACGATTTAAGTGAAAATGAAATGTGGGGTTTAGGAATAGGGTGTAAAGGGGTTCTTGAAATGCTTATTCTACCTATAAATCCGAATGATGTATTTTGGAAGAAAACAGAAGAAATTATCCAGAAGGGTCAAACTTTCACTTATGTACTGGAAATACCTACTGGTAGGAGGTTATTGATTGAAAAAGAAGGTAAAATGACTGGGGATTTGGATAAATTCCCCTGTGAAGTTGTAGAAAAAGCAAGAAATAGTATGGACACGCAAACTCGAGCAGAAATAATGAGCTGTGACGGAAGCAGATTTCTAATTGATGCAGTTAAACCCGCGGAAAAATTAATTGTTGCAGGAGCCGGAAGGGATGCAGTACCTGTTGCTGATTTAGCTGCTAAAGCTGGTTTTTCTGTTAATGTATTAGATTCACGTGTGGAATTTAACAACCCTCGACATTTTCCCTCTGTTAAACATTTAATTAAAAAACCTGAAGAGATTAATTCAAACAATGTTATGGATTCATGGTGGATCATCATGAATCATCACCAAGAGATTGATGAAAAGGCATTACAACTTGCTTTGACAAGTAATCCACGGTATATCGGTGTTCTGGGCCCTATTGCTAGAACAAAAGAAATGCTTATAAATATTGGACAAACTTTTTCCGACGGGCCGATACATTCACCTATTGGTTTGGATCTAGGAGCTGAAACGATGGAGGAAGTAGCTTTAAGTATTGTTGCTGAACTAATGACCGTCAAAAATGGTAGAAATCCGATTTCACTCCATGGAAAGACCAAAATTCATGCTTAAAGTAGGAGCTGTAATTCTTGCAGCTGGAATGTCAACACGTATGGGACAACCTAAACTATTATTACCTTTAAATGGTCAACCTCTTTTTAAATATGTTCTTAAAGCAACGGTTGATGTTTCATTACAGCCAATCGTTTTAATCGCAGGTCATTATATAGAAGAAATTCGACATTATACTCATGATTTAGAAGATATAGAAATTATTTATAATCAAAATTATGCAAATGGTATGGCTTCTTCTCTGAAACTCGGTATTCAGGCGGTAAAAAAGGATGTGGATGCTGTCATGATTTTTTTAGCGGATCAACCCTTAGTTTCCAAATCCTTTGTACAATCACTAATTGACCACTATAAAGCTCATAGGCATGAAGGGGTTCGTATTGTCAGGCCAAAATATAAAGATGATTTAGGTCATCCAATTCTGTTTGATGCTGAATTATTTAACGAATTCGATTCAATTGCAGGAGATCAAGGAGGCAAAGAAATTATAAAAAGATATACACCATTAACGAAGGTCGTTTCCACTGATAATCAGATGTGGGGGATGGATGTTGACACACCTGAAGATTACTTAAAGATGAAAAAACATTTTGATTTATAGCTACTCTTTTAACGATAAATCAAACATGATAAAGAGCGACTAGGCTTTTTTTGGTACCAGTTTTAAGCTTGGGAAAATAGAATGTTAAAATTACTAGCGAGATATAAAAGGATTGTCGGTTATCCAAAAACGCCATGGATAGTCCTTTGCTTCCCCTGATTTGCCAATTCCGATGCGGGGTCCGCTGGATATGTGCTCAGGCTTTTTTCCAGAAGCAAGATAAAGCGGCGGTTTTGTGAAAGGTTGACCATAATCGGCCATAGTAATGCCTAGTGCTTTGGATAACTTTCCAGGTCCGTTCGTCAACTTTCGAAAATCAGCAAGTCCACGTCTTTCATGCATTAACTCAAGCCCTGAATAGGGTTCCACAGCCCGGATTAAGATGGCTTCCGGTTTATCTAGATCACCGCTCACGACATTGACAAGCGTATGGGTGTGCATGACGTATGTATAGATCATTCCGGACTTTCCGAACATCACTTCAGTCCGCTTCGTCCTTCTATTTCCAAAACTATGTGCGGCCCTATCTTCCGGCCCCATATAGGCTTCGGTTTCAACAATAAATCCAGAAGCGATTCCTTCTGATGTTTCTTTTATCAGCAGGCAGCCGAGAAGGGATTTTGCTAGCACAAGCGTTGGCTGCTGATAAAACTCCGGTGGTAAAATTGAATGGAAATTTGTATCCTTTTGCATAGTATCACTCCATATAGTCTCTTATAGATAAAATTCCCTTATTGTAGAAAAAGAAACCTAGAGATGAAGAAAAATAAAAAGACCGGCTGGAAAGGCGCCGGTCTCCATGGTAATAATTTATTTAACCTAAATCTTTTTCCGTTTCTTGATCTCTTTTGATTTTTCCGGAACCAACTGAAAGAGCAACTAATATTCCGACAGAGACAAAAAAGATACCAGTTACAAATACACTTGAAAATGCTTCAATCCAGGCATTTTCAATGGTTTTTATTATTATATTGCTAACTTCAGCCGGCATTTTCAGATTCTCAGGATAGAGCATGATATTGAATAAATTATCTGTTTTATCGGCTAGTGCCTTCAATGCTTCTTGTATTTGGGTATTTTTTTCACTAACAACCGCATCATCCATATTTTGCTGAAGATTGTGATTCATTACTGCATTCAAAATCGTAATACCCATCGTTCCGCCTATAGATCGAAAGAAGGTCGAGGCTGCAGTGACCGATCCTAACTGTGATTTTGGAAATTCATTTTGAACAGCAATCATCAGGGTCGGCATGACAAGACCCATTCCCACACCGAGGACAGCCATGAAGG
This sequence comes from Peribacillus sp. NPDC096540, assembly GCF_050278525.1. Lineage (NCBI taxonomy): Bacteria > Bacillati > Bacillota > Bacilli > Caryophanales > Bacillaceae > Peribacillus > Peribacillus sp. NPDC096540. Next base: position 53,827 of record NZ_JBNNTG010000015.1, on the reverse strand, counting down.
AATAAGCGGTCAGAATTGTAGTTTCACCATCCATCGTACTCATTAGGAAAAAGCCGAGAGTCGCAATGGCCATTCCAAGGGTAAGAACGGTACGAAAACGAAACTTTAACAGCAGACGCCCACCAACGATACTAGAAAGAATCAACCCAATCATCATTGGAGTCATGGTCGATCCGGCTTTTGTTGGTGACACTCCTAATACTCCTTGCATGAACAATGGGACAAACATGATAGCCCCGAACATGCCCAGACCTAGCAAAAATCCTAAGATATTCGTTGTGGCAAAAACTCTATTTTTAAAGAGAGATAAATCAAGAATTGGTTCAATTGCTTTTCTTTCAAAAATGATAAATAGGACAATAAAGACAAGTGTGCAGCCAAAAATCAAGAGAGATTCAAGAGATATCCATTCGAATTTATCACCTCCGAATGTTAAGCCCAATAATAACAGGACAATACCTGGAATTAAGGTGAAAATACCAAGGAAATCGATATTCACTTTCTCTGTTTTTTGAATCGCTTCGTGCTTCAACCCGATATAAATCAAAATTGCCGATAATAATCCCGTCGGTACATTAATAAGGAAGATCCAATGCCAGCTGATGTGGTCGACAATCAGTCCACCCAGAAAAGGACCAATTACAGAACTTAAGCCAAAAAGGGCTCCGAATACTCCCTGCCATTTGGCTCGTTGTTCAGCAGTGAAAATATCGCCGATAATCGTTTGGGATAGGGGCATGATCATCCCGCCGCCGATTCCTTGCAGTCCCCGATAGATAATAAGCTGTTCCATCGAAGTGGCAGTGGCGCATAAAAAAGAGCCAATCGTAAAAATAACCGTTCCAATCAAATAAAGGGAACGCCTGCCATATAAATCTGAAAGCTTCCCAACAATCGGTACAACGGTCGTAGAGGCAATTAAATAGGCAGTCGTCACCCATGCAAAGATAGTGAAACCATTCAATTCCCCAATAATCGTCGGCATGGCTGTTCCGACGATTGTCTGTTCCAATGAACTGAAAAACATACCAATGATCAATCCTGTTAAGACAAGTTTGGTATTGACTGCTCTTTTCTCGATTTGCATTTCATTTCTCCATTTCCTTAAACTGTATTCCTTTTGACTAATAGGTCAAAATTATATAGTGAAAATGACTTTTTAGTCAATCATTTTTTTTCGCTAATAAAATCAATTGCATATGTCGTTTATTTTCTCCTATATCATCTAAGTAATTCGACTAGAAATATGCAATTCCTTCCTATTCTAAATATCTGATGCGTGTTTCCCTTTGCCATATCCGATATAATAAGAAAGAGTATAGATGAACTTATGATTGGAAGTGTAAGATATGAATAAAAAAATCGGGTTTATTGGATGCGGTAAAATGGGAGCGGCAATGCTTGAAGGCATGTTACGCTCGGAAGTCATCTCACCTGAAAATATAATGGTCAGTACAGCTAGTATTGAGACTTTGACGAAGATCACCTCAAAATACAAGATTGAAGGCTGTTTAGATAATAAAGAGGTTGCCGGTTTTGCTGATTTGCTCTTTCTAGGGATTCAACCCGTCATGCATAAGCAAGTGCTCGACGAAGTTAAGAATCGCGTGAAAGAAGGAGCTGTGATCATTACAATGGCAGCTGGGATAACTACATCACAAATTGAGGAAGGTTTTGGAAGACCAGTAAAGGTTGTCCGAACGATGCCAAACACTCCTTCCCTTGTAGGTGAAGGCATGACGGCAATCAGCATTAATCGTGAAATTACAGCAGCTGATATTACTGATGTGACTACACTGTTAAATTCTTTTGGAAAAACAGAGCTTATACATGAAGATTTGATGGACGCAGTGCCAGCTATCAGTGGATCTTCACCGGCTTATGTATACATGTTTATTGAGGCACTTGCGGATGGAGCAGTCCGTGACGGCATACCACGAAAACAAGCATATCGAATGGCTGCACAATCTGTATTGGGTGCTGCTAAAATGGTGCTTGAAACGGAAAAGCATCCTGGTGCATTAAAGGACGATGTATGCACTCCGGGGGGGGCAACAATTTCTGCGGTAGCTACTTTAGAAGAAAATCAGTTCAGAGCAAGTATTTTACAAGGGATGAAGGCCTGTACGGATAGAACGAAGGGGCTCGGAAAGTAAGAAGTATAGATTGCCTATTCTCAGGCAATCTACTTTTTTGCGTAATATTATCAGAATGTTTAGTTAAAAAAGAGGGGGAAGCAGAATGAACACTTATATAGAGGAATTAAGAAACATACTAACGGAAGAACAAGTCACGGTGAATGAAACTATATTAGAGCAGCACAGTCATGATGAATCGTATCATACTCCCCGCTTACCGGATATGGTCGTTTATCCAAGAAGTGCTGTAGAAGTGAGCGCAGTCGTACGTTTTGCGAATGAACATGAAATACCTGTCATTCCTTTTGGTCTAGGCTCAAGTTTGGAAGGACATGTTGTCCCGATTAAAGGGGGAATTTCGCTCGATTTGTCCTTGATGAATCAGGTGTTGGAAATCAGGGAAAGTGACTTTTTGGTGAAGGTCCAACCAGGTGTGACACGGACGCAGTTGAATAAAGAACTGAAAAAATACGGATTGTTTTTTTCTGTCGATCCCGGAGCGGATGCGACATTGGGAGGGATGGCAGCTACGAATGCAAGTGGCACTACTTCGGTCAAATATGGGATAATGCGCGATCAGGTAAGGGATTTAGAAGTGGTTCTAGCAAACGGTGAAATTATCCATACCGGAAGCTTAGCGACAAAATCATCATCTGGGATACATTTAAATGGCTTATTTGTCGGTTCGGAAGGCACGCTAGGTGTATTTACTGAACTGACGTTAAAGGTGTACGGCATTCCTGAAGTAACAATGGCAGGGAGAGCTTCATTTCCAACCGTTGAACAGGCAGTATCTGCCGTCAATGGAATCATGCTCGCTGGGATTCCAATTGCGCGTATTGAATTGGTCGATGCCGAGTCTATTAAAAAAGTAAATCAATTTATGGACAAAGTTTATGAAGTTAAGCCAACTTTATTCTTGGAGTTTCACGGGAATTTTGCCGGACTGGAACAGGATGTCAACTTTGCTAAGGAAATCGTAAGCGATTTTGATTGTGAGGATATCCAGTTTGAATCGGATTCAAAAGCCCGAAATGCTTTATGGGAAGCTCGCCATAATCTTGCATATGCTTTTATTCACAGTGCTCCGGGTAAGAAACTGATGGTCACGGACGTAAGTGTGCCTCTCCATGAATTGTCGAATGCCATATTAGAAACTAGGAAAAAAGTCGAACAATCCAAAGTAGAAGGAGCGATTGTGGGGCATGTGGGTGATGGAAATTATCATGTGTTATTCATGATTGATCTAAGTAATCCAGAGGAAGTGAAAGAAGCGAAGCGGTTAAATGAAGAAATAGTCGAATATGCCTTAGCGAAAGGCGGTACATGTACGGGTGAACATGGGGTTGGCCTTGGAAAATCCAAATATCAGCGGAGAGAGCATGGGGCGGCGTATGATGTTATGAAAATAATCAAGCAGGCCTTGGATCCGAATGGAATAATGAATCCAGGGAAGATATTTGTAGATTGATAGAGGACCATGTAAGAGGGTGTTTTAAGCACCCTCTTTCTGAAACGACAAAAGGGACAGGGGGTCCAAGATGTACAAGATACAATCAAAAAATAATAGTAAAGTAATCATTGTACTACATGAAATTTACGGGATTAACCAACATGTAAAGGATTTTTGTGAGTTATTATCAGAACAGAACTTTGATGTCATTTGTCCAAACTTTTTGCAACGGGAAGAACCATTTGCTTATGTGCAAGAAAAAGAAGCATATATTAATTTTATGGATAATGTAGGTTTTACTATGGCATCGAACAAAATAAAAAAGATAATATTGAAAGCTAATGAGGAATACTCAAAAATATTCATCATTGGATTTAGTATAGGGGCGACAATTGCTTGGTTATGTAGTGAGGAGGTATTTGTTGATGGAATGGTAGGATATTATGGCACCCGTATAAGAGATTATTTAGAAAAAGTACCAAAATGCCCTACATTGCTGCTCTTTCCTCAAGAAGAACAATCGGTTGATGTTGACGGGTTAGTTTTACATCTAGATAAAGAGAATATCGAGATACATACATTTAATGGTTTTCACGGTTTTAGTGACCCGTTTTCTCCTAAATATAATAAAGAATCAGCAGAAATAGCCAGCAGCCAAGTTATTAAGTTTTTACAAATGTCGTAGATAACTGTAGCCTGAGAGAATCCTGATTAAGTGCAAAAAAAAAGACTCCAGACGCAATGAACGTCTTTGGAGTCTCCTTTTTATTATGCGTTAATATTATTTTGGTTTAGAGCATTTTCAACACTTACATAGTTGTAGCCTAGGTCTGTTGCAACTGCTTCGAACGTGATTTCTCCATTGGCTACATTGACGCCTTTTGCAAGAGCATCGTTTTCAAGGATTGCTTTAATGGCGCCTTTGTTGGCAATTTGCAGTGCGAAAGGTACAGTTACGTTAGTTAAGGCAACTGTAGATGTTTGAGGCACTGCTCCTGGCATATTCGCTACTGCGTAATGGACTACTCCATGTTTAACATAAGTAGGGTTATCATGTGTTGTTATGTGGTCAACCGTTTCAAAGATACCGCCTTGGTCGATAGCAACATCGACAATGACTGAACCTGGAGACATTGATTTAACCATTTCTTCAGTAACGAGCTTAGGAGCTTTAGCACCTGGAATCAGTACCGCACCGATCACTAAATCAGCTTCTTTGACTGCTTCAGCAATATTATAAGGATTTGAAATGAGTGTAGTTAGTTCATTTCCGAAAATATCATCCAATTGACGAAGGCGATCAGGGCTTAAGTCAAGAATGGTAACATCTGCGCCTAATCCAATTGCGATTTTAGCTGCATTTGTTCCAACCATACCGCCGCCGACGACAGCGACTTTACCACGTTTCACTCCAGGAACTCCGCTTAAGAGAATTCCTTTACCACCGTTATTTTTTTCAAGGAACTGAGCACCGATTTGCGCTGCCATGCGCCCAGCCACTTCACTCATTGGTGTCAATAGAGGAAGTGTACGGTTTACTGCAACCGTTTCATAAGCAATGGCCAAGACACCGCTTTCTTTTAGTGCCTGTGCAAGAGCTGGTTCAGCAGCAAGATGCAGATATGTGAAAAGAATTAAATCTTTACGAAAATATTTATATTCAGATGAGATAGGTTCTTTTACCTTCATGATCATTTCTGTGCTTGACCAAACGCTAGCAGCGTCCTCGACTATAACAGCACCAGCTTCTTGATATGATTCATTTGTAAAACTGCTTCCTAGACCTGCGTTCATTTCAATTAATACTTCATGTCCGGCATTGACTAATGCTACAACCCCAGCTGGAGTGATAGCTACACGGTTTTCATTGTTTTTAATCTCTTTTGGAATTCCTATTCTCATCTTAATCCCTCCAATAATATGTTTTACTATTTGTATCACAAGTATAATGGGAAAAAGAAACAGTTAGTATGTGGAAATCAGAAAATTGAAAAAGGTGTATTTGTGGAATTCCACAAACGCAGTGTCAAAAAATATGGACTTGCCAGGGTTAAGAGCTAGTTTAGATAGATAACGTGAGAAAACATTACGCAGAAATCTTTGCAACCGATTCTTGCATCCGCTCCAAAATTCTTCTTTTCTTATATAGCATCATTCCAGTATCGGCCATATCAGCTATCATAGAGCGATTGGTAAAGGCGCCAAAGATTATACCAGCTATAGGTACCATTTGCAGAAGCTTTTTCCAACCAAACTGATCACGATATGTATAAACAACTTCCCGCCATCCTTGTAATTCGGAAGCAAGTTCTCTATTGGATTCAGATTCGGGAAGGTGCATATTCGACAATTCGTTTAACAGTGCCTTTTTTCCGACAACATCTGATGTAGTAAATTGTAGGCATTTGACGATGAAAATGCGCTCCTGACGGTCTCGTGGATTGTAGCCATATGAGAAAGCGATTTCCTGAAGTGTCTTGATTGACATGCCAAGAAGCAGGGGGATGTCAATGGCTAAGGTGAAGATTCCACCTATGCCGGTAGTAGCACCCTGAACTGTGGCCAATTTACTTCCGGAATTTTTAATCTCTTGACTAACACTGTCCATAATATGAAGGGGAAGTTTTGAAACATCTTCTATGGAGGAAACATTCAGTTCAGGATTTTTGGCCTGCAGCTGATTTAGAATATTGGATTCCTTCGTTAAGTATTGTCCCCCTGTTTGGATATAGCTACCGATTTCATCGATCATGACACCAAGCTTTTTCTGTATGAAGTCCGGTGTTACCTTGTCCAAAAGCTTGAAGGGAAGACGTCCAATTCGTTCCCAAAACCATAACCCTTTTTGGTCTTTTTCCCATTTTTCAATGATTTTTAATTCTTTCTCAAGCTCTTCATTCGATTCTAGTTTCATTTAACCAACCTTTCCATATTTATTTTTTTCATATGTTGATGGAATATTTCAATTTTTCTTGTGAAATTCGTCAAATTCATTAAGTTTAATATCTAGAAATAGAGACATTTTTTGAATTGGATCTTTTAAACGAATATTACCTACTTCTGTAATCCGTTTTAACCGGTAATTCAAGGTATTTACATGGATATGAAGATTTCTTGAAGCTTCATTTGGATTGCAGTCTTTCTCTAAATAAACAGTAAGTGTTTGCAGTAATTCTGTCTGGTTTTTCATGTCGTAAGCTCTTAGCTTCAGAATAGAAGGATGAGCATGACGTTGTTTGTTGCTTGCAAGAGCTTCAATCATTTGAAATATGCCAAGCTCTTCATAATGTAAAATGAGCTTCATATCATTAGGAAAAATATTTTTCATTTTTAAGGTATATTGAGCTTCTTCGTAGCTTGATTTTACATCCATTAGGTTTTTATACATATTGCCTGAAGTGCCAAGGATATGTTCAACACCAAAACGCCGTTTCATTTCTAATATGAAAAAAGGAATGAAATCATAGATGGATGTGGTAAAAGAAGGGCTATTTTCTTGGTCCGATCCTGCAAAAAGAATGAGCTTGTTGTGGTCAATGGCAAATAAGAACCTGTTTATCTTTTGAGTAGTCGTTAACATATATGAAATATAGCGTTCTACTTCGCGATTGATCTCTTTTGGGAATTCGAATACTAATATGGAAAAAACAACAGGAACTTGGATAGTAAACTTCGTGAAATTTTCAGTCATTTCTGCTTCTTCTTGATAATGTCCTGTTAACATGCGCCAAAGAAACTCCTGATGACCTGCTTCTTTCCTTTTCTTTTTTAATTGCAATTGCTGCAACTGGTTTTTCGCTTCTTTTGCAGCAAATTGAAGAAAATCCATATCTTCTTCGGTGAAAGGTTCATTCACTTCCAAGGCCCAAATGAAGCCAAGGACTTCATTATTTTTCCTAATAGAGACTGCCGCTCGATTACCGAGACCCACATCATTGATGGCCCCAATTTTAATAGGAACATCTTCTTTCAATAAAGCCGGGATAAACCCATCTTTCCATAAGCTATTGATGACTTTTTCAGGAACGCGCCTTCCGATAATGGTCATGATGCGGGCTTGGTCGGTTGTATCATCATGCGTACTATAAGCAAGCAGGCGATGGTTACCATCCTCAATTGTAATGGGACAGCCTAAAACGGAACTGATTCTATCCGCAAACTCCATCATATCTCCATAAAGGTCTTTAAAAATATCTCTATTTGTGAATTCCTTCATTTTTATTTTGCCCCTCGCTTAAAAGATTCCTTCTTCTTTAAATTTTATACGATTATCCATGTTTTAGCATAGAATTATATCCATGTTTTTTACGGGAGAAACAGAAAATCCCTACCGATGGAAACCGGAAGGGATTCTTATTTTAGAAAAGGAAATTAATCAAAAGATAAAGCAAACCTGCTAATGTTGCTGAGATAGGAATGGTAATGAACCAGGTAACAATCATTCTTCTTGCCGTTCCCCATTTTACACCCTTAACACGGTGAGCCGAACCAACTCCAAGAATAGAAGAAGAAATAACATGTGTTGTACTGACTGGCATGTGTATTATAGTTGCGCCAAAAATGATTAAGGCTCCTGTTAAATCCGCTGCAACACCATTGACAGGGCGGATCTTCATAATCTTGCCGCCAACCGTTTTAATGATTTTCCATCCGCCAACAGAAGTTCCAAGTCCCATTGCTAATGCACAGGAAAATTGAACCCAGAAGGGGATGTCAGTACTTGTTGCATATCCGTTTGCAATAAGGGCCATTGTAATGATCCCCATGGCTTTTTGGGCGTCATTCGTTCCGTGGGTATACGATTGTAGTGCCGCAGTTGCAATCTGTATAGTACGGAATCTCTGGTTTGTTTTTGTCAGGTTATTATTTTTAAATATAACTTTAAAGATGCTGTATACGATAAATCCAATTACAAAAGCAATTATAGGAGAGAAAATCAAAGCTTGAAGAATTTTCAAAAACCCTTCCCATTTAATCCCGGTAAATCCAGCTGCTGCAATTGCGGCACCTGCAATTGAACCGATTAATGCGTGGGAGGAACTGCTTGGGATCCCGTAATGCCATGTAAGGAGGTTCCATATAATCGCGGCAAGCAAAGCTGCCAAGATTACATATGAACCATTTGGAAGCGTGAACGGATCCACAATATCCTTAGTTATGGTCTTCGCTACGCCTGTAAACGTCATTGCTCCGACGAAATTCATGATGGCTGCCATGAGAATGGCATGCCGAGGTTTCAAGGCCTTTGTTGAAACAGCAGTAGCAATTGCATTTGCTGTATCATGGAAACCATTGATGAAGTCAAATGCTAAAGCAAAGAAAACGATTAATATTGTTAAAATTAATAAAGTATCCATTTATGGGGTACTCCTTAGGCGTTTTTCATTATGATTGTTTCAAGTGTATTAGCCACAGCTTGACAGTGATCAGCGATCTCTTCAAGGCTTTCGTATATTTCTTTATATTGAATGATTCTGATTGGATCTTTTTCAACCGTAAACAGGTTTTTGATCGATTGACGTTGGATTCCGTCACAAACAGATTCAAGGTCTTTAATTTTAATTGCATTTTCACGAATCATTGGTAATTTTTTTGTAGAAAGTGTATCGACAGCTATTTCAATCTCATACGTACACTCTTTAATTGCATCCACAAATTTAAGCATATACTCATCAGCATTGACGATGGAATACATTTCGAATAATGCGGCACAGTGTTCCAAACCGTCTATGACATCATCCATTCTCATGGTTAATTCTAGGATATCCTCCCGTTCGATAGGAGTAATGAAGGCATTGTTCAGCTCTTTAATCACGTTATGAACCATAGAATCGCCTTTATGCTCATAATCTTTCATAGTATCTGAAAATACTTTTAGATCGGAGATATTCTTCAGTTTATAATCCGCGAAATAGTCAGCACCTTCTTTAAGGTTTTGAGCGATGTTAAAAAGCATTACTGCGAATTTGTCTTTTTTAGATTTAAAAGCCATGTTAAGCCTCCCAATTATTCATGCAATTTTTACGTAAAATTATCATACGCTTAGTATTAACAAGTTGATTGTAACGAATTCATGTGGTATCAGGAAAGGTTTTTCGACGAAAATTTACAAAATCTTAATAAAACTTTACAATCGAAAACAAGGATAAGTAAAAAATGGGAATCAGTTACACTTATTAGGACTAAATAGGTAGATAAAAACCTTTCCGATATGGAAAGGCTTAAGGTTTTATAAAAATAAAGCAATTAGATAATAAATCAATCCTGCTAAAGAAGCAGAAATCGGCAGGGTTATGAACCAAGTGATTAACATACTTTTAGCTGTTCCCCATTTTACACCTTTAATACGGTGTGCAGAACCTACCCCAAGTATGGATGAAGAGATGACATGTGTCGTACTGACCGGCATATGCAGGAATGTAGCACCGAAAATTATCGCTGCACCGGTCATATCGGCAGCGACCCCATTTACTGGGCGTATTTTCATGATCTTACCGCCCACCGTTTTAATGATCTTCCAACCACCGATTGAGGTACCAAGCGCCATTGCGATTGCGCACGATAATTGTACCCAAAAGGGTACCTCAGAGCTAGAGGCATATCCGTTAGCCATTAACGCCATAGTGATGATACCCATGGATTTTTGAGCATCATTTGTTCCGTGTGTATAGGACTGGATGGCTGCTGTAAGAATTTGTATTCTCCTGAATCGCTTGTTGGTCTTTCCTAAATTATTATTCTTGAAAATAACCTTAAAGATGCTGTACACAATAAATCCAAGTGTAAAGGCAAGAATCGGAGATAGAATTAATGCTTGGACGATTTTGGTGAATCCACTCCATTTAATCGTATCGAAACCTCCAGCCACAATGGCAGCTCCCGCTATAGAACCAATAATAGCATGGGAAGAACTGCTTGGAATACCAAAGTACCAAGTGATTAAATTCCATGTTATTGCGGAAAGTAGAGCAGCGAGGATTACATATGAGCCATTGTTTAATGTGAAAGGATCAACAATATCCTTTGTAATGGTATGTGCTACACCAGTGAACGTCAGCGCTCCTAATAAATTCATGACCGCAGCCAAAATGATCGCATGACGTGGTTTAAGCGCCTTAGTTGATACGGCTGTTGCAATAGCATTGGCTGTATCATGAAATCCATTGATAAAGTCAAAGATCAAAGCAAAGATAATAATTAGCGCGGTTAAGATGAATATGGTATTCATACATGGAAGACTCCCTTAATATTCAAGTATGTAATGAGAAATTTAGATAGTGACCAATGAATGGGCGATGGACAGCTTTGCAACTCCTCATTATTAAAATGGAAGTTTTAAGTTAAATTATTCTTTAAAGATGGCACCTTCTTCTTTTTACTTGGTTTACGGACGGACTATTCAATTGTAACTAATTTCTTATCTATAAGCATAGATATTTCGTCATTTTATTACAAAAATATTTAACTTACTTAAGGATTAAAGGAAAAATATCTCGTTAATTTGAAAATGTTGGATAAAATGTTTGTGGATTCATTTAATACCTCTATAAATTCCGAGGCTTATGGTTCGAAATAGAAGGTAGGCAGATGATATAATTGGTAAATAAAAGTAAGGGGGATTGGCAAATGATATCAAGTATAGGGGAAACGATTACTTTACATAATGGAGTAAAAATGCCGCAGTTAGGTTTCGGTGTATTTAAAGTGAAAAATGGCAATGAAACGGTTGAGTCCGTTAAGAAAGCAATTGAAGTAGGATACCGTGCAATTGATACGGCTGCCATTTACGAAAATGAAGAGAGTGTAGGACAGGCTATTAAAGAATGTGGAATACCTCGTGAAGAATTGTTCATCACATCTAAAGTGTGGAATACTGAGCAGGGTTATGAAACGACGCTTCAGGCATTTGATGATAGTTTGAAACGCCTTGGTTTGGAGTATTTAGATTTATACTTAATTCACTGGCCAGGAAAAGACAAATACCTGGAAACATGGAAGGCGTTAGAGAAGCTTTATAATGAAGGAAAAGTAAAATCAATCGGCGTGAGTAATTTCCATGTCCACCATTTGGAAAAATTATTAGCGAACAGTGAAATAAAACCTGTCGTAAACCAAATAGAATTACATCCACTTTTGACTCAAGTTGAAATTCGTGATTACTGTGAAAAGCATGATATCAAGGTAGAAGCTTGGAGCCCGTTAGGTAGGGGGAACTTAATAGAAGAACCGACTATCAATCATATCGCGAAGAAGCATAGAAAAAGCTCTGCTCAAGTATTAATTAGGTGGCATCTACAACATGAAATTGTCGTTATCCCTAAATCGATTACGCCGTCCCGTATTGAAGAAAATGCACAAGTGTTTGACTTTTCATTGAGCCTTAACGAAATGAATCAAATTGATGCCTTGAACAAAAATGAACGATTTGGAAGCAATCCAGATGAACTGTTGTTTTAATGATTGATGATATAAACTGAAAATGATATGAGGATGTCCCAGTAATTTCGGGGCATCCTTTTTTTTCGTTATATCTTTATTAACATATTTGAGCCAAATCTTGCTTATACTATCAATGTGACAAGAAACAGCAAAGTGTATACCCTTTTCATTAGACTTATAATCCTTTTTTCTTTGCCAAATACTTTTTAAAAAAATGAGGTTTTAGATTAATTTAACGGGGAAAATAATGAGTACAGCGACAAACAAAAAGAAAAACACACTAACACAATGAGGAGTGTCCAATCAATTCCTCAGGGTCAATAGCTAGCTAACTTTACCCACTAACTAAAGCATTCACATTCATTAGATATTGTGCATACTACTCGGCATCATACCATTTGAGTGTAAAGGTTAATGAATTGAACAGGACATGAATATTGGGAAGTGATGAGATTTCTTGGAGTCTGCTGTAGAAATTGAAAATATTCTGTTTGGTAATAAAATACAACTACTTAAGGAGGAAATATATTATGGGATTTTTATGGTCATTAATTATCGGAGGTATTATCGGTTGGTTAGCAGGTATGATAGTTGGACGTGACGTTCCATTTGGTATCATTGGTAACATTATCGCTGGTTTTGTTGGTGCATGGTTAGGTTCATTAATCCTTGGAAACTGGGGACCTTCAGTAGCAGATTTCGCTATTATTCCTGCATTAATTGGTGCAATCGTATTTGTCTTCATCTTAAGCCTGATCTTAAAAGGCATGAGAAAAGCTTCATAAATACCACAATAAAAGCTGGCCTAACAGGGCCAGCTCAGACTGTAGACAAACACGATGAAAATCGAGTTTGCCTACAGTTTTTTTATGGCTTGTACAATTTGAACGTTGATTGGAACGTAGGGCACTCGCTTTCCGCGGGCGGTCCGGGAGCCTCCTCGGCTTGCGCCTGCGGGGTCTCTCCTAGAAGCGCTTTTCCCGCAGGAGTCTCGCACCTTCCGCTCCAATCAACTTTGTTATAAAATTTAGATAGAACCTCTTTTGCCTACAGTCTTTTTTGTTTTAAAATGGAAGTATTAAAACTTGAGGTGATGAGGATGCTTTCTAAACATGATTCTATTCAGCGAGATCAGCTTGAAATGATTACTTTAGATCAACTGGTGCCAGCGAACCATTTGGTTCGAAAAATTGAGGCCGCCATTGACTTCTCATTCTTATATGACTTGATGAAAGATATGTATTTAGAGGTAGGACGCCCAAGTATTGATCCAGTTATTTTAGTTAAACGACATTCATTCAATATACCTTCGGTATTCGTTCAATGCGTAAAACGATTGAAGAAGTTGATACAAATATGGCTTACCGTTGGTTCTTAGGCTATGGTTTCCATGATAAAGTGCCTCATTTTTCAACGTTCGGGAAATATTATGAGCGACGCTTTAAAGATACAGACTTATTTGAACAGATTTTCTATCGCATCTTAATGACAACTGCTGATAGAAAGTTAATAAGTGCAGAACACGCATTTGTCGATTCCACACATGTGAAAGCCAGTGCGAATAAGCGGAAATTTCAAAAGGGGTTCGGAATGTTTTAATTCCGAACCCCTTTTGTCTACAAACTGAGCTGGACTAACAGGCCAGCTTATTTTTTTTGATTCATGATCCTTACTATCCTGCGGTTTATTGCAGTTGCTTTTTTATATGTAATTATAATAATGCAAAGCTTAGATTGCTATCATTCTAATTACATGAAATGGTGTTATTAAAAAAATCTGTGAGCTCATTCAATCATTCGGAAGCGGGACAGCGGAAAAGTTAAAAAAAAAATGCAAGATAGAATTTAAAAAAGCTGACTCCTACTTTTTTGGAGTCAGCTTTTTTTGTATATTAGAGAGTCTCAAATATCCCGGACTTATCTAAGAAAGGTGCTTCTATTATTATTTTTTCTTCGGAAATTGGATGGATAAATTCAATCTTTCGAGCATGAAGGGCTTGCCGTGGAAAGGTATTTTTTCCGCCGTACAAGGTATCACCAGCCAACGGGTGATTTAAGTGGCTAAAGTGCACCCTGATTTGGTGGGTGCGGCCGCTTTCCAAAGTGCAACTGACAAGCGTTAAGTTTTTCTTCGAATCCCGCTTAAGCACTTGGTAATGAGTAACAGCCACCTGGCCAGTAGGAGAGACCCTTCGTCTAGTCGCATGATGGCGATCTCTTCCAATTTTTTCTTTGATTTCACCTTCATTCTGTTGGATAATTCCTTCAACTAAAGCAACATAGGTTCGTTTGATTTTTCTTTCTTCCAGCATTCTATCCAACATGGACCCAGTAAGGCGTTCTTTTGCAAAAAGAACGGCTCCGGTGGTATCTTTATCAAGCCTATGAATATGCTTAATCATACAGGTTTGGCCGGTGTTCTGCAGGTGGTACGCTACACCATTGATGAGCGTATGTGTATCGCCCGGTTGAGAAGGGTGAGTATCCATTCCTGCCGGTTTATTGGCAATTAATAACAGGTCATCTTCAAATAAGATGGAAATACCTACATCTACAGCTTTAACGGTTTCATTTTCAGCATTCATTAAGGGAATGCTAATCGTATCGCCTTCGGAAAGAGTAGTTGTCCACAAAACAGTAATTCCGTTCAATTTTACTTCTTTACTCATTCTCCACTCATGTACCAATTTCTTAGGAGCCTTCCAATGATCCTTAAAAAGCTTTTCTAATGTTAATCCATTCCAACTTTCAAGAACCTCAATTGATAAATTTTGGTTTGTTATATTAAAATGTCCCAATATAATTCCTACTTTCGACTTATGTGATTGTAATTAATTGAAAAAAATATATAATGATTACGAATAAAAGTAAAATTAGTAACATTAGACCTATTGATTAGAATTTAGTGGCGGAAATTACCACGTTTTTTTTACAATATTTATGTTATTCTAGAGGGAAAGAAATCGCTTGTCCTAAAAATATACATATATTAGATAGGTCTAATGGATCTAAAAAAGGTGGTTTTTTTAGTGAAGACGGTCTTTTCTTCAACCGAAGAACAAGAGCAAGAAATTGCAAGTCTCGTTGCACGTTTCTACGAATCTGTATTTCCTAAATACTTCACAAAAAATGAAATTATTCATTTTCGGGAGATAGGCGTTTTGCAGCCGAATAAAAGTACATTTACCTACTTTGCAACACTAAGAGACGCATTTCAAGTAATGACATGCCTTCAAGTCCTATTGTCCATTTTAGACAAAAAGAAGATAGAGGATTCTTTAATAATAGAATCTTCATTTGAAGAATTGTTTCAACATAACATTACTCTATTGAATGAATGCGGAATCTTTTTCCCTTTTTATTATAACCATTTTACATGTATAAACCATGAAGCGAGTAAAGATATGCAAATGATGGATATTCAGGTGGCGAATCAATATTTAGTATAAAACATTAAAAATGAGCCGGCTATAACGGAAATACTTTTCCCGTTATAGCCGGCTCATTTTTTTTCTATCCTTAATTAATATCATTATCCTCAAACCATTTTTTGAAGGTTTCCTCTTCGTTATAGCCAACTATTCGTTCTTGTTCTTTCCCGTTTTTATAATGAACAATTGTCGGCGTGCTTTTGATGCCATAATCGCTCCAGCCTTTTTCAAACTCCAATAAATTGTATTGAACGAGATCGATACCCATTTCTTCAGCCAAAGGAGCTACGATAGGCGTAGTTTTTTGACAGGGAGTGCACGTAGGACTATAAAAATAAACAGTCACTTCTTCTTTATCTTGAAGGTCATTCTCTAATTCTTCGGGAAGGATCAGATTCTGATAATTTGGGTCATCCAATTGATCGACGGTGGCGGATTTAAGATGCTCTTTGCCATACGGATTTCCTTTTGATTTTTCTTCTTTTTTTAAGTTTGTCAAAACGCCCAGTACGACAAAAAGAGCGACGATAATCACTAAAAATATAACCATTTTCTTCATTAAGCTGCAACCTCCTTGGGTCTTGTCCATACGATGTAACTGCATATGAAAATAATGACAAATGCAGCTAAGGCTAGGAAAGGGATGGTAATAAAACCAAAAACGTTAATATATTGTCCTGTACATGGAACCCTTCCGCATGCAAAGGTATTGTCGGAAAAAAATGAAACCTTTTGTATCATATAATGATAAGTTGAAATAAATGCACCAATTGCAGATAATATCATTGTATAGAAGCTGATCCAATAATCTTTTCGAATGATTGCAATTCCTAAAATGATTGTAAAAGGATACATGATAATCCGCTGATACCAACAAAGCATACATGGTTCATATTGCTTAATTTCAGAAAAATATAAGCTTCCAAGCATAGCGATGATGGAGGCAGCCCAGGCTATAAATAATAAGTTCTCCCCACTGCGTTTTGTATTGTTCATTGATCCTCTTCCCTATCTCTTTTTTCTCTCATGAAAATTATAGTATGTATAGATGCGGTCTGTAAAATATATATTCTTTTTAAAGGGCCTTCAGAATAGATATTTGGTCGCAGAAGGTTCTGTTGTTTTAATTTTTGAATAAGGGGTATAATTCTTATGAAGAGATTTAAAGGAGTTTGAGGAAAATGCCCAATTTGGACCTGCACAAGTTTGAGAAAATAATGGAAATTCGTAACATGAGGCTAGGAGACATAAATGAAATAATTGCTTTGCAATCTAGTTGCTTTCCTGGAATGGTTCCATGGAAACGCGAACAGCTTGAAAGTCATCTGGAAATTTTTCCTGAAGGCCAATTTGTAGCTGAATATGATGGAAAAGTAATTGGCTCATGTTCAAGCCTCATTATTAATTTTGACGAATATGATGACCGCCATACATGGGATGATGTTACCGATAATGGATACATCACGAATCATAATCCAGACGGTTATAATTTATATGGAATCGAGGTTATGGTCCATCCTAAATTCCGTAGGATGAAGATCGGTCAAAGGCTATATGATTCAAGAAAAGAACTTGTTGCCCATTTGAACTTAAAAAGTATCATTATTGGTGGCAGGATTCCAAATTACCATAAACATGCGGATGAATTGTTACCAAGAGAATATGTTAAAGAAGTGCAATTACATAAAATATATGATCCGGTTTTATCGTTTCAGCTTTTAAATGGCTTCACGCTTATGAGGATAAACCCTAATTATTTGCCGGATGATTTACAATCCAATAAATATGCTACGCTCATGGAGTGGAATAACGTCGATTATCAGCCGACCACAAAACGTTATTATAAAACTTCTGAACCGGTACGGATTTGCGTTGTACAATACATGTTGCGCCGAATCGAATCATTTGAGGATTTTGCCAACCAAGTTGAGTATTTCACTGATGTTGCTTCGGATGCTAATGCGGATTTCGCCGTATTCCCAGAACTGTTTACTACCCAACTGATGTCCTTCTTAAATGAACGGTCACCGAGCTTGGCTGTAAGAAAGCTGTCCGAATTCACGGAACAGTATATTGAATTGTTTACCACGTTAGCTGTAAGGTATAACGTTAATATAATAGGCGGTTCACATTTCGTTAAAGAAGACGATGATAATATCTATAATATCGCCTATTTATTCCGCCGTGATGGGACGATTGAAAAGCAATATAAAATTCATATTACACCGAATGAAAGAAAATGGTGGGGCATCAATGCTGGTGACCGTGTACGCGTTTTTGATACAGACTGTGGAAAGATCGCCATTCAAATTTGTTATGATATTGAGTTCCCGGAACTTGCTCGGATTGCGACTGATATGGGAGCTAAGATTATTTTTACGCCATTTTGTACGGAAGACCGACAAGGCTATCTGCGCGTTCGCTATTGTGCTCAGGCCCGTGCAGTGGAAAACCAAATTTATACGGTTATTTCTGGGACTGTCGGGAATCTGCCGCAAACCGAAAATATGGATATCCAATATGCACAATCAGGGATTTTCGCCCCGTCGGATTTTGAATTTGCACGTGACGGCATTGTAGGGGAAACAAGCCCGAACCTTGAGATGGTTCTGATTGGTGACGTTGATTTAGAGATATTACGCCGTGAGCGACAATCGGGTACCGTAAGACAATTAAAAGATAGACGCCATGATATTTATAAACTACATTATCAAAAAGGTGAAAAATAAAGATTTAGCTCGTAATGAAAAAGCCACGCTCGATGTGGCTTTTTTCATTACGAGCCTTTACTTCATTTATTGGGAAAAATATGATAATTTTGTTATAGAAGCAGATACATAAAAGTTTTTTAAAAAAAGTCGTTGAGAGGGGATGTCAGAGATGGACTGGAAATCAGTATACACCACTTGGGCAGGGTATCAGAATTTAAATGGGGAATTACGTGTCCTGCTTGAGGAGATGCAACAGGATCAAGCTAAACTCGAAGATGCCTTTTATAAGAATTTAGAATTCGGAACAGGCGGCATGCGTGGAGAAATTGGAGCAGGAACCAACCGAATGAACATTTATACTGTAAGAAAGGCTACGGCTGGATTGGCTCAATATATTTCAACGTTCGGGGAAGAGGCAAAAGGGAGAGGTGCTGTCATTGCTTATGATTCGAGACATAAGTCTCCGGAATTTGCACTCGAAGCAGCTAAAACCTTGGCTACATTTGGCGTAAAGGCTTATTTATTCGATGGATTACGCCCAACTCCTGAATTATCATTTGCTGTTCGCAAGCTAAATGCATTTGCTGGGATTGTCATCACAGCGAGTCACAATCCACCTGAATATAATGGTTACAAGGTTTATGGATCAGATGGAGCACAATTACCTCCGGAAGCTGCTGACCAAGTGATTAGCTACGTGAATGCCATTGAAAGTGAACTTGAAATACAAATTAAAGAAGCTAAAGATCTTAAAGAGCAAGGGCTCATTGAAATAATCGGAGAAGAGCTGGATGCAGCTTATAATAAAGAGTTGCTCACAGTTCCTGAAAATCCACAGCTTGCTGAGGAAATAGATGTATCACTAGTCTTTACGCCACTTCATGGTACGGCAAATAAATCAGTCCGACGCGCCCTGAAGAGTTTAGGTTATCAGAACGTCCATATCGTCAAGGAACAGGAATTACCGGATCCAGACTTTTCAACGGTCAAATCTCCAAATCCGGAGGAACCTGCAGCATTTGAATTGGCTATCGAGCTTGGAAATAAAGTCGAAGCAGACTTATTAATTGCGACAGACCCAGATGCGGACCGACTTGGGATTGCCGTGAAGAACAAATTGGGACAATATGTCGTCCTGACTGGAAATCAAACAGGGGCACTTTTTCTAGATTATTTACTAGCTCAGAAAAAAGAAAAAGGTACGCTACCTGAAAATGGAGTTGTCTTAAAAACCATTGTGACTTCAGAAATCGGGCGGACAATTGCAGATTCCTTTGGCTTAAAAACGATGGATGTACTTACCGGATTTAAATTTATTGCTGAGAAAATAAATCAATATAATAATAGTGGCGAACACAGCTTTTTGTTTGGATATGAAGAAAGCTACGGATATTTAATTAAAGATTTTGCCCGTGATAAAGATGCTATTCAAGCAGCGGTGCTTGCTGTCGAAGTATGTGCTTATTACAAAAAGCAGGGATTGACTCTTTATGAAGGTTTATTGAACGTCTTTGAAAAATATGGCTTCTATCTGGAAGGGTTGCGTTCATTAACGTTAAAAGGAATTGAGGGAGCGAAACAGATTCAAGGAATATTGGATCAATTCCGTCAGAACCCGCCAACGCAAATCGCAGGCATCCAAGTAGTCGTCGAGGAAGACTATCAGAGCAGTAAAAAGCATTCACTAACTTCAAAAAGTGAAGAGTTAATTGAGCTTCCGAAATCAAACGTATTGAAGTACTTCCTTAAAGATGGGACATGGGTATGTCTTCGTCCTTCAGGTACAGAACCGAAAATTAAATTTTATTTCGGTGTCCAAGGCAAGACGATGGCGGAATCAGAGGCTAAATTATCAGCTGTTATAGCAGACTTTATGGGAAAAATTGAAGCATTAGTCTAAAGTGATAAAAAGATAAAGTAAACGAAGGGCTTTGAAGTCCTTCGTTTTTTTTTGCGTAAAAGTTGTTTATTAGATGAAGCTGGAATACTCTTAGTGGAATAAATGTCTCAAATTCAAGGAAATTATTAGACGGTTTTGATATACTGAAATAGAGAGTAAGGCAAGGGTGAAATATTCAAATAGAAACAATGGAGGAGTATTATACATGAAATTAGTCATCATTAATGGATCACCGCGTAAACAAGGGCGTACAGGGATTGCCTCTCGCTTCATTTCCAAGCAATACGGAGCAGAACTAATCGATTTAAGTAATAGTGAGATTCCTTTATACTCAGGTGAAGGCGAGCAATATCAATTGAATGTAATTCAAGATTTGCGTAAAAGCATTGAAGAAGCGGATGGAGTGATTTTGACATCTCCGGAATATCATGGTTCCATGAGTGGTGCTTTGAAAAATGCATTGGATTTTCTAAGCAGTGATCAATTTACACACAAACCAGTTGCTTTACTAGCTGTATCAGGCGGTGGTAAAGGTGGGATTAATGCGTTAAATTCTATGAGAACAGTGGGCCGCAGCCTATATGCAAATGTGATTTCAAAACAATTAGTGCTTGATCCACATTGCTTCGATTATGAAAATGACGGTTTAACTGAAGAGCCAGCGTTACTTGTCGAGGCCTTAATTGAAGATCTTAAAATGTATGCAACTGCTTATGCAACAATGAAAAAATAATAAATGTGGGTCAGGTAAAAAATACCTGACCCTTTTTTAGGTTTCCACTCCAAAGTTAAATCCCCATGAAATTAATCTTCTTGTATATATTTTCCCGTTTTGCAAAAACTATTGTTGATTTTAGCTTGGGAGTTCACTTAAATAATCACTTGTCTTTTCTGCCGCATGATCCAAATAACGAAGCAGTGCATACAGTTGAGATTGAATAATTTGATAATCATGCTCAAACCGATAAGCGTGTAAAAAATGTTCTATTTTTTTCGAAAGAAATTGATCTTTCGTACGAACCATTAATACTAACAGGCTGTCCCAATCAGAGCGGTGTGTGTGAAACAAAGCCTGATCATAATCCGCAATTTTCATGTAGTTCTCCTCCTTAGGAGCTATTTGTATTTTGTTCAGATTAGGTAGAACATTTACTTACAATAAGTGGCGATGTATAAGGAACGCGGTTGTTGCTTTTTACCTGAATAAAAATAAAAGGTGAGAACATGAGAAAGATAATGTTAATAGGATTGATTGGTCTTCTTTTTTTTCCTGAAGCACCACGTGCAGAACAGGTGTATTCACCTGAACAAATGGAAAAGGACCTACAAGAAATTCAGGAACAGTATAAATTTGAAGTTCAAATAATTGGAAAGACTGAAAAAGGAAAATATATAAAAGCCGTCAAGTTAGGGAAAGGGAAAAAATCCATCTTACTAGTAGGCTCCCATCATGGGCGAGAATGGCTAAGCTCCATCCTGTTGATGACAATGCTAAAAGACTATGCCACAGCATATCAAGCGGACAAACCGATAGGCGGGTTTCCTTCCGGTTTATTGGATGAAGTGAGCATCTGGTTTATCCCGATGCTGAATCCTGATGGAGTCAGCATTCAACAAGGAGATTTATCAAATTTAAATTTCCTTGAAAAAGCAGCGGTCTGGAGAATGAACCGATATAGTACGAATTGGTCACGGTGGAAGGCTAACGCAAAAGGGATTGATTTAAACAGACAATATCCGATTGGGTGGGAAGAAGTCGTGAGTGATGCAAAAAAACCTACTTATCAATTTTATAAAGGGGAACAACCGCTAGAAGCTACAGAGGTAAAAGCGCTTGTGAATTTTACGAAGAAAGTCGATCCCACTATTGCGGTGTCCTATCATACATCCGGACGGGAAATTTTCTGGCATTATCAAAATAAGCGAGAGAATATGGCGAGGGACTATGGAATTGCGAAAAAAACAGCAGAATTAACAGGTTATGAACTGACCTTTCCGGAAAAGGAGGCAGTAGGCAGCGGATTTACAGATTGGTTCATTACCGAGTTCAAGCGCCCGGGAATGACAATTGAGCTTAGTTATTTGGTGGATGAAACCAATCCCCCATTTTCTGTATTTCCTGAGGAATGGAAACGGAACAGGTTAGTTGGGATTATGCTTACAAAAGAAGCAAACAAGTTGCATAACAAATGAACTATTTAACATAATAAAACTAATAGGATGTATGAGGAGGAAATGGTTTTGAAAAAAGTCATCATGATGATTTTAGGACTTCTGGTAATTTTACAATTTGGATCCATATCAACACATGCCCAAAAACCAGATTACGAAAAATACGGAAAGATTGCAATCGCCGTCGTACAGGCTGATTACCCTGAAGTTGAGATTACTGATTACGAATATAAGGGAAGAAAAACAATAGGGAAAAATCAAGTGGAAGACGATTTTAGTTTCTTAGTCACGGAGAAAGGCAATGAATTCAATGTCATTGTGGCAATCCAGCATGATCTTACCAATGAAAAATTACTTAGTTTAAAGGTCACAGAACAGAAGAATAAGTAAAATAATTCATTCCAAACTTTAATATTACCTAACATCTTCGCTTATTGAGGATGTTTTTTCTATTAACGATGAAAAATTTTTCCGCCTTCCCACCTTTGGAAAATGTCAGAAGAGTAGGGTAAATCGGATGAAAAGTGCAGAGCAAGAGGCTCAGGAATATGAGGAATCATGGACTGAAACTGGTGATCTATCCGTTGAGTTTTGGAAACTTGAAAGAAAGGGTCATTGGTAAACTAAATTAAACATGGAATATATTTACATATCTGTGATTTTAATTTATACACTTAGTACCGCTACAATTAACTTTTCATTGCATTTATGGGCTGCTAACACGTATAGTTAGTATCAGATTGACAATATAGCATGACTTTAGGGGTATTTTATAATGAGAAAGTTTAAGAAAGTTTATGTCGAAATTACGAATATATGTAACTTGAAATGTAACTTTTGTCCGAGTTCTAGCTTGCAGAGGACACTGAAGTTTATGGATCCAGATAGTTTTACTCATGTTATTGAGAAAATCAAACCACACACCGATCATATTTATTTTCACCTGATGGGTGAACCATTTTTAAATAAAGATTTAGGAACTTTCTTGGATATTAGTGCCGAACATGACCTGAAAGTGAATATAACAACGAATGGTACTTTGATTCAAAAGGTTAAAGAAAAGCTGCTGTCGAAAAAGGCACTTCGTCAGGTGAATATTTCACTTCATAGCTTTGAAGCGAATGATACGAGTAATAGTCTAGACTCATATGTGAGTAATATTGCCGACTTTATTAATGAGGCAAACGAAACAAGTGAAATGATCTGCGCAATTCGTTTATGGAATATGGATACGGATGAGCTTAAGGCGAGTAATGGTCTAAACGATGATATTCTCAGTATGTTGGAGGAGAAGCTTTCGTTGGATATTCGATTAAGTGAAGCTCTTCAGGAAAAGAATAATATTAAACTGAAGGACCGGGTTTATATAAATATGGCTGAAAAATTTGAGTGGCCAGAATTGGACCGCGACATTATCGATGAGAATATTTTCTGTTATGCTCTAAGGGACCAGTTAGGTATCTTAGTGGACGGTACAGTTGTTCCTTGCTGTTTGGATAGTGAAGGAAAAATTCCACTGGGGAATATATTTGAATCATCTCTAGAAGAAATAATAAATGGTGAACGGGCTAAAAATATGTATGATGGTTTTTCGAGAAGATGTGCAGTAGAAGAACTATGTAAACGATGTGGCTATGCAAAGCGTCATAAAAAATAAGAAGTAGTGAAAACCACGGAGAATCTTCGTGGTTTTTTTTGACTAATGTTTAATATTTATCTAGTTTTTTATTAAAAATTCTGAATATTGTTGTTTTATTAAAATGCCCATGATAAAATATTGTCTATTATAAATGAAGCAAAAACTTCATTTAGTAATAAAAAAAGTTTTGGATTCATATTTTGTTTGTAAGGGGAAGGTTTTATGGATTTGCAGCAAAAAGTTAAAGAAGTATTCCCTGGATTATCTACTGGCCAAAAAAAGGTAGCAAAATACTTGTTAGTTCATTCACATACATTTGCAGTAAGCTCAGCTCAAAAGTTAGGGAAGGATATAGGGGTGAGTGAAACAACTATCATTCGCTTTTGTTATTCGTTAGGGTTAAGTGGATTTGCGGAACTTCAAAAACTTATTCGTAATCAACTAATATTCGAGAGCAGCCTGAATGAATATCATTCTTCTAAACTAGAAGTTGCGAATCAGCCAAACTTCATGGCACAAGTAATGCAGAAAGATATCGTCAGTATCGAAAAAACAATAAAAAATCTATCAAATGATGATTTTACAAAATCAGTCGATAAATTGGCGGCAGCCGACCAAGTATTAATTTCCGGACATCGTTTATCATTTTCAGCGGCGCATTGGTTAACTTTTACGCTTAGACTTGTAAGGGAAGATGTCCATTTATATAGACCGGATACAGATGATATTTTTTTACAACTAAACAAAATAACTGAAAATTCCGTTTTTATAGCAATCTCATTTCATCGTTATGTGAAAGAAACTGTGAAAATTACGGAAATGGCAAAAGAAGCGGGGGCATTTGTAATCGGAGTTACCGATTCTGAATTGGCTCCAATTGCGGACTTTACAGACGTTTTATTGCCCATTTCAGCACCTAGAACTTCTACTATCGATACTGCACCTGTTCTATTCTCATTGTTAAATAGTTTAGTAGCAGGTGTATCGATTAAAGACGAGCAGGGATTTAAAGAAAGAAAGGCTATATATGATGCGTTCAATCAAGATGATGATTTTTTCTTTTAACAGAAAAAAGGGGAGAAAAAAATGGATATTACACAATCAATTGAAAAATTAAGACCTCGTATTTTTGATATATTTGACCATTTTCACACTCATCCTGAAACAAGTTGGAATGAAGTGAATACAACAGCATTTATTTCGAATGTTTTAAAAGAAAATCAGTGCTCTGTGAAAACATTTAAAGATTGTACGGGCGTAATTGGAGAAATCGGGGATGGAAGTTTCACTGTCGGATTACGATCAGATATTGATGCACTTTGGCAAGAAGTGCAAGGTTCGTTTCAGGCCAATCATTCCTGTGGACACGATGGGCATATGACTTTAGCACTTGGTGTCTTCCTGGTATTGAAGGAAATGAACTTTCAACCCAATGGAAAACTGAAATTCATTTTTCAACCTGCTGAAGAAAAAGGTACGGGTGCATTAAAGATGATTGACGAAAAAGTAATGGATGATGTTGATTTTCTTTATGGTGTGCACTTAAGGCCATCGGAGGAAGTGAAGGATGGACAGGCGGCACCAGCAATTGTTCATGGAGCTGCACAGTTTATTAAAGGAGAAATAGTAGGGACGGATGCACATGGAGCTAGACCGCACCAAGGGCAAAATGCAATTGAAATAGGGGCAGCATTTGTTACATTATTAAACAATATCCATCTCAATCCATCCATACCTTATTCAGCAAAAATGACACAGTTTTGTGCAGGTGGCGAAAGTTCCAATATCATACCAGGAAAAGCTACATTTTCATTGGATTTAAGAGCTCAGGATAATGAAGTAATGAAAGACCTTACCAAAAGAGTGGAAAAAGTTGCAGAAGCTTTGGCCGTCGCAAATGGAGTTGAAATTAATCTGGAGTCGGGAGCAAATGTAGCTGCTGCAATTGTGAACAACCAAGCTCAAGATATAATGGCTGAAGCTATTGCAGATACTCTAGGGAAAGAGAATTTGGTAGCTCCTGTTATTACAACTGGCGGAGAAGATTTTCATTTTTATACATTAAAAAAACCAGAAATCAAAGCTACGATGCTTGGGTTAGGCTGTGATTTGACACCAGGTCTACATCATCCGAATATGACATTCAATAAAGAAGCTTTGCTATCCGGAATTGAAATTTTAACAAAAGCGATCATTCTGACTTTTGAAAAATATGGAGAGGAGGAACGACGGTATGACTAATGAATTAATCATTAAATCACTATCTACTCTAGAAGATTTACAAGAAGTGCAGCAACTTGAAATTCTCGTATGGGGCATGGATTGTGTCCCTACCCATCAGACGCTTACCGCAGTCAAAAACGGTGGCATTGTTTTAGGTGGTTACATCAATAATCAATTAGTAGGTTTTCAATACAGTTTCCCGGGGTTTAAGGATGGAAAGGTTTTTCTTTGCTCACATTTATTAGCTATCCATCCGGACCATCAAAAGAAGGGATACGGTAGATTGCTTAAATTGGCACAAAAAGAAGAGGCACTCAAAAAAGGTTATCATTTAATTACCTGGACATATGATCCATTGGAGAGTGTGAATGCAAACTTGAATATCGGTAAACTAAAAGCGGTTTGCCGTACATATATGGAAGATTGTTATGGGGAGCTTAAAGGCGTTCTTAATGAAGGGCTGTCCACTGATCGTTTCATGGTGGAATGGAATTTAAAGCAAGAAACTGAGAGCGATGAGCAACTTCCTGATAAAGCAACGCATATCGTAACGACGGAAATGAATAGGCAAGGCTTGCCGTTCATCGAAGATTATAGTTTGGAAACAACTGCGGAAGTCGTGGCTATACCCATTCCAACGGAAATTCAAAAAATAAAAAAAGAAAATCTTTCCCTTGCAATCGATTGGCGTATAAAAACAAGTGAACTATTCCAAACGCTTTTTTCAAAAGGGTTTGTTGTAGTAGGAATTGAACGAAAACAAGGTGAAAACATCCAAAACTACTTATTAAAAAAAACAGAATAAGAGGAGAATAGAGATGAAAATAAAAGAAGTGCGTTTACGTCATATGAATATGGATTTGACTGCCCCATTTACAACTAGTTTTGGAACATTTGTAGATAAAGAGTTTATCCTAGTGGAAGTGAAAAATGAAGAGGGACTATCAGGATGGGCTGAATCAGTCGCGTTTGGAGCTCCTTGGTATAACGAAGAAACAATTAAAACCAATTGGACTATGCTGGAAGATTTTCTAATCCCGCTTGTGTTGGATAAAGAATTAGAACATCCGAGTGAGGTATCGGAAATGTTCTCACATATACGTAAAAATAATATGGCAAAATCGGCAATCGAGGGAGCTATCTGGGATTTATACGCAAAAGAAAAGAATATCCCATTAAGTACAGCTTTAGGCGGACAACTGAATAAAATCGATGTAGGCATAAGTATCGGAATACAAGAAACAGTAGCTGATTTACTTAAGAAAATTGAAAATGGATTGAAAGATGGTTATAAAAGAATCAAAATCAAAATTCAACCAGGTTGGGATGTAGATGTAATCAGGGAAGTGCGAAATAAATATCCTGATGTACCGATTATGGCAGATGCAAACTCTGCCTATCGCTTGAAAGATATTGAGTTACTTAAACAACTCGATCAATTTGATTTAATGATGATTGAGCAGCCTTTGTCATCTGATGATATTGTGGATCATGCGACATTACAATCGCAAATCAAAACACCGATTTGCCTGGATGAGAGCATACATTCCGTAGAAGATGCTAGAAAAGCTCTTGAGTTGGGAAGTTGCAAAATTATTAATATCAAAATCGGCAGAGTAGGCGGCCTAACGGAAGCGAAGAAAATTCATGATTTATGTAAAGAGCGAAATGTACCAGTTTGGTGTGGAGGCATGTTGGAATCTGGTGTCGGACGTGCCCATAATATCGCATTAACAACACTTGATAACTTCACAATGCCTGGGGATACAGCGGCATCGGCAAATTATTGGCATAAAGACATCATTCAACCAGAGGTTACAGTGGAAGATGGAGTTATTGTTGTTCCAAAGACGGCTGGTATTGGCTTTAAAGTCGATTACGCAACTGTAGATGAATTTACTTCTTATAGTAAAAGATATACAAAATGAGTAATTAAGCAGTTTTAGCATTCCAGCTTCGCGAGCGATTTGAATAACCTTTTCAAAACGCTGAAGCTGGAATGCTATTAAAGAATAAACGGGTAGAAATGAATGGGGAAATGTTTCGTATAAACTAAATTATCAGAATAATCATTTAATTGGGGTGAATTCATATGAAAAACAGTGTAAATCTTGCAGGTGCATATATTGGAATCATCATCGGAGCAGGATTTGCTTCAGGACAAGAAGTATTGCAATTCTTTACGAGCTTTGGAATCTACAGTGTATTGGGAATTGTAGTAGCAACTGTATTATTTGCTTTTTTAGGTATGCAGGTTACACAGTTGGGCTGTGCCCTTCAAACACGCTCTCATAAAAGTATAATCGATCATATTTGTGGTCATTATTTAGGTAGAGTGGTTGATGTTATGATTACGTTTTTCTTATTTGGTGTAACTGTCATTATGATTGCAGGTTCTGGCACTATTTTTGAAGAACAATTTGGTATTCCAAGTGTAGTTGGAGCCGTAGTGATGACAGTTCTTACCATTGGAACTCTCTTACTTAATGTTAATAAAATTATGTCTATCATTAGTGCAGTCACACCGTTTTTATTTGTCATCATGATAATTATTTCGGGTTACTCATTCTTTACATCTGATCTTAGTTTTAATGAGATCATTTCTTCCTCTAGTAAAGAAACAGCAGCAACTGGAAATTGGATTATGGGTTCATTACTGTATGTTTCCTATAATGTGGCTGCTGGAATTGCTATGTTAGCCGTAATGGGTGGTACGTTTAAGAATAAGAAAGAAGCAGGTATGGGCGGTATTTTAGGTGGAATCGGTTTAGGAATCTTATTATTCTTGATTAATATGGGAATGCTGTCTGATTTAAAAGGCATTGAAGGTGCAGGAATGCCCACTCTTTTATTAGCAAATCAAATTGCTCCGTGGTTGGGTTATATTCTATCAGTCATCCTTTTAGGAATGATTTATAATACTTCAGTTGGAATGCTTTATGCTTTTACTGCTAGATTTGTTCCATCAGAAACAAAAAACTTCAAAATTTCAGTAATTGTTGTAGGGATTCTGGCTTTCCTTGCTAGTTTCGTTGGATTCATTAAATTGGTTGGAACCGTATACCCAGTTACAGGATATTTAGGTTTTGTAATTATAGCAGCGCTTATTATTTCTTGGGTTCGCTCAAAATCGAAAAAAAGAGCAGTAAATGCAGACTACGTAAAGTATTAATAGTGAACGGGATTTAACTGATTACAATATCGTTCATTTAATTAATAATGAAAAAAGAGTTTATTTCTAAATATATTCCTAACATCTTCGCTTTATGGGGATGTTTTTTCTATTAACGATGAACCTTTAAACGTGATTACGGCATTTTTCCGCCTTTTTTTCATACATTAGGATAAAGGCGGAAGACAAGGGGGATATCGGATGAATGGAGCGGAGCAAAAGGCTCTGGAATATGCCATTAGTGAGATTACAGAAATAGCAACTGGGTTCGGGTTGGATTTTTACCCGATGCGTTATGAAATTTGTCCTTCTGAAATTATTTATACATTTGGTGCATATGGGATGCCAACTCGTTTTTCTCATTGGAGTTTTGGAAAGCAGTTTCATAAAATGAAGTTACAGTATGATTTTGGATTAAGTAAGATTTATGAACTGGTTATTAACTCTAATCCTTGTTATGCTTTTCTTCTTGACTCCAATTCACTTGTGCAAAATAAATTGATTGTTGCCCACGTTTTGGCGCATTGTGATTTCTTTAAAAATAATGTCCGCTTCAATAACACAAAGAGAGATATGGTAGAAAGTATGTCGGCCACGGCAGAAAGAATTCGAGAATATGAAATTCTGCATGGTAAAAAGGAAGTAGAAACATTCCTCGATGCCCTTTTGGCTATCGAAGAACATATCGATCCGTCACTTATGAGACCAAAGCTGGCCTGGACGATGGAGGATGAGGAAGAAGAAGAGGAAATAAAGCCTGCAGCGACTCAATACGATGATTTATGGAACCTTGATAGTAGGGATAAGCCAGAGAAATCTAACAAGAAAATTCGGAAGAAATTTCCTCCAAGGCCTGAGAAAGATATTATGCTTTTCATTGAACAGTACAGTAGGGATTTAGCAGATTGGCAGCGGGATATCATGACAATGATTAGGGAAGAGATGCTGTATTTCTGGCCACAGCTCGAAACGAAAATCATGAACGAAGGCTGGGCATCCTACTGGCATCAGCGTATTATCCGTGAATTGGATTTATCTTCAGGTGAAGCGATTGAATTTGCCAAATTGAATGCAGGCGTTGTTCAACCATCACGAACCAGCATAAACCCTTATTACCTTGGGTTGAAGGTGCTTGAAGATATTGAAGAACGCTATGATAATCCAACCGAAGAAATGATAAGACTTGGCGTTAAGCCTGGATCCGGTAGGGAAAAGATGTTCGAAGTCAGGGAAATTGAATCGGATATTTCCTTTCTGCGCAATTATTTGACGAAAGACCTTGTTATGCGGGAGGATATGTATTTATTCCAGAAGCAGGGCAAGGACTATAAAATTGTCGACAAAGCGTGGGAGCAGGTTCGCGATCAGCTCGTCAGTATGAGAGTGAACGGCGGGTTCCCATATATCACAGTAAATGACGGCGACTACATGCGGAATGGTGAACTTTACTTAAAACATTGGTATGAGGGTATTGAACTGGACCTGAAATATCTTGAAAAAGTCATGCCGTATATCCATCAGCTCTGGGGACGTTCTGTGCATATGGAATCGGTCATGGAAGGAAAAGAAGTCCTGTTTTCCTATGATGGAAAAAGTATTCATCGGAAGTATTTATAAGGAAGCAAAAACTGCTGAGTAATCGGCAGTTTTTTTGTTTAGTCAAAATTCAATACTTTCCACACTGATGAAGTGACTTGATTTCTCTGTGTCCAAGTTACTTAATAATCCTGCCAATACATTCAAGCGTATTGAGAATTCATTTAGGTTTATACTCTTCAGTTCCATTTTTTAAAAATTTGTTTTTTACTTTTACAACCTTTAAATCTCATATTTTAAGTATCTTTGGATTGTCATTTTGCGTGGTATTCGCATATTCTTTTCCGCAAATCCTGCTTATTTTTTCTTAATAATTCAAAGAAATAAGTACGTTATTTGTAAGACTGTCCTTTTGAATATAAAAAGGGTGCCTCAGCAACCCTCCTTTATCGAGATAAAGCACCAAATAAACTGCAATATTTTATCATTATATTTCGAAAAGGTTGTCTCTCTCTACTTTACAAACTCTAACAGCGAAATTTTTATACCATTCTGTTTTACCTCTGTCTTGTGCAACTTTATGTGCTGAATGTTCCTTCCAATTCTTTATTGCATCTAGAGATTCCCAGTATGACACAGTGATTCCTAGCCCCTCATCACGAGCACTTTCTACGCCTAAGAAACCTTGCTGTTGAGAAGCTAACTCTTCCATTTTGTCTGACATTTTCCCATAACCTTTGTCACCTTCAGTTCGCTGTGAAGAAAATATCACTGCATAATACGGTGGTTGAAGAGTTTTTGCAATCCCATTCATTTTTTGTCCTCCTAATAAATCGAATTTTGAGACATTTATATCTTCTGAATTTTAACATAATTTCCGGTTTTTTTGTTCAACTAGCCTGCTCCCTTTGTTGAATAAGAAAAAGACTGCCACAGCAAATGAACATACTATTTCCCAGACAATCAATGTGCCTTAAATTGGCCAAAGTCATGCCCGTAGAGGCTACATGTCAGGCGTACGCAATATTAGATTACATCCACTCAAAATTGTTAAGTGACAATAAACAAGTGGCTTAAAATTATTTTCTATATATTATTTGGAAAATTCAGATTATTAAATTGACTTTAGTAAATATTTCAAGATATGATGAAATAAACTCGGCATTATTATGAATAAGGTTTTCATTTTTGAGAGGAAGCTAAAATTTACTCAAACTTGTTATATTTAAATTAAATGAAGGAGGGGAAAAATTGAAAAGATCACTTAGTATTATTTTTACTTTGGCTTTACTTTTAAGTATGATTTCGGACACTTCTTTTGCATATAATATTAAAGAAGAGGCTGATGTTGTTTATTTAAATGGCAATATTTATACAGCGGATAATAAATTTTCAAAAGCAAAAGCACTGGCAATCAAAGGGCAGAAACTCATCTATGTCGGTAATAAAGGTCAAGCTAAGAAATACATAGGTTCAAATACAAAGGTAATTGATTTAGAAGGGAAAACTGTGATTCCAGGCTTAAATGATGGACATCTGCATTTTCCAAGTATGGGTATGAATTTACTCCAAATTAACGGTTTTAATAAACAGAAGGAGGAGATATTAAACCTAGTGAAGGAAGAAGCCAATCGCCGAGAGCCAGGGGAATGGATTTTAGGATATGGTTGGAACCATGAACTTTGGCCGGATAAGAAATTCCCAACGAAAGAGGAGCTTGATGCTGTTGCACCTGATAATCCGGTTATGCTTCAAAGAGTCGATGCGCACTCTATTTGGGTGAACTCCAAAGCACTGGAAATCGGCGGCATCACGAAAGACACCCCCGATCCTCAAGGTGGAGAGATATTACGGGATGCCAATGGGGAACCAACTGGGGTCTTGATTGATACAGCGGGCATATCAGTTACATCAAAGATTCCACCGTACAGTACTGAGCGTATAGAGGAAGGCCTGTTAAAAGCTCAGGAAGAATTATTTGCAAATGGGATTACAAGCGCAACAGATGCTGGTACACATCTAAGTTTTATAAACGACATGAAGAATTTATATAAGAGTGGCGATTTAAAAGCTAGATTAAATGTTATGGTAGCCAATGGTAAAGATGGAGAAAGAGGAGAAAGCCTGGAATATTATTATAAAAATGGGCCGGAGATTGGTTTGTTTGGAGACCGTTTAACCGTAAGATCTATAAAACTTGTTGGTGATGGTTCCCTAGGTTCCCGCAGTGCGGCCCTTTTGGAGGACTATAGTGATCGAGCAGGACATAAAGGGAACTATAGGTTTACAGATGAGGAGTTATATAGACTTGTTAAAGAGGCTCGTAAGTATGGCTGGCAGGTAGCTACCCATGCAATAGGTGATGGTGCTATTCTTCAAGTGCTTAACACCTACGAGAGAGTATTAAAGGAGGATCCGTTGGTAGATCATCGCTGGAGGATCGAACATTTCCAAATAGCAAACGCGAACGAAATTGACCGCATTGCCAAGAGTGGCATTCTGCCTTCCATGCAGCCAGTACATGCAACTTCTGATAAAAATAGGGCTGAGGATCGAGTTGGACCCGAGAGAATAAAATACTCTTATGCGTGGCGAAAGGTTATTGATGCTGGGTCGCATATTATTGGAGGTTCAGATGCACCTGTAGAGTTGGTCAACCCTTTCCATGGATTATATGCAGCCATCACACGTATGGACCGTGACGGAAATCCTGCTGAAGGGTGGTATCCAGAGGAAAGTATGACAAGGGAGGAAGCTATTAAAGCATTTACAATCTGGGCAGCGGAAGGAAGTTTTGAAGAGAAAATCAAGGGCTCTTTGGAGGCTGGAAAGTTAGCTGACTTTATAGTAATTGATAAAGATCCTATGAAATGCCCAGAAGAACAATTAAAAGATATTCAAGTACATACTACAGTATTGGGTGGGGAAGTGGTATATAAAAAATAGTATCAACAAAAAAATCTATTGAGACTACTGATAGCATCAGTAGTCTTTTTAATATGCATTCTTTGTAGCTTAATAAAAAAGAGTTTGATAAAAGAAAGTAAAGCGCCTATTAGTTCAATAAGAAAAGGTTGTCGTAACCCTGTTTTTAGAGTAAAGCATCCTTATCTTGTTTTCCTTTTATGTACTTTAAAACACTATATAACTGATTAGAACCGATACGTGCCATATCAGTAAAAGGGCAGGAGGTATAGCCGTTATGTCATATATATTATTATAAGTCGAAGATGTTGCTACATCGGTTGGTGTTGCAACTTCATACCATTCGGAAGTAGAGTGTTATGTTTGAACAACATGGTTACCCGTTTAGCAGAAACCATCAAGGCTCTTAATGTATAATGATGAAGAAGTAGCTATGTTAAAACCCCTTGTGACAGTTAAGAAACAGAAAATACTAGTCTTGAAAACACTGTTTTCCAAGGAAGTTGTGAATGGACCGATCGATAAAGATATCGCCAAATTAGGCGGACGTCACGGACGCACACACGATCATTGGCTCGAAACACGCATTCTATAATAATACGCTCGGATACGGCAATATTGAAACGACGACGCATTCGGAACAAGCAGAAATGGCAAATGAGATATTGGACACAATTGACGGTGTTTCAACTAAAAACCAAGACCTTGCGGACGACTTCAAAGAAATCAAAAAATATACGGCGATTGCTATGAAAGAAGAAGACCAAAACGCATATATTCAACTTCACCGAATGTTTCACGATTTGGATATTTACTTCAACGGCTATTCATACAACCAAACATGGGGTGTTTCGGTATTCATGGGGGAATAAATCTTCCGTGTTTTCTTTTAATATAAAATAGTGTTTCAGTATCATTAACAACACTTACCATAAAAACCAGTGGGCTTGAAGTGATAAGATGGATTAGAGGTGGTAACTTTGTTTATTTCTCCAATGCTATTGCACAAAACAGAGCAAACCTTCGAGAAAAATGATTTAATAACTGAGCTCGAGGTCACAACTAAATTTCCTAATTATGTAAATATCCCATTTGGAACTATACTGGACAGTGAAATAATCATGACTGACCAACAATGTAGGCCTGATTTTGAAGCAATGATGCAAAGATTTCAATCTAAGGAATAATCAAAACATACTATACAATAAGCCATCGAAATATATAAACTATGGGGCTGATTAACATTAGCAGCTCGTAAAAGTAGTTCCCGGACGTTTTCGATCATATGAACGAGTGATTAAAACGTTTAGAGAATCGTTATACAACAGCAAATACAAGTGCGGCGCGACTTCTTTGGCTATATGTACGGATCTTGGCGCAATTCTATGTCGAGAGTAGCCCGCCCGATAATCATTACGACTGGCTGGAAAGCTAGAGGGATACATACGCTTATGGATAACAAAAGATGTGTAGTACGTGCCAGGTGGGATGATATTACCTGTTTAACTCCGTTATTCGAAAAGAATAAAACTAACGCTGACTATTTATTGCGACCAGTGTTTAAAAGCAATCTGTTAAAGCTACCTTACAGTTCGCTATTCATTTGAAATCGAAAGTAAAATAGGAGGAACTTTGGGATGAAAGAATGGGTGTTGAAAATGTTTCTAGAATCATCGGGCAACTTAATCGAATTAATAACCGTTACTCTGATAGCAGGGCTAATCGGTTTCGTAATCATATGCATTCGTGGTCTTTTTTACAGAGCGTTGGACTTCTTTTCAATACCGGTTGGTCGGTTAATAGAGAAATTGTTTAATAGAAACTAGATATGGCCTTTTAGTCCGATTAAATAATTTCTCGATCGCTTATTTCTTCCTAGCTAGAATATATGATAGTCCTACGGAAGTCGATAGTAGTGGCGTAAGCTGCGATTTATATGACGACTTTTTTTACATAAGCTTTTCTTATTGAACTAACAGAGCGATAGTTTAACACGATAAAATATAAGATTTAATAACCGAATGAAATAATGTTTTTAAGTTTGTAGGGATCTGCATATCCAAAAGAACGAATCTTTAAAAAGGATAAAGAATTGTCTCCACTTGATCCATTAATAATGACTGGGGAAGCTCCAATTTGAGCATGAGTTTATGATCGACAGGCTACGAACAAGTCCGTTCCGTGGTGGCTTACCTTACAGGGGATGTCGAAGGTGCAAAAGAGGTACAGCTTAATCTCCCTGAAATAGGAGTTTGCAGTACGAATCTAGCTTCTAGTTGCTACGATTCAATTAGTTCTTGCTATGGCAGTCCTGTTTTAGCGAGATTGGAAATTAAATTCTTGATGCGAATAAAACAAAAGATCAGTCTGGTCTTTTCCTATACAAACTGGTTGCTTTGAAATAAAAATATAATACCCATCTAATCATTTTTTTGTGTATCTTGATATTTGTAGTTCTTGTTGTAATTGTTCTCCGGCACATTACTATATACTTAGTGTATTTCAGGTGTCGGTCTATTATAGGGGGAATAATTTTGGCTATTATATTTCTTTACTATCATCCAATCTTACATTTACATTAACGACATAAATGCACCACCAATACCTCCAGTCACTACAATAGCCCAAGGAGGCAATTTCCAATAAACTAGCATACTAAATAATATCGCAGCGAAAGCAAAGTCAAGAGGAGCTAATATCGAACTGTTCCAGATAGGATTATAAAATGCTGCAATCAAGATGCCTACAACGGCTGCGTTAACTCCCATAAAGGCCCCTTTTATCTTAGGGTTACGGCGTAAGGAAGGCAAAGTACCTACATGCAGGTAAGAAAATAGCAATAGTGGCTAACAAACCACCTTGCCAGCCGTTTATAACGGTACCTAAATAGGCAGCAAACGTAAATAAAGGACCTGGCACAGCCTGTGTCGCACCATACCCAGCTAAGAATGTTTCTTTATCTAACCATCCAGTTGGTACAAATTCACGTTCAAGTAATGGCAAAACAACATGGCCGCCACCGAAAACCAAAGAACCAGATCTAAAAAAACTGTCAAACATGGCAATCCAATTTAAAGCAGTGACTTCTCTTAATATAGGTAAAAGAATAAGCAATCCGAAAAATAACGTTAGACATAACACTGCAAAACCGCGGGAAATAGGAAATTCCATTTTAGCTTGATCAATTTCATTATGATTTCTATACAGGAGGATGCCAAGGAGTGCAGAAATGAGGATGACTCCTACCTGAGCAAATGCGGTTTGCCATAGCAACGTACCTACCAATGCAAATAGTGCAATGGCTTTTCTTTTTAAATCAGGAGTCAGGTTTGTTGCCATGCCCAAAATGGCTTGGGCAACAATGGCGACTGCTACAATTTTTAATCCGTGTAACCAACCATCATCACCTATATTTAATCCTTGAAGCAGTAAGGCAAAGAAGATAAGGGCGATAACCGAAGGAAGTGTAAATCCGATAAAAGATACAATGCCACCCAAGAGTCCTGCTCGCATCACGCCAATGCCGATTCCTACCTGGCTACTAGCTGGGCCAGGCAAGAACTGGCACAAAGCCACTAAATCAGCATAATTTTTTTCATCTATCCATTTCCTTCTTCGAACATATTCTTCATGGAAGTACCCTAAATGAGCTATGGGTCCTCCAAAAGATGTCAGCCCAAGCCTAGTTGAAACGAAAAGGATTTCTAAAAGTGCTCGAACACCCCTGTTATTGTTCTTTTGCATTTAGCAATTTCCTCCTTTGTCATTATTAGATTTCCTTGAAGAGTTCATATGCTGTATTCCTAGCCTCCATAAGGACCATATCTCCTTTTTCAGTGGTGTATAATTTTCCTCAACATTTCTTTCTTCTTTTATTAGAAGCCGATCTTACCCCATAGAGTGTAGGATAGGGTAGAGGGTACCAGAGCTGATATTATAACCATGTTCCTTAAGTTCTTCGGCATCCATACACCAAAAATCGGATGTTCCTTGGCATGGAGTAAAATGTGTATCTGAATAAATCCAAGGGAAATTTTCCGCAATACATATCTTCCAATTTTTTACCTCTGAAGAATAAAAACCACGATATGGATTTTAAATATCGATATTTAAAGTATAATAATCAAAACATATTATTTTCCAAAGCAAACTAGAAAATTTACATAATCTTAACATCTGATCTTGACCATTAATCCAAGTCCATGGTTAATTTTTTTTAAAAAAAACAAAATCCTTTTTATTAACACTCATTCTTGTAATTTGGCAGCCAAAGGGATTGTCGATTGGATGGTCAGCTTGTGGCGGTGCGGTTTTAGCTTTACTTGTTGGGGTGGTGGATTTTACAGATGTAATAGACGTGACTTCAATTGTCTGGAACGCAACGCTCGCCTTCATCGCCATTATCATTATCTCCCTTATTTTGGATGAGATAGGCTTTTTTGAATGGGCGGCTCTACATATGGCTAGAGCGGCCAAGGGAAATGGAGCAAGGATGTTTGTCTATGTAAGTATTCTTGGTGCTCTTGTTGCTGCATTCTTTGCAAACGACGGAGCGGCACTTATCCTTACACCGATTGTATTAGCAATGGTCCGTGCCTTGAAATTTAGTGATAAAATGATTTTCCCATTTATCATAGCTAGTGGCTTTATTGCCGATACAACCTCATTACCTTTAGTGGTAAGTAATCTTGTAAACATTGTCTCCGCAGACTTTTTCAATATCAGTTTTGCTGAGTTTGCATCAAGAATGATCGTACCAGACCTCTTTGCACTGGTAGCAAGTATCTTGGTTTTATACCTGTTTTTCCGTAAAAGTATACCGAAAAATTATGATGTATCACAACTTAAAAAACCAGTGGAAGCTATTCAAGACCAAAGAATGTTTCGACTGTCTTGGGTTGTACTAGGAATTTTACTTATTGGTTATTTTTCAAGTGAATTTATTGGGGTACCTGTATCTATTATTGCAGGAATTGTCGCTATTTTCTTCCTAATGATGGCTAGAAGGAGCCCAGCTGTCAACACGAAAACTGTTATTAAAGGGGCTCCATGGGCAATCGTTTTTTTCTCAATTGGAATGTATGTAGTGGTTTACAGCCTACGAAATGTTGGATTAACAAATGTATTAACGGATTTAATCCAAGTTACCGCCGATCAAGGGTTATTTGCAGCAACCATTGGGATGGGATTCATTGCCGCCATTCTCTCATCGCTTATGAATAACATGCCAACCGTGATGATTGATGCCCTTGCCATTTCCGACACCAATACAACTGTCGTGATTAGGGAAGCCCTTATTTATGCAAATGTCATCGGTTCGGACTTGGGCCCGAAAATTACACCGATAGGTTCTTTGGCTACATTATTGTGGCTACATGTCCTTTCATTAAAAGGCGTGAAAATCTCATGGGGAACCTACTTTAAAACGGGAATCATCTTAACCATTCCAACATTGTTCATCACATTAGTTGGCTTATATATATGGCTACTCATTATTCACTAAACATATAATTTTACTTATAAAGGAGAGAAACAACATGACTAAAAAAACACTTTACTTTTTATGTACAGGTAACTCTTGCAGAAGCCAAATGGCAGAGGCATGGGGCAAGAAATATTTAGGGGATAAATGGCAAGTGCTTAGTGCAGGAATTGAAGCCCATGGGTTAAATCCAAATGCCGTAAAGGCAATGAATGAAGTTGGATTGAATATTTCCAATCAATCATCAGATAACATCGACACTGACATTTTAAATAATGCAGATTTTGTTGTGACTTTATGTGGTGATGCAGCTGACAAATGTCCAATGACGCCACCGCATGTTAAACGTGAACACTGGGGCTTTGATGACCCAGCAAACGCGGAAGGAACAGATGAAGAAAAATGGGCTACTTTCCAACGTGTTCGTGATGAAATCGGAGCAAGAATTGAACGTTTCTCTAAAACAGGCGTATAAATAACATTGAAAAGCCGCGAATGATCTCTCGGCTTTCGTTTTATACAAAGTATAAGTAAATGATTATATATAAAGGGGAGAGGAGCAATTGATGAAAGTTGAAATCTTTGATCCTGCAATGTGTTGTTCAACTGGTGTTTGCGGACCAAGTATTGATCGTGAATTAACAAGAGTGGCTTCAGTTGTTTATTCTTAAAGCCATTACTACAATCATCAAAGAATCAAGGTGAAATTAAAAGGCATGAGTCCGGTAGAATACCGGATTCATGCCTTCAAGGCTGCTTAATTAAATACACTGTCTAACTTTTTGGGTTCACTTCAATTTGGCAGCTTTTCTTAATTAAATTTTAATATCAACCTTAGCATCTTTTTGAAGCTCTTCCACATGTTTCACAAGCTTTTCTTGTTGCTTTTGTTGCTCTAGTCGCTTCTTGATTTGCGGCTTCATTTCTTCAAGTTTCTGTGCCTCTTGCCCACTTGCCTTCGCTTGCTCCTTAACCTGGTCGTAATACTTTTCAATTTCTTCATCTGTTGCTTCTTCTACTTTAATCTCTTTATCAACGTACTTCGTATATGGAATATTTTCAGCGATCTGAGTTTTCAACTTTTCCAAATTCAACCCTGCTTGTTTCATCGCTTCATTAAATTTCTCATCATTCTCGTATCGGCCTTTCATTTCTGCAAGTTGCTTTTCGATTTCATCCTTGGAGGCTGTGTAGCCCTTTTTATCAGCAGCTTGAAGCAGCAGTCTTTGCCCCACTAAAGAATTGATCGTTTGCTCTTTAATTTGTTCGGCTACTTTCTTCGAGGTTGGATCTTGTCCCAATTGTTGCATCTGCATTTGTATCGTAGACAGCATGCTATTATATTCCGCACCTGAAATTTTCTCGTCATTGACGATGGCCACCGTTTTCTTTTCATCTATTTTTTGCTTGTCTAGTTTCTTCTGCAATTCTTCCATCTGTTTTTGCTGATCCTCAGTTGTTTTAGCCGTCTCTTTCTCGTCATTTTTTTTACCAGCTTCATCGTTCGAACCACAAGCTGTTAAAACAACTGCCAATAATCCAATAACGATAGGGTACAATAGTTTCTTCATATCCGTTCTCCTCTCGTATTCGAAACTAAAAAATCATCTAATGCGCATTATAATGGAAGTTCCTTTTAAAACAAAATATAATTATGT
Source organism: Peribacillus sp. NPDC096540 (assembly GCF_050278525.1). Taxonomy (NCBI): domain Bacteria; kingdom Bacillati; phylum Bacillota; class Bacilli; order Caryophanales; family Bacillaceae; genus Peribacillus; species Peribacillus sp. NPDC096540. The sequence continues at coordinate 12,949 of NZ_JBNNTG010000015.1, read as the reverse complement.
TTTTTTCCAAAAACAGGAAAACAGTATAGGCATTACCTAATTTTAAACCTGCAATTTTCTTGGAAACTGAATCAATTTACCCTTCATCGATTCAATAAGCTGAAAAGAGATAGTAAGGCCGACATAAACGAACAAAAGAGAAAGCATTTCGATCCATCCATAGCGGAGCCCTTCTTAGACTATTTTAAGAGCAAAGATCTAATTTGTATAACAAGATACACATAGAAGCACCAGGGATTGTATGTATGAGAAAAAGGTACTTATTGGAAGATTAACTACTGAGAAATCAGCAATTTTTTTTGGTTCTGTCAAAATTCAATCCTTTTCATAATCCTGTAAATTATTGTGTGTATTTGATAAATAAATTTCTTTTCATACTTTAAAAAAACTTTTAAATTAGTATTACTGAATTATTATTTGGAAGAAAAGGAAATCCAGCAAAACATCCTTGAATTGTCTTGTATATAGATATAAGTATCTACTATACCTATATTATACATAGTATAATATACCTAATAATTAGAATGTAGTTCAGGAGGAAATTCATTGTTTTTTAAGAGATTCAATTCACCAAAAGAAAGCATAGTTAACATAGCCGGGAATGCTAAATTGGATATACCTAGGGGGACGGAGATTGAAAATCAGGTGCAAATGATTGGCCTAACTAAAGAGGATCTTCGAATCATGAACCGTTTACAACCCTTTATCATTGAGAAAATTGATAAAATTGTAAATGAGTTTTATAATAATTTAGAAAATGAACCTTCCTTATTGACCATCATCCATGATAAGAGCTCTATTGATCGATTAAGAAAGACGCTTAAAAAACATATTTCAGAAATGTTTGATGGGGTTATTGATCAGACTTATTTCGAAAAAAGGATTCGGATTGCCCAGATTCATGTCAAAATCGGTCTTAAAACAAAATGGTATATGTGTGCCTTTCAGGATTTGCTCCTTTCTCTCACAACTATCATTGAAGAACAAATAGAAGATCGAGTGGAAGCTTTTCTGGCTGTAAAGGCTGTGACTAAACTTTTAAATCTGGAACAACAATTAGTACTGGAAGCGTATGATTCTGAAACGGAAAGATTGAGAGAACAAGGCGAGGAACAAAAAAAATGGATGAAGGAACGTGTGGCAAATTCTTCAGAAAATCTTGCGGCGATTTCCGAAGAGACAAATGCATCCTTCCAACAATTAAGGGTTCAGTCCCATAAAATAGTTTCTCTTGCAAACAATGGGACAGCTTTATCGGTGCTTGCAGAAAAACGAGCTGGAAAAGGGAAAAATCAGCTAAGCAAACAAAATGACACGATGGTGAATATCCATCAATCGGTCAATGATATATCAGGTGATGTAGAGGTTTTGCTCGAAATTTCGAATAGGATGCAGGTTATTGTGAATATAGTAACAAGCATAGCCGAACAAACAAATTTATTAGCTCTAAATGCGGCAATTGAAGCAGCACGAGCGGGTGACTCTGGAAAAGGTTTTGCTGTTGTAGCTGGAGAAGTTCGTAAGCTTTCCGAGGAAACTAAAAAGTCAGTAACAAACGTATCCACTTTAATCATAGAGACGAACGCCCAAGCTGGAAAATTAACAAACTCTCTCGAAAACATTAGGGAGGCTGTAAAAGATGGTAATGAAAGCATGAAAGAAACGGAAAATCATTTTGAACAAATACTAAGAACGATGGGTGAAACGAAATTTCAAAATGACAAGATTGAAAATGAATTAGTTTCCTTTGTGAATGTGGTGAATGAATTAAGTCAAGCATTTGAAGAAGTAACATTATCTGCCGATAGCCTTACCATGATTACACAAGAAATGAAGTTTGATGGAGGTATAGACATTGAGAGTTAAATCAAGAGTGCCACTTGAATTGGTGGGGTATTTAAAGTTGGCGGATGCCGTCATCATTACGGATTACCATCATCGCATCGTAGATATTAATGCGTATTATGAGCAAACCACAGGGTATTCAAGAGACAACATCATTGGATTTAAGGCTGGATTTTTAAAGTCAGGGTTAACACCTCCGTGTACCTACACGTCCCTTAAGAGAGAATTAAGGAAGGGGAATCCTTGGTCAGGGGTCTTCACCAATCGAAAGAAATCGGGAGACATTTGGCATTCCTCGATTACAATCACTCCGATTCATATAGAGAATCATGTGTATTTTGTTGGGGTTTTTCGCGAATTGGAGCAATTGAAAGAAGGCATTTATCTTTCGGAAAACAAAAGAGTCGAGAACCAGAGAGAATTGTTAAAGGTCCTTGCTATTTCATGCGAAATCCGAGATCCTGGCATCGAAGAGCATTTATTGAGAGTACAAAACTTAACCGAGCAGCTGGTTCTGGCACATAATCAACGAAACCATTTAGAACTATCTAAAAGCTATATTAACCATATTGCTCATGCAAGTATTTTACATGACATCGGGAAAGCGGATATTCCTGAAGGGATTTTATATAAACCAGGTCCATTATCTCCATACGAACGGAAAATCATTGAGATGCATCCATTAATGGGAGCAGATATTTTGAATAAGATTTCAAGGGAAATAAACAATGAGGTGATCAGCAGTCTTGAAGTGGCTGAAAACATCATCACCTACCATCATGAAAAATGGGATGGAACGGGATATCCTCATCGTTTGAAAGGTGAAGACATTCCATTTGAAGCTAGAATCGTAGCCATTGTGGATGTTTTTGATGCATTGATCAGCAGGAGGCCTTATAAAGATTCATGGTCAGTGGAGCGCGCGTTATCTTACATAAACGAACAAAAGGGAAAGCATTTCGATCCATCCATAGCGGAGACATTTTTAGACTATTTTAAGAGCAAAGACCTGATTGTATATCAAGATACATAATTGAAAGGGGAAACTGCTGAGAAATCGGCAGTTTTTTTGTTTTTATTTATTTGTTGTGGCTCTGTTAAAGAGTAGCGCTTCTGCACTGAACAGAAATACTTATTATGCCATGAATCCAAAGTCATCTAGTTTAACTTCTTTCTTATTAAAATCCAGCAACTAAACTATTTCTGATGAAGAAATGGAATCTATTAAGGAATATGTCACTGGTGTTGGTCCAAACTTTAATAAAATAGACGGAAAATTTGTGGGAACGGCTAGAAATCATGAACTTAAATTCCACTATCCAATAGGTAATCCCCCGAGTTATTAGAAAGAGATCAGGAAAGGATTTTTTGATATCATACACAGACCATCTTCTATTGTTTTCTTTACTTTCCTTTCATATAAGATTAATACTCTACTAATATTTTCACCTTATGATGAAGGTAGAACTGATCTTTATAGGATGATCTTCAATAAAATGTAAGCAATTTTGTAATACTAATATATATCCAATTTTTTTCGATGAATAACAAGTAAACTTGTTTACAGTAATGGTTTTTTGCATAGTTTTTTTAGCGATAGCTTTATCCCTATAAAACAGTTACTAGAAGAGAATGGGAGATTTTTTATGAAGAATCAAGAACCACATGAAGGCTTGGATAGAAGGGATTTTATCAAGATAGGAGGAATGAGTACACTTGCCTTAACACTTGGATTCGCTGGGATTTCAGATGATTTATTTAGTACCACAGCACTCGCTGAAGACAAAGATGACATTACTCTTCAATTTAATCGTAATGGAAAATTAAAAATCGTTCAATTTAATGATACACAAGATGATGAACGTATTGATCGTAGAACATTACAGCTTATGGAGAAAGTGCTTGATACAGAAAAACCTGATTTTGTTGTGCTTAATGGAGACATTATTACGGGTGGATGCGATACATCTATGGAGATGAAACAAGCCATTAACAATGTCGCACATCCTATGGAACAAAGAGGAATCAAGTGGGCTATTACCTTTGGAAATCATGATGAAGATTCTACCCCGAAGGGCGGTCTTAATGAGGAAGACATGCTCAAAATCTATCTTTCTTATAAATACAATATGAACAAGCCTACCGTCGAAGGTATTACTGGGACAGGTAACATGAATTTACTTATAAAGGATTCAAAAGGAAAAAAGGCAGCTTTCAACCTCTGGCTTCTTGACAGTGGAAGATATGCGCCAAAAACTATTGCGGGTCAAGATTTCCAAGGATATCCGACGTGGGACTGGCTTCGTTTTAATCAGGTAAATTGGTATTATGAGACGTCAAAGAAACTAGAGAGAAAATGGCGAAAAAAAATTCCTTCACTCGTTTTCATTCATATTCCTCTTTGGGAACACAGGTTTATGTGGTATGCGAGCGTAGACCAAAGAACAGACTCTAATCATGAGATTGCTGTTAAAAAGCATAGTATAGTAGGAGAAAGAAATGAAGAAGAGTGTATGGGACCAATCAACGGGGGACTGTTTTCAGCGATGCTGGAGAGAGGCGATGTCAAGGGAGTTTTTTGCGGTCATGATCATATAAACACTTACGTAGGTAATTATTACGGAATCCTGCTTGGTTATGCGGGCAGTACTGGGTTCGGTGCTTATGGTCTGCCGGGAGCAGAAAGGAACAGACTACGCGGAGCCAGAGTATTTAATCTTGATGAAAATACACCTGAGGTTCTAGTAGAAACTCACATGGTATTCGCGAAGGACTATGGCATCGACTTGACAGCTAATGATCAGAGTATTGATCCTTTGCCTTTAGAAAACAACAAGAAAATTAAAAGGTAAAGCGGTAAAGAGGTTTTAAAGAGTTAATTGCATTTACTTGATTTTGGACAGAATTGTCCCATTAAATAACGAAATTATTCATTTATCCTTATCAAATCATAATCTTGTAATACTACAAAAAAGGATAGATAAAGCTGATTAAGTTCCGTTTTTATCTATCCTTCTATCTTAACTTATATAATTTGTGACATTATTTATTACTTCTTTGTTATCAAAATGAAAATTTCAGATGTTTTTCTTTTTACATGGTCTAGTACTAGTTCATTACATTTCTTTATTCTTACCTCTTTTAAAGTAATACAAGACTAGGGTGATCGAAATCATTAATACTAGAATAAACCTTACATCATCCGAAGCCTGCAACACATGTGTCACTGAATAGGCCTCGATAAAGAGGGCAGGCAGTTTTCCAATGGATGTAGCGATGAAGAAGATTATGACGCCCGTCTTACTTATTGCTGCTGTAAGATTAATTACACCGGAAGGTATGAAAGGAAGGAGTCTAAGCATTAGGATCATCCAAAATGCATGCCATCCTTGTGACTTTTGTAGTTGTTTTAACCATCGGTTCTTCAAAAATTTCGGTTTGAAAGTTTGAAAGCCTTTTCGATATAACCAAAAGCTAATTACTGCTCCTGCAATTTCTCCAATGTAAGATAAAATTAATCCCTTTTCAAATCCAAATACAGTGATATTGGCGACAGTAATAAACACACTTGGAATAAATCCCAGTACACTAATTAAAATGTTTAATAATACACTTACGGCAATGGAAAATGGGCCACTTGATAATAATGCTGCAGAAATGATCTCCATATCAATCAAACAGAACTCCATTTATAACCGATACCCCAAACTGTTTTCAAATGTTGGTCTACTGGAAAACCGACATGGCGCAATTTCTCTCGAATATTTCGGATATGAGAATCGATGGTTCGATCTTCTGTATCCGTTTTGAATCCCCATATAGTCGATAGCAGATGATCTCTAGAGTACACTTTGTTAGGGTATTTTAGAAGTAACCCTAACATGGAGAATTCTTTTGGTGTTAACGGGATGGCCTTAAATTGATAATGCGCTTCATAAGCAGATTCATTTAAAGCTATTCCGTTAAATTTCTCATATCCCACTGGATGATTGCGTAACCGTCGTGTCACAGCTTCAATTCTGGCAAGTAAAACTTCTTCATTAAAAGGTTTAGTTACATAATCGTCGGCTCCCTTTTTTAATCCTTTTACCATTTCTTCTGCCGCATCACGAGCGGTGAGCATGATAATGGGAACATCAGAAAACGCTCGGATTTTTTCACACGTTTCCCATCCATCCATTTCAGGCATCATCACATCTAGAATGACCAAGTCAGCCTGATTTTGCCTTAAGTACAAAAGCGCTTCATGTCCAGAGTTCTTTTTCATACATGTATAGCCGTGAGGTGAAAGGTATAATTCTATAAGATCAAGCATTTTCTTTTCATCATCAACTAGAACTACTGTCTTCATTTTTTTTCTCCTTAAATATGATAGTGAAGCACGTACCTTGCTCCATATTGCTTTTAACTGAAATGGTTCCTCCTTGAACTTCCACTAATTGTTTAACGATAGAGAGCCCCAAACCAAATCCGCCAGTAGCTCTAGCGCGTGATTTCTCGACACGGTATAAACGATCAAAAACATGGGGGATGTCTGCCCTCGGAATTCCTACTCCTTGATCTATTATAGAGATGGATATACTGCCAATTGATTCAGTGGCTTTGATAGTAGTGACCGTATATTCATTCGAGTATTTTAGCGCATTGTCCAATAGGTTAAGAAGAACTTGTTCAAAACGGGAAGGATCAATAACCATAAATAAATTATTCTTACACTCCAGATTTAATTGTATATTTTTATTCGTAAAAGCAGGTAACACTTTTTCATAAACGGATTGCAGGAATGAAGAGAGATGGACGGTTTCTTTTGATATCGTAAATGTATTAACATCCATTCTTGCTATATTGAATAGTTCATCTAATAAAAGGTTTAGTCGTTGGGATTCTTCATGGATGATCTCTAAGTATTGTGTTCTTTCTGGTATATCTAAATCTTTTCGCCGTGCAATATCAGCATAGCCCTTAATATACGTTAGTGGTGTGCGGAGTTCATGAGAGATACTTGCCAAAAATTCATTACGTTCCTTTTTTAAATAGTTTAACTCATTAGCCAAGCTTTGAATGGACTGTGCAAGTTCCCCTAATTCATCTTTTGAACGTACAGGTACAGATACAGAAAAATTCCCTTTGCTTAGTTTGGTCGTTGCTTCTTTCATCGTAATTAGAGGTCTAGTCAAGGCTTTTGATAGAAAATAAATGGTTATAAGCATAAAGAAAAGGAGCAATAAAGTTGCAAAGAGAAAATGTTTGTTCAATTGAGAGATTAAATCTTCAACATCTCCGGTATTTTTTAACATATAGACATAGCCTTTATTTTCTTTATCACTGTTAAATGGTGTTACGGTGGCTATATATCTTTCTTCCTTCCAACTTGATTGGATGATTAGACCTTTTCTAGGTACTTGGGAGAGGTCCTTTTTTAGGATTTTCTTCATTCCACTATTGACCTTTTCAGACGATAAAAGTATATCGCCTTTTGTATTCGTAATCACAACATCTGTATCGGTATGTGATTCCATCAGGCCGATGTGATGAAGAGTTGAATTGTCATAAGAGATTTCTAACACGTCACGATGACTATTGCCACGTGACTTTAGTGATTCTAATTCTTGATTGATACGAGAATGAACTACTTTATTATGTAAATAAATCATGGAAACAGTTTCTATCAAGAAAATGCAAACAAACATCCATAAACCTAACTTAAAAGAGATTTTCAGTGTATTCACCTTCTTATTTATTGAGATCAGTGTATCGAAAAAGTATGAAGAAAGTATGCAGATTTTTATATACTTCATCCAATTACAAAGTTAAATAAAATAGAAATTAACATTCTCTGAGACATAGTTACTTAAACAACGATAATCCGAAGTGTGAATGGTTGCAAGAGAGGACATGAAATTTCCTACATGGCAGGGCTGAAAAATAAAACTGCCGAGAAAATCGGGAGGGTGGGATTGTTTTAACCTATACAAAATGTTTTGTGTTAAGGAAACATTTTGTTGTGATTGAATAGAATGTAAAAAAAGGAGCTGATTCATATGAGTTGTACAAACCGTACGCAAAGAAAAATAATAGTTTATTCCGCTTTATTTAAAAAAATGGGCATTCTCAATGAAGAGGAATACAAAAATATCGCGAAGACTTTTCAAGCTAAGGATTGAGAATTGGGTATTCATAGGTTTTTATTTCACATTGAACAGGCTGTAAAACCCCCACCTTAATTTTCCAATAAGGCGGGGGACAGTTTGTAAATCCACATTTGTTCATATATTGGATTGTGGTTACATAAAAGGATATATATGTTATGTTAAAGTGATTCATATAATATGAAGGATAAACGTCGCTGAAAAGAAAAGGAGAGAGATAGATAGAATGAACGGAATGCTTGATAAATATTTGTATACATCCTATTTAATCCTAATAGTTTTCAGTTATGTACTGATTGGAATCATTTTTTATATTGTTTATAAAAAACAAGAAGATGCGCCAAAGGTATGGAAGGCTTTATTTGTCTTGCTAATGGGGATCTTCTCTTTTAGTTTAACTTTTAATCTATCGGATAAGGTGATTGGGGTGCCAATTTTACCTTTAGGGGTGGCCCTCCTATCATGGTTCTTGAGAAGAAATGGAAATGAAGAGCGTTGGCAGCGATTCCGTCGATTTGCTTGGCTTGGTTTCTTTTCGAATTTCATCTTTTTGGCTACCTCATTTTTAAACACGCCGCTGGAAGCGCTTATGTTCCCGAAGAACGAACCTTCAACATATATAATGGACGTCGAAAAAGCTTCGCTTATGGCAACTCACCCAAACACTAAAGAGGTCACTTTGAATAAAGAAGGGCTACAAAGACAAATGAACAAGATGAAACAAAAAAAAATCGAAAGCGAATCTTGGTATTATGGCATCAAAGAAGAGAGCGGGTATAAAGAAATATTCCCTTATATTCTGACAGGGACAGTTCCCAAAAAAGGAAGAGGTCTTGAAACACTCATTTTTATTGAAGAGGATGGAAAGGGTCTCCTGATTACACCTAATAAAGGGCGTCAGTCTTACTACAGGTTAGATGAATCTATTTTGACTGGAGGTGTGGAGGGTGACTAAAAAATCAAAAATGATTGTGTTAATTACAGCGGTTATATTGATAGGAGGTCTCCTTTTATTTGTTCGATTCCCAAAAGAACCGAAACCCTTCCTATCGGATAAGCAAATTATTAAACGAATAAACTCATTCTTCTCTGATGCGCAACCAAAGGTCATTCAGAAAAAAATCTTTTTAGATGATACACATGTGTTTGTCCCCTTTATTAGCGAAGATAATGGATATGGGATGAGCTTCTGGGTCTGGAAGGACAATAAATGGAGAGCAGCATCGGTGAATAATGGCGGTCAGCCACAGGTTTGGATTGGAGAAGAAAAATCATTGATCATGTGGAATATGGATCCAAGAGATGACGTTTCCGAAATCAAGGTTTTTATTAGAAAAGATAGGGGTTTTATGGTATCGGCTGGAATAGCCACCTATCAACCAGGAATAGAAATGATGCACAGCATTACGCTACAGGGAAAACCGTACGGAGTTGAAAAATATCCGGACAATTGGCGTATACTTATGAATCATTATGAAAAACTACAGGCAGAAGATGGACAGAATGAATTTTTTCAATTTAACGACTCATTACAATTGGCAAATGATTTTTATGATAAGGATGGGAATGAGGTATTTCCAGAGCACTCCTCTAACAGTAATAGCTATACAACTGGAAATAATTATGTGGATTTTCCTTTCCTTATTCATGTGGAAGAGGTTGAGTTGGAGGGGACTTATTGAAAAGGGGCTGCCAAAATTGGCAGCCTTTTTGCTGTGTTTATTGATTGTATGAAAACTATTATTCTTATATAGATTAAGAATAGTTTTTTAGAAGGAGTTGCGTGTGGTGCTTTTTATCATGAGTCCAAAGGGTCTGGGAATCGGCAGTTTTCTTAATGGATTGGAAATCGATGGTTTTTTGGTGAGGAAAAGGCAAGTTTTGTTGTGATCCGATGGTTTTCTCTGCGATAATAGAATAAATGAATAGGAAAAGGAGTTACAAAGGATGGCAGAGGACTTTAAGATTCCCGGCTTAAAAGTTGATGAGATCGATAAGAAGATCATTTCGATTTTACATGAAGATGCACGAATTTCATATACAGATTTAGCAAAGAAAGTGGATCTTTCTAGAGTAGCGGTTCAAATGAGAATTAATCATCTTGTTGAAAACGGTGTGATTGAAAGGTTTACAGCGGTCATTAATCCAGCTAAGGTCGGTATTCACGTTTCTGCGTTTTTTAATGTTGAGGTCGAGCCTAAATACTTGGAATCGGTGGCCAATCAACTAGAGAATGAACCAGCGGTGACGAGTTTGTATCATATGACTGGTCCAAGCAAGCTTCATATGCATGGGATCTTTACTGATAATCAAGAGATGGAACGCTTTCTGAATGAAAAGTTGTATGCGGTCATGGGGGTTGTGAGCGTTGATTGCCAAATTCTCATTAAACGTTATAAGAGCCGGATGGGAATGAAACTTTAACATAAAAAAAATCCACCTCAAATGGTGGATTTTATTATTTATGTGTGAGGGATGACAAAACCGCCGTATGCAAAGGCAAGAATGATCACGAAGGCTGGATGAATTTTGAACTTGCCTAAAGCTAAGAAGGCCAATCCAGCGATGATAAAGGAATGGATGTAACCGATGGACCCGACTGCATCAGCGGCCATATTCCAGGTAAGCAATAGCATCATGATGGCAATCACAGGCTGCACAAGTAAGGACATACCTTTTACGATGGGAGATTGCTTGTATTTTTGCAGGATCTTTAATAAATAAATTAAGGCTACTGCGGAAGGGATGATTGTACCAGCTAATGCAGCGAAAAATCCTGGCCAGCCATATACATCATATCCTACATATGCGGCAATTTTGGTGGCAATCGGTCCTGGAAGGGAATTACCTAGCGCGAGCATTTGTGAAAATTCGGAATTATCGAGCCAGCCATAACGATTGACAATTTGATCGTACATGAGGGGAATCGAAGCTGGACCCCCACCATAGCCGAGCATATTGGCTATGAAAAAAGCTAGAAAAACAGCGACACCAATAGGGATGATAAAAAGTCCCATTACGCGGATTCCTCCTTCTTATCAATCTTCTTATTTCTCAATCTATTTTTTAATTTAAAATGAAACGCCCCATATAAAAGGAATATCATAATTACTATACCTGGATGCAGGGTTAGGACTTGGAGAAGTAAAAAAGAAATAGCAAAAAAGACGATACCGAGCACCTTTCCTAATCCTTTTACTGCCTTTTCGCCAAACTCATAAGCCATTTGACCGAGCATGACGGCAATAACTGGCATAACAGCAGCAATCATATTACTAATTATTGCTGAATTACTTAGAACATTAATGAAGGCAATCAAGAATACCATTGCCAAGCCTGAAGGTAAAATATGAGCTGCAACACTTACAAAGGCACCCTTCCATCCTTTTAATTTATAGCCAAGATACGCTGCCATCTTTGTGGCAATCGGTCCTGGGAGTGTATTGGCTATTGCCAATGTTTCCCCAAATTCATCATCGTCAAGCCATTGATAACGGGAAACAGCTTCGTGACGGATGAGAGGAATTACAGATGGTCCGCCACCGAATCCTAAAGTCCCCGTTCGCATCATCCCAACAGTTAATTCCTTATATGGATTTTTCACAATGATTCCTCCTATTTTTGTATTAAAATTAAGAATTAATTTCCATGATTATGTATTTATAATAACAAAACTAGTTTCGAAATGTACATGTAATTTTGATAAATATTACGAAATGAATGATTTTCTTGTGTTTAATAAGATAATAGGAAATATAAATGAAAAAAATATTATCTTTTTGTCTGAAAAAGGAGCAATTGAATTAGGTATGAAGAAGAAACAAGTTATAATACAATTAGGGTTAGTTTTTTTGAAAATTCAAATAAATAAAAAGGGAAACTTTTATGACTTAATCCATAATTGGAACGAAAAGTATGGTGGTAAGCCCTCTTTATCTGGCAGGAAATAATATTCTCGAAAATGGAGGGAATGCCTTTGTTGCTTCAATGATTGAAAGGTAATATTTCAGCTATGTTACATCAGTTGGGTGATTCTTCAGTAATGGTCTCGTCTTTGAATCTAGTTCCATCCTCAGCCTTTCGGTACACATTAATCAAAGCTACGTTGTCGTCTTGCCACTTAACCTCGAAGTTATCGATGGTTGCTAAAAAAAAACCCATCAAATTCCTTATATTTCTCCAACTTGCTACCGTATTCTCCGTAATAAATTCGTAAGGAAGAGTATCCATAGTTTATCTTCTTATCCTTCTCATCTATAGTTCTGGTGCTTATTTCCTGAAGGTCGATGATATGTACTTGATTTGGAGAATGACTTGTCAAAAAAGAAAAACCACTAATAGGAGAAGATTTAGAAACTGATTCTTTCCATTCATCCGTAGTTGAACAGCCAAAAAGAATGGCTGTTATTCCTGTTGAAATCATTAATTTAAACAGTATGCTTGCCTTCATTCCTGTCTCCTTAAATATAAGAATTCTTCCTTAACTAACCTGCTCTTTGAATATACCGTATATAATATAATAAAATGCATATCATACCTTGTTTAACTAAAATACAACAATCTATACGAAAACAGCCTTTGATAAAGAGGCCTTTTTTAATTTTGTTCAGCAAACGGGCCATTTAATGGAATAGGACTTCTAAACAAAACTGGATATTCATGTTAATATCGGTATGAGATTGTGAAGAAATGTACTTAAACTAAACCAGCTAATAGTTTGTCAACATTTTTCAATGAAAACTTAAAATATTTCATGCTATACTAAATTTGTGCATGCCAAATAACCTTCCAATGAACTATATTTGGAAAGTTTTGTACTATTTAGTTATACTTTAAAATTAAGCTATATCTTGGAAAGTTGAGTTATTTTGTAATAGTGCATAAATCCATTGTAGAAGCTTATTGGCACATGCTATCACAGCTACTTTAAAGGGCTTTCCTTCTTCACGTTTCTT
>NZ_JBNNTG010000014.1:0-110403 GCF_050278525.1 Peribacillus sp. NPDC096540 | reverse complement strand
AGCTGTGCATTCCTTCTAGGTAAAGACGCGTAATAAATATTTTCTGTTCGGCAGAAAATTTAGCCATAAAAAAACACCCCGTAAATGTTAGTTTGATGTCTAACATTTACGGGGCAGTTCAACTCGATTTTCATCGAGTTTGTCTACAGTCTGTAATCCCCTACAAGGGGGATTTTTATTCATTCCAAAAATTTTTACATAATAAAGGTTCCAACTCCACTTAAACCAGGAAAAAGATATATAAGTGCTTTCTATGTTAAAATAAACTCAAATCTTTCTTGGAGGGGATAAATATGGTAAAACAAAAACAACAAACCATTATAGGATATATAGGAACCTACACAAAAGGAAACAGCAAGGGCATATATCGTTTTACTCTCGATACTGCTGAAGGAAAAATCAGTACACCTGTACTTGCAGCAGAATTAACCGATCCGACTTATCTCACGATTAGCGAAGACAATAAGCATCTATATGCTATTTTAAAAGAAGCAGGAAGCGGCGGTGTTTCTGCCTATTCCATCAATGAAAATTCAAGTGAACTTACTTACCTAGGCAAACAACTTACACCTAATGGGTCTTCTTGCCATATTAGTATTGATAGCGAGAAACATATTTTAGTTACTTCCAATTACGGAGATGGCATCATTGAAGCTTATCAACTTCAGAAAGATGCGACCCCTCTGCCTGTATCATCCACTATCCGCCATGAAGGAAATGGCCCAAACAAGGATCGTCAGGAAAAAGCACATACACACTTTGCAGGATTCACACCGGATGAAAAGTTCATAGCTGTTGCCGATCTCGGAATTGATAAAGTAATCACCTATAAAATACATAATGGAGTATTGGAAGAAGTAAATAGTTTATCAGTAGCGCCCGGCAGTGGCCCCCGACATCTGACCTTCCACCCAAATGGAAAATTCGCATATTTGATGGCAGAGCTAGTACCCGAAGTTATTGTGTTAAGCTACGACAGCTTTAACGGACGCTTTTCTGAATTACAAACCGTCCGGACTGTTCCGGAAGATTTTAGTGAAAATAATCAAGGCAGTGCCATTCATATTTCTGCGGATGGACAATTTGTATATGCCGCAAACCGCGGGCATGATAGTATTGCTGTTTTCCAAACTAATCCAGCAACCGGTAAACTTACATTAGTCGAACTGGTATCAACCGAAGGCCACTGGCCACGTGACTTTGCTATAGACCCTAGTGGAAAATTCCTTGTTGCTTCTAATGAAGAATCAGGAAACATGACACTATATTCACGGAATGAAAGTACTGGAAAATTAACATTACTGCAAAAGGATGTTCAAGTTCCCTTCCCTGTATGTGTGAAATTTCTTCATGGCTAATCTTATTGATAAAAATAAAAAAAGGATTGGAGCTTAACTACAGCTTCAATCCTTTTCTTTTTCAATAAACAAATGCGCTATTATTTAATATTATGATTTGTAAAATAGATATCTTTCACATTCATCTATTTTATAAGACAGACTTTCAGATATGATAAAATAAATGAATAAATTTATTTCTCTACTTCCATACCTCCGCCATTTCAGGGAAATCAATAAATGGATTTCGATTACCCTGCACTTCAAATATAGCTTGGTTTCTATGCTTTTCATAAAGACTGACTGGAAAAAGCAGATGCCATTCTAATAAAAGTTCCATGTTAACATTGGCGCTATCAATGATCCCCTCATATCGGAGTAAAAAATACAGAGTCGCCCTGGCCACAATACCTTTACCATATTCTGGCTCGAATTTCCCTTCCTCTGTCTTTCCGCAACCCTCTTTTATACCTCTAGATGATACCTCAGGCACATAATCCTTGAAGTCATGATATGGATAGTTCCCTCGGCTACTGTTACAAGTTGGTTCACAGGCAAATAAGTGATGCAAATCCCCCCTCATCGGTTCTTTTTTACTAAACCATGATTGAGGTACGACATGTTCACAATTAACGATAATATTTTCAACATTTGATGTTTGAATGTCTTTTGTCAAGATTTCAAGAATACGAATATCTTCCTCAATAACCTGCACAGGGTCCATCCCTTTCCCGGAATACAAACTTTTCAGCTTGCCGTTTTCCTGTAAATCAACCCATGGATAAACATGACGATGTGGGGAGTAGTTCAGCTGGTTTTTGTGGGTGGTTACAAGCAGATGGTTCAGTCTTTCTCTGTCCCAAGACCCAGCCTGGTAGTATTCTTCCTGAATTTTCCGATCTTTTTTTTCATCGTAGTATTCACGGTTTTCATTGAATTTCCCAAGCTCAGCCAATGCCAATTCTCGTTCCCTTTCAAGTAATTCCAAACTATTCTTCATCCACTCATCCCCCCGCCTTTTATTAAAGCTAACTTTTACCATATTTAAAGTTTAATAGATTTCAATTCAGATTAAAAGGTGCTTTAGAAGTGTCTAACGTAGAATTTCAATAAAATGGGTAAGGATTTTCGCCGTCATTCCCCAGATTACTCGGCCGTTATACAAGTAGAAATATTCTTCCATCTGTCTAGGCTGCCATTTATAATTTTCCCCACCAACTACTAATTTGTGGGGGAAGTTTTCGGGTGGTTCGACTTTATAATTCACATAATAGATTTCTGGCGGTTTTTCCATAAAGAAAGACAGAGGTACCGTAAAAATCGTTTCCACTTCTGAAGGATTTGGTGTTATTCGATGATGGTTACGGACAAATCCTGCATAGGGATAAACAATCATCCCAAACGGAGAAACCAGATAATCAATTGGAAAGACATTATAGATATCTTCCTTTTTCAAACCAAGTTCTTCATGGGTTTCCCTGAGAGCTGCAGCCTGCTCATTTCTATCCTGTTTATCGATTCTTCCGCCTGGAAAACAAATATCCCCTGGCTGCCTTCTTAGTTTGTGTGAGCGCTCTTCAAAAAGAACATGTATGCCATCTTCTTTTTCTAAGAGGGGTAACAGCACTGCATACTTTGAGAAATTCCCACTCCCTAAAATTTCGGGGCTATGTAAAGTTAATTTTTTGGTTATGTCTTCATTTTTCATGTCCCACACCTCCTCTGACTGATAATATTAAAGATGTGATCTTTTGTTATCCAATCACTTTTTATAATTCTATTTTCAAACATTTGGTATAACTAAGCAAGAAAAACGATTCCATGGTATTACCTTTAATATATATAATTCATTAAATAAAAAGGTAGCAATCCTTTTAGGTTTTAGTTGTTTTTCAGCATCCTTATGCTAAACAATATTAGTGACTGCCTGTATTTGCGACTCGACCAAACTAAGCTTGTTTAGCAAAAGCAACTGTCTCTTCATTGCAGTTTGTCATTGTTTCTGGCAGTGTGCTTATTATCTTGGAATGTGAGCTGCTGCATACTGTCCTTCCCTAAATCAGGGAGGACAGAAGCAATGTAGCGATTAAATAAAGAATTAGGTGAAAAAAGCAAAATATTTTCGGCCGTGATCTCATCTACAAAGCCATTCGACTTTACACCCGCTATGTCAGGCTCAATTTCTAACTCTCTGCCATTCCAATACTTCAGAAAGAAGAGATAAGATGTAGCTTCAGATTGAGTAGCATGCTTCATTCGTAGGTCGTAGTATCCCTTAATAAATTTCGCCAGTTCCCCTGTCAGCACTATCCACGGAACGCTCTTTGTCTCATATACATTCTTCACTCGAACAGTATCATCATCTACTTGAATGTCCAAGGGACATTCAGTATTACTTTCCTCCTGAAACAAATACTCATAATCTCAAATATTATGAACAAAAAATATTCAAAATAACTGAGATAAGAATAATCACCATATCTAAAATTATCAATATTTTGCCTGTCTCAAATTTTGTGAAATATGGTGTAGATGTATTAAGCGTTTGAACATATATTTGTTTCAAATATTTTGAAACTGCCCCAATCATTATGAACGTATCTCATATATATTGAAGGATTACAGACAGATTGCATCTGACTTCCTAGCAATTTTTAGTGCATTCTAGTTTTTCATCACTCCTCTTGTACTTTTCAAGGAACAGATATAACATACTTTAATATACAAAAAAGGAACAGAAGAAAAATAGATTCTGTTCCCACTGTTTATTAATATTTTTTACAGTTCAGCTAATACTTGCTTTACCGTCAATACAATAAAAGAAAAATCCTCTTCAGTAATACTTAGCGGAGGTGCAAGCGTCAGGACATTATTGAAACCAGCAACGGTATCACCATTCTTTCCGATGATGAGTCCTTTATCTTTGCATGATGCGATTACTTTATTGATTTTGGAAATATCAATCGGTTGTTTTGTTTGTTTATCTTCCACAAGTTCAATCCCAACCAACAAACCTTTGCCACGGACATCTCCAACATTGGGATGAGACTTAATTTCATCCAATTCTTGTAGAAAACGAAGACCTAAATCTTTGGAACGTTCAATTAGTTTTTCATTTTCATATATCTCCATATTTTTCAAAGCTAAGGCACAGGAAGCAGGATTGCCACCAAATGTATTTACGTGTCTGAAGCGGTCATATTCTTCGGAACCAACGTATGCTTCATAAATTTCACGTTTTACAGCTGTAGCGGAAAGTGGCAGGTAAGCGCTAGTAATCCCTTTTGCCATTGTAACGATGTCTGGTTGAACATCATAATTCATAAATCCAAACTTCTTCCCAGTACGGCCAAAACCGCAAATAACCTCATCTGAAATAAGAAGAACTCCATTTTTCTCACAAATTTCTTTAACCCTTTTCATATATCCATCAGGAGGCATCAGAATCCCTCCGCCAGTAATAATCGGTTCCATAATAACAGCCGCTACCGTTTCACTTAATTCCCATGTAATGGAACGATCAATTTCCGCAGCACTTTTCTCACCGCTTTCGTCTTCTGGATTACGGTATAAATCAGGAGGTGAGACATGAAGAAACCCTGGGGCAAGCGGTTCGTATTTATACTTCCGCTGTGCCTGCCCAGTAGCTGCTAGCGCTCCCATTGAATTTCCATGATAAGCACGATAACGAGAAATGAATTTATAGCGTCCATGTTCACCTTTTTGCTGATGATACTGACGGGTAATTTTAAAAGCGGTTTCATTTGCTTCTGAACCACTGTTTGAGAAGAAAATTACATAATCCCCTCCCAGCCAATCATTTAACTTCTCTGCAAGCTTAATAGCCGGAATGTGACTGTTTGTTAAAGGAGAATAAGGAAGTTCCTTCAGCTGCTCGTAAGCTGCTTCTGCTAGTTCTGTCCGTCCATAACCAACATTGACACACCATAATCCTGACATCCCATCAAGATAACGATTTCCATCAACATCCGTAATCCATGCTCCTTCCCCTTTTTGAACGACCATTGTCCCAGGATTCGGTCCAGCTCCTTTCATATGATGCCAAACATATTTTTCATCTATTGTCTTAAAATCCTGACCTTGTTTTTCAACCTGCATAATCCCCACTCCTCTAATTATGGTATAAAGGAAGGCCGACCATAATTACGTCGACCTCCTTTCTATATCAGTATCTTGCTGTTAGCATTTTTTTCCTAGTGTAAAATTCTACGCCGTCTTTTCCATTTGCATGCAGGTCTCCATAAAATGAGCTTTTATATCCGGAGAATGGAAAGAACGCCATCGGAGCTGGTACACCAAGATTCACACCTAGCATTCCTGCATCAATTTCTTCACGGAATTCACGGACAGCTTTCACGCTATCTGTATAGAGACAGGCACCATTAGCAAATTCGGATTGGTTAGTTAATTCGATTGCTTCCTCAAGTGTGTTAACCCGCACTATTGATAAAACAGGAGCAAAAATTTCATCCTTCCAGATTTTCATATCTGTTTTTACATGATCAAATAATGTTGGTCCAACATAAAAGCCGTTTTCCTGATCACCTTCATTTCGACCGTCACGAAGGAGAACAGCCCCTTCTTTTTCCCCAATCTCTATATATTGTTCCGTCCTCTTTTTATGAGTATCACGAATCACTGGGCCAAGGAAAACTTCTTTATCCATTCCATTTCCAATCTTGATTTCATCAGCCGCTGCCTTTAATCTTTCTACAAGCAGATCTCCCACCTCTCCAACTGCAACTACTACTGAAGCGGCCATACAGCGTTCGCCTGCAGATCCGAAAGCAGCGTTGGTAATGTTGGTTACCGCATTATCCATGTCTGCATCAGGCATTACAATTGAATGATTTTTTGCTCCTGATAAAGCCTGAACGCGTTTTTTATTAGCAGCTGCTGTTTTATATACATACTCAGCAACTGGCTGGGATCCAACAAAAGATACCGCTTTAATGTCTTCATGCTCCAAAATCCCATTCACCACATCGTGTGCCCCATGGACAATATTTACAACACCATCTGGAACACCTGCTTCTGTTATTAACTCAACAAGACGGTTGGCTAGGAGCGGCGTTCTTTCAGAAGGTTTTAGAATAAATGTGTTTCCACAGGCAATCGCAAGCGGGAACATCCAACATGGAACCATCATTGGGAAGTTAAATGGAGTAATGCCTGCTACAACTCCCATTGGATAACGGTACATGCCCGATTCAATACCCGGAGAAATATCCGGAAGCTGGCTGCCCATCATTAAGGTAGGCGCACCTGCTGCGAATTCCACACATTCAATGCCACGTTGAACTTCACCATATGCTTCTGTATAGCTTTTTCCATTTTCAATGGTGACGAGCTTCGCAAGCTCATCCCAGTGTTCTATCAACAATTGCTGGTAGCGGAATAGGTAGCGAGCTCTTTTAGGTACAGCTACCTTTTTCCATTCTTTATAAGCTTTTTGTGCCACCAGAACTGCTTGATCGACATCTTCTTTTGTGGAAAGCGGTACAATCGCCAACACTTCTCCTGTTGCCGGATTAGGCACCTCTTCATGTTTAGATGTTGTGGATTCTACCCACTTGCCACCTATATAATTTTTCAACGTTTCTACATCATTAATTACTGCCATTAAGACACCCTCCCTTTCAACCCGATTTCATAGTTTTATTATATTTTTTAAACGGACTTTTTACATTAGACGTTTTGTATAGTTTTTTGAATGATTATTTGCACATTTTGTTTGTTTTTTAATTTCATATCTTCATAGAGCCAGGGAATGTTCCTCCTCAAAACTTGCGATCTGGAGATCCGAATTGCAGGCTGTCAGTTTCCTTTCTATAATTCTGGATAAAATAGGAATGAGTGTTTTCCAGATTTACATAGTCAGAAACTGAGAGCTAACCCAAGATTCGATTTGACCTCTTCAACATTTATAAGTCCATTCCCCTTAAAAGTTCAGCAAACCTTTAAAGATTTTTCGGAAATCGTTCATTAATGTACGATCATTTAATAATTGAATATAATTTCAGGTCCTCATGCTTACCTTTAACATACATTCCTTTTCGTAAAATACCTTCAAAAGACATTCCTACCTTTTGCATGACCCGCTCTGAACCAAGATTATCCACAAAGCAACGAGCCTGAATACGAACAAGGTTCATATTTTCGAAACCAAACTCTATTACCTTTTTGGCAGCCTCCGTTATAATGCCCTTTCCCCAATATTGTGAAGCGAGGACATATCCTATTTCAGCGATTTGATGATTCAATTGCCATGAAACAAAATCGATAGTACCAATAAACTCACCATTGTCCTTGTGTTCAATTCCCCATGGAGCAAGCTTATTATCTTCATAATTCTGTAACACGAATTGGATAAAATCTTTTGTATCAGATAGAGAACGATGCGGCTCCCATGTGACAAAACGAGATACTTCACTATTGGATGCATATGCATACATATCATCCGCATCCTTCATAGTGATTTTCCTCATAACTAAACGTTCTGTTTCTAAGGTTGGTAGCTGTTCATATATATCTTTCACCTTCATGATTACACCCCATTCTGTTAGATATTTGTATTATATCAAGATTGCTTAGTAGTCACTGTTACCAATTGAAATATTTCCAAAACTTATTTATAATTCAGAAAAATGATAGAGGAGGATGATTATGCCAAATAAAAAACTCATTATTACCCAAAACCTGAATGAACATTTATTGCAGCAAGTTAAAGTATTAATTCCCGATTGGACTGTGATTACTGGAAGATCCCCTGCATTATGGCAGGATCATATAAACGATGCTGAAATTATCGCTGGCTGGAAATCAGAAATGTACGACACTATTTTGTATGAAGAAAGCGAATTGAAATGGATCCAGACATGGAGTGCTGGAGTGAATGCTTTGCCACTGGAAAAATTAGAACAAAAGAATGTGCAGATTACGACTGCAAATGGTGTCCACGCATATCCCATTTCAGAGACCATTTTCGCACTTATGCTAGCCTTTACAAGAAAACTAGATACATATGTTAAGCAACAGCAGGAAAAGACTTGGCACCACGCTGATATGAAGCAGGAAGTTCACGAAAAGACTATCGGTATCATTGGAGTTGGAAAAATCGGGAAGGAAACAGCTAAAATTGCCAAGGCTTTTGGAATGACCGTATTAGGGGTTCGCCATTCTGGTAAATCAGAAAAATATGTTGATGAGATGTTCACACAGAAACAATTGAATGATCTTCTTCCTAAGTGTGATTATGTCGTCGTGACATTACCGTTGACCCCAGAAACACAGGATATGTTCGGCACAAACGAATTCAAGTTAATGAAGCCTTCCGCTTTTTTCATTAATATTGGAAGAGGATCAATTGTTGTTCAAAATGAATTGATTCAAGCGCTTAAGGACAAGCAGATTGCAGGTGCAGGACTAGATGTGTTTGAAACTGAACCACTTCCGGAAAGTAGCCCATTATGGGAAATGAACAATGTCATCATCACGCCACATACATCCGGAAACACTGAATTTTACGACAAACGATTGATTGAAGATATTTTCATTCCAA
This sequence comes from Peribacillus sp. NPDC096540, assembly GCF_050278525.1. Taxonomy (NCBI): domain Bacteria; kingdom Bacillati; phylum Bacillota; class Bacilli; order Caryophanales; family Bacillaceae; genus Peribacillus; species Peribacillus sp. NPDC096540. The sequence continues at coordinate 101,484 of NZ_JBNNTG010000014.1, read as the reverse complement.
ATTTGAAGAATTATCTTAACGGTAAAAACCCTACAACAAATTTACTTAATTACAAGAAAGGATATTAACAAATCTTCTTAGGAACTTCACAAAAAATAATCTTACTATGTTAGCTTGCAGATTCCGACATTATCTGTTATATTTAATAAGAATTATTTTTGTTCGGGAAGATTGATAAGTGAAAAACTTTTCGTCTGAAGATTGAGCAAGGGTAGTAACACATTGTGTGGATTCACACTAGGAGGCAACAACAATGGAACAAGGTAAAGTGAAATGGTTTAACGCAGAAAAAGGATTTGGCTTCATCGAACGCGAAAACGGAGACGATGTATTCGTACATTTCTCAGCTATCCAAAGCGAAGGATTCAAATCATTAGACGAAGGTCAAGAAGTTACTTTTGAAGTTGAGCAAGGTCAACGTGGACCTCAAGCTACTAACGTTCAAAAAGCATAATTTTAAATACAATATATAACAGACTCTACTTGTAGAGTCTGTTTTTTTGATTAAAAATGTTCTTTATTGAATATCTTTTTTTGAAAATAAAAAAACCCTATTCGCAAGGAATAGGGGAATATGAAACAAGTTTAGTAAATGGTAAACACAGTATAACACACTAAGAAAAGAAACCCTAATTTATCCGAAAAGTAAAAATTCTCACAAAGTTTCATAAGAATAATTTCGATACAGAATCAATCATTTATTTTTTATCTGCTTCGTACGTTCGATCCAGACCCCATGGGTAAAACGGCGGCATATCGGAGCTGCTCTTCATTGTGAATTCAGCTTTCCGCTTTTCTAAGAAAGCTTCGATTCCTTCTTGTGCATCGGCCTGCTTTCCGGTCCAATGAATCATTTTCGATTCTATTTTATGTGACTCAACTGGATGATTAGCACCAAGCATAGTCCACATTAGCTGCCTAGATAATGTCACAGACACGGAAGATGTTTTTTCCGCTATTTCAGATGCGATTTCCCTTGCAATTGGCATCAATTCATCAGGCTCTACAACCTTGTTAACTAGTCTCCCCTCATAGGCCTCCTTAGCTGAAATCATTCTTCCAGTGAAAATCCATTCGGATGCCTTCCCCATACCGACAAGTCTAGGCAGGAACCAACCACTGCAAGCCTCCATTGTAATTCCTCTCCTTGCAAAAACAAACCCCATTTTCGCATCAGTTGAAGCAATTCTAATATCCATAGGCAAAGTCATAGTAATACCAATACCAACCGCGGCTCCATTAATGGCTGCTATTACAGGTTTCTTCATCTCAAAAATCCTTAATGATAAAACACCACCTGCATCACGGTATTCAACTAAAGGAGTGTGATCCATAAAAGTTTCTGCCCCTTTTTCCAAATCCATGCCAGCACAGTATGCCTTCCCTGCCCCAGTTACAATAATGGCTCGTACGTCATCATTTTCATCCGCTTCATCAAAAGCACGAATCATTTCCTCACACATTTTTTCATTAAAGGCATTCATTCTTTCAGGGCGGTTAAGTGTAATAATCATGACATGATCGACAATTTCACTAGTTAGTGTGGAATACAACATTATTCCTCCTTATCTCACAAAGTGAAGCCATTTCCCAATAATATTTTTTTTACATATAATTACATTTTAAATGTTTTATTTTCAAATTCCTAGATTTAATTAGGATAAATCTATAAAAAATATTTTATCAAAACCTAGTGGCATCTTTCCTGAAAATAAAAAGCTTTTTTAATTTGTATTTTCAAAAAAGACCAGCCGCAGATTATGCAACTGGTCACATTATTTTATCTACCAATATAAATGACACGCAACATAATGCCCAGGTTTTTGTTCTTTCCATTCTGGCACAGCGCTAGAGCATATCTCCATCGCTTTCGGACAACGAGTACGGAATACACAGCCGCTTGGCGGATTAATCGGACTTGGTACATCGCCTTTCAGTACGATTCTTTCCCGTTTAATAGTGGGATCTGGTATCGGCACTGCAGAGAGCAAGGCTTGTGTGTATGGGTGAAGCGGATCCTTCGTTAAAGAATCACTATCCGAAAGTTCCATCATTCTCCCAAGGTACATGACTAAAATGCGATCTGAAATATATTTGACCATCGACAAATCATGGGCGATAAATAAATAAGTCAAGCCCATTTCTTTTTGTAACTCTTTTAATAAATTTACTACTTGAGCTTGGATTGAAACATCAAGTGCAGAAATTGGTTCATCACAAACAATGAATTTAGGATTCAAAGCCAACGCCCTTGCAATTCCGATACGCTGGCGTTGTCCGCCACTGAATTCATGCGGAAAACGAGTGATATGCTCCGGACTTAAACCAACTAGCTTTAACAGGTCTTCCACCCGTTTTCTTCTCTCTTTACCTTTTGAAATCCCATGAATGGCAAGTGGTTCACCAATTAATTCCTCTACCTTCATCCTTGGGTTTAAGGAAGCGTAAGGATCTTGGAAAATCATCTGGATTTCACGGCGAATATGTGACATTTCCCCTGGTTTGTAATCAAAAATATTTTTCCCCTGAAAAAGAACTTCTCCTTCTGTCGGTTCATAAAGGCGGGTTATCGTACGCCCAGCAGTTGATTTTCCACAACCGCTTTCCCCAACAAGTCCGACAGTTTCTCCAGCGTAGATTTTAAGATCTAAACCATCTACCGCTTTCAGTGATTGAGAACCAACTGGGAAATATTTCTTAAGATTCTTTATTTCAACAAGAGGAGAATTTTCGTTGACTGTCTTTTCTTTTACTGACTTATTTTTTAGTGAAACCATTGGTTCTCCTCCTTTAAACATTAGTCGGTGCTTGTACTCGTGCTGCTTTTGCCATTGGATGGTGAAGCCAGCAGGCAGCTGTCTGTCCCTCTTCCACTACCTCAAGTTCCGGGTCATGTTCTTTGCACACTTTCATTGCAGATTCACATCTTGGATAAAAAGGACATCCTTTTGGCGGATCTAACAAATCCGGTGGTGATCCGATAATGGGTACCAACGGAGCCGTTTTCTCCATATCCAGCCTTGGCACCGTTTTAAGCAACCCTCTTGTATATGGGTGTTGCGGGTTTGCAAATATTGCTTCAACTGTACCTGTTTCCACAACTTTACCTGCATACATGACGACTACCCGTTCGCAAGTTTCCGCAACCACACCTAGATCATGAGTGATTAAAATGATGGAAGTATCCATTCTACTTTGGATATCTTTCATCAGTTCTAAAATTTGCGCTTGTATCGTTACATCCAATGCCGTTGTAGGCTCATCGGCAATTAACAATTTCGGTTCACAGGCAAGAGCCATCGCTATCATGGCCCGTTGGCGCATGCCTCCTGAAAACTCATGTGGATATTGCTGCATCCTTTTTTCAGGCTGAGGAATACCCACCAGTTTAAGCGTTTCTAACGCTCGCTCATATGCATCTTTTCGAGGGATATTTTTATTATGCTTTAAAATCCCCTCCATAATTTGGCTGCCGATTTTAGTCGTTGGATTGAGCGAAGTCATTGGGTCCTGGAAAATCATGCTGATTTCGTTCCCACGAATCTTCTGCATTTCCTTTTCACTCATTTTAATAAGGTCTTTACCTCCAAATGATATTGACCCTGTTCCATACTCTGCTGGAGGTGTTTCCAATAATCGCATAATCGATTTCGCAGTAACACTTTTGCCGCATCCGGACTCTCCAACGATGGCGACTGCTTCCCCTTTTTTCACTTCAAAGTTCACGCCGCGAACAGCTTGTACTTTTCCTGCATACGTATGGAAGGTGATGTGTAAATCGTTAACTTCTAATAGGTTCTCCATCATCGTCCCTCCTATTCTAGTATTATCAAAATCTTTATGTTATGACTCATTTATTTTCTGAGTTTTGGATCTAGGGCATCCTGTAGTCCATCACCAGCCACATTAAACGCGAACATGGTTAATGAGATCAATATCGCCGGGATTAAAAGTTGATAGAAATTCCCTACCAAAATGCTTCCAAGAGCATCACTTGTCAACGTTCCCCAGCTTGCCTGAGGTGCTGGCACTCCCAGTCCCAAAAAGCTTAGAGTAGCTTCAGCAAAAATCGCAGTAGGTACAGTCAATGTTAAATTGACAAGTATTGGTCCCATTGTATTTGGAATCATATGTTTTCTTAAAGTCCAGCTCGTATTAGCTCCAGAAATGGTTGCTGCATGAATATATTCATTCTCTTTTAGTTGTAAAACCTGCCCTCTTACCAGTCGGGCCATAGGAATCCAACCTGTAATCGACATAGCTATGATGATCGGCAGTATACCAGGTTTTAATACGACCATCATCAAAATAACCATCAATAGGTAAGGGATCGCATAGATCACTTCAGCAAACCGCATCATTATATTATCTGTGCGTCCGCCACGAATGGCTGAAATCCCGCCATATAGGACCCCAATTAAAAAGTCTATTAGCGCCGCCATCAAGCCAATGAACAAGGATATCCTTGCACCATACCAAGCTCGCGTAAATAAATCCCTTCCTGATGAATCCGTCCCAAACCAATGCTCGGCATTTGGGCTAAGATTCTTTTTCTCGAAATCTTGACCATAATAAGTATATCCGTTAATATACGGACCAAAAATAGCCAGCAAGACCAACAGGATAATTAGAACAAACCCCGTCATAGCTAGTTTATTTTCTTTAAAGCGACGCCAGACGTCAGACCAATATGAAACCGTAGGCCTGGCTATTTTTTCTGCTTCCTTAAAGTTTCCTTCAGCGGGTAGGAACATATCTTCCGTTAAATGCACTTTATCTGCCATTATTTTTTCTCCCCCGTCACTTTAATTCTTGGATCAATCAACGTATAGGCTATATCAACGATGAATATCAACAGGATAAGCACTGCACTATACACAATTGTGGAACCAAGAATGACCGGGTAGTCTCGATTGGATATTCCCTTAACAAACATATCTCCCATGCCCGGAATACCAAAAATACGTTCAATAATGAAACTTCCTGTCACGATATTAGCCGTTAGGATACCAAGAATCGTGATAATCGGCAATAACGCATTTCGGATCGCATGTTTGATTATTACACCGCTACGTTTCAAACCTTTTGCTTTTGCCGTCAAAATATAATCCTGTCCCATTACTTCAAGCATGCTTGTCCGCATCAATCTGGCAATGAAAGCAAGCGGCATCATCGACAGGGCAATAGATGGCAATATGGTATGCTGCCATGTCGCCCATGTAGCAACAGGGAATATATGCCATTTTATTGCAAAATAATTGATTAATATAGTCGCCAAAATAAAGTTCGGAACAGATATCCCGACGATGGCAATGACCATTGATAAATAATCAGGCCATTTATTTCGTTTCAGTGATGCCACTACACCTAAAATGAGCCCAAAAAAGATAGCAATCACCAATGCTTGCGCTCCTAAATGCAAGGACACTGGGAATCCCTTCAAAATGTAATCATTCACAGAAATGGATGAGGATTTCAAAGAGGGACCAAAATTAAATTGAAGCACTTCCAATAAATAATTTCCATATTGGGTCAACAAAGGCTTGTCCAATCCATAGTGGACTTGAAGATTTTCATAAACAGCGGGAGGCATTGCTCCTTCTTTCGCAAATGGATTTCCCGGAATCGTATGCATTATGATGAACGTTAATGTAATAACCGCCCATAAAGTAATAATCGCCCATTTAAAACGATTTAATGTATATCTCAACATGGTAATCACCCCAATCATCGATTTTCTAAGGAGTTGAAAACGGAAATGAATTCATGAAATATTCAAATTCGCAATTGAAAAATGGGGTATGTCCTTAATCGGACATACCTCCTATTTTCATCCTTCTTTTATTTTTTATCCGCATAAATAAAGTTCGGATAAGCGTTTATTGGTGCATAAACCCCAGTAACATTCGATTTAACCATATACGGTTTCGTGTAGAAGTAAATCGGAAGAATTGGCATATCGTCAATCAGAACTTTCTCCGCTTTATGCAAAGCAGCCATGCGCTCTTTTGGTTCCATTGTAGATTTTGCCTCTTTTAACAAACTATCATATTCTTTGTTGGACCAACCTGCATCATTATAAGCACCATCCGTTTCCCAAAGCATGAACGTCATCGGATCAACATAGTCACCAACCCATCCTGCACGGGAAATTTCAAAGTCACCAGCTTTTTCACGGTCAAGCTTAACTTGGAATTCTGCATTTTCGAGTGTCACTTCAACACCCAGGTTATCGCGCCACATTCCTTGAACAGCTTCAGCAATTTTCTTATGAGAATCTAATGTATTATACAAAATTGAAAAATCAGGTAATTCTTTCATGCCTTCTTCAGCAAGACCTTCTTTTAGCAATTTCTTAGCTTCATCGACATTTTCAGCGAACAAGTCACCTGTATTTTCCTGGAAGTCTCCAGTTGCATCAGGAATGCCCGGCGGGATTACTCCAAAGGCAGGCTTCTGACCACCTTGAGCAACATTTTCCGTGATTTTTTTACGTTCGATTGCCATTGATAACGCTTTCCTTACTTTTGCATTATTGAAAGGTTTTACTTTCGTATTAAAGTTGTAATAGTACACAGCTAGTTCTGCGCCATTTTTGAATTCTTCGTCTCCAGAATTAACCAATTGTCCTTGCACGTCCACCGGTAGTGGATAAGCGATGTCCAATTCGCCACTCTGATACATTTGCCATGCAGTATTTTCATCTTCTATTAGAGCAAAATTAACAGCATCCAATTTGATTTTGTCTTTATCATAGTAATTTTCATTCTTTTCGATTTTTAGGCTTTCTTTATGTTTCCACTCCGTTAACTTGAACGGACCGTTTGATACATGTGTTTTGGCATCCAAAGCCCATTTCGGATTTTCTTCTTGTACCTTTTTATCGATCGGGTAGAAAGTATAGAAAGAAGTCAAATCAAGAAAATATGGTGTAGGCTGCTCCAATGTAACCTCTAACGTAAGGTCATCCGTTGCTTTTACTCCTACATCCTCTTCCTTGCCTTTTTTACTGTTGTAAGCTTCCCCGCCTTTAAGATAATAAAGTTGGTAAGCATAATCAGCAGCTGTTTCTGGTTTCAATGCATATTTCCAAGCATATTCGAAATCATTCGCTGTAAGGGGATCTCCATTTGACCATTTCAAACCATCTTTCAATTTAAATGTCCATTTTAATCCATCTTTACTGATCTCCCATGATTCTGCAGCACCTGGTACGATTTTGCCTTCTTCTGTTTTCTTGGTCAATCCTTCAAACGTATGTTCAAGGATCCATGATTCATGAGTACCTTGTGCATTAGCAGGGTGAAGCGAACCAGGTTCACTTGAGTTGTTTACGTTTAATACTTTTGATTTGGCTGAGTCACCCGAGCCACCTTCTTTTTCGTTCGAAGTTTCCTTCGAACCGCTGTTACATGCTGCAAGCACAAGCATAATAGCCATTAGAAGCGCAAGCACTGAAAATTTAGACTTTTTCAAAAATATTCCCCCTCATCTTTAGTTTTCTTGGAGTATCCCTAGTTTAAGAGATTATCCTTCTGCCATCTATTAACTTCTGGTTTAGTACACTAAATTATTCTGCGAGGATAGTTAGAAGTATTCATAGCAGAAACTCACCAAAAATAACTAGCGAAGCGTTTGCATAAATTTACGTTTTATCTCAAAAACCCAAAAATCAGCAGTTTTATAGTTTAAAACCACCTTCCTTTCAACCTCGCAAAAGGGTACTATACTTTGAATTAAAGATGTTGAATATTAAGTATATTACGAATAAATTAAAAAATCAATAAACCAATGAGTACTTTTTCACAAGATAGGTATTAAATGCTAGTAATTTTGATTTACATAGTAGGTAAAAAGAATTGAAACATAAACTTATTTCAACTTCAAACCCCTTCATTATGCGTTTCATTATAGACTCGCAAGTACAAATCACTATATTTTTGCTTGATTGGAAGCTATATTTGATCATCTCACTTTACATATTTTCCCTATTGTTCAGAAGAGGTTGAATTATTAAGTGACTCAACTTCCCAAGTTAACCACTTTTTATTTGATTCCATTTTTGAAGAAGGGTCACAGAAGTGTTCAAACTTTTTTCAAAACATGCTTTTTCTATTTGTTATTTTTAAGGTCATTAGTATCATTTGAGCAAACTTTATCCTAAAGCAACACCTGTGGTCTTTAGTACGTTTAAATGAACCAAGGTCGTTCTAACTAAAAAAGACACAATTCCTTGTACAAGGATTGCGCCTGATTACATAGTAAGCTTAATTCTCTTAAAAATGCCTCAATAAATGGTTAACACAATAGCTACTTTCACTTATGTTTTTTAGCATGTGTAGTAAGATTCTTCCGATTTTCCTTTTTGGATAACTAATGGGCTTCCTAATTCTCATCTTTTAATTACTTACCAATATAAAAAATTTGACCTATATGATCAGCATAATGTCTGTCTCTCTATTGCTCCAAGTACTGTATGTCTTTCACCACGAATATAAATGTTCTTTATTATCTTGTTCTCCTAAATTAGGGGACGGACAATTTAGTTCACGGGAGCATGTCCCACGTACCTGTACGTCCTACCCTAGCTCCTGATATAATAGATTCTATAAAAAAAAGAACAACCAGTAAAAACTGGCTAATCTTAAAATACGAACGCACCCGTTAGCTTAATAAACCAATTTGTACATTATAATGTCATCAACATATTCATTTTCATTTATCTTAATTTCTTTAATTTTACGACCTTCTTCAACAAACCCCATACTTTTGTACAAGGATATTGCCCTATGATTTGTTGAGAGAACTCCTAAACTTACCTTTTCAATTAATGGATTCTTTTCGGCCCAGTCTAATAATGCTTTCACAAGCATTTTTCCAATTCCCAAACCTCTGTAACTTTTACTTATCATCATTCCAAAAGAACCAGTGTGAGACAATCTCTTTCTATTTTGAGAATGAAATACTATCAACCCAACAACTTCACCATTTAATTCTGCTACAATTAAATTTTCTTTTTCATTTTCTAATACACTTTTAATCCATTCTATTTGTTGCACTGGTGTTTTATTAAACTCTTCGGATACTGTAATTTAATACTCACCCTCAGAAATAACAGAATTCTGAATATCTAAAACTGCTTCTGCATCTTGTAATTTCCCTGTCCGAATAATGTATTTAACATTATTTTTGGAAACTGACACTTATATCCCCCCAAGTGATGTTTTTTATATAAAATTCTACATTTATTTATGAAATCGTTCTTCAAGTAACCTGCCTAAATATTTTTTGCCCAGCAAGCTTAATGATTCGCCGAGGGTGGGAGTACTCATTAAGATCTCCTACTTCCGTAAAGAAGCTTGACAGTATCTTTTCTCATTCCCTTAATGGACATCACTTGTTGTACGCCAGGTATCTTTACTTACTTTGTCATACCGTTTAAAAAGACCATTTTTCTTCAGTGCACCCCATCTTGGTGTATAATAGCCCAACAGTCGGTTTCGAATTGACTCATTGATTAATTTGAAACCCCACTCATTTACTTCTAGTATTTGTTTTATTACCAATAACAGTTAAAGCTTTTCAAATCAGTGACCATATTTAAAATGTCACCATATAGTAGGAGCCTCCTGAAGACTATCCATTTTTGGGTTATTTTTTTATGATCTCCAGAAAACAGAACAATTCTTCGGATTTTATTCCTGCTCTGCTTCACTTATGATTAAATAAATACAATGACACAAAGAGTAAACAAATACCTGCTATCTTTTTCGCATCCAATGGTATACGTACCCCTCCCAATAAGCCGAAATGATCAATGACAGCTCCTATAAGTATTTGTCCTAAGATAACCCCAGCCAAAGTTGGAGCCACTCCAATTTGAGGGACTACTAATACTATGACTATGACATAAACAGCCCCTAAGAGACCACCGATCAGTTGCCATTTAGGTACAGAAGTAATAGCTGAAATATTTCCATTTCCTGCAAACAAAACAATAAATAATAAAGCAAGTGTTCCGATTCCAAAGGAAATGAAAGAGGCTTCAATAACCCCTACTTTTTTTCCTAAGCCACCATTTATCTGTCCTTGAATCGCAATTGTAATACCTCCTAGGACCGCAAGTAACGGAAATATAATTTTCACAATATATATGCTCCTTTTCATGTCCAATGGACGTGATGATGAATTCATTTAATTTTATCATGAAAAATATGTATAGATTCCCTTATTTAACAAAATTGACAACAATCCGCGGATCTTACCTAAACACAAAAAAACTGGCACCAATGGCCAGCCCGGATTTCCTATTACATCTTTTTATTGAACTATTTATCAATGATTCTACCTTATTTAAAAGGGCAAACTAAACAAGTTGATATTGCTTCTCAAACTCTGTATTCAGTAAGGAAAATATCACGGCATCATGCGATTGATTACGGAGAAATATATAGTTTCGAAGATTACCCTCTTGCTTAAAACCAAATTTCTTTAAGAGGTTAGTGGATGCAATATTATCAGCGAAGGTTAATGCAGCCATTCGATGTAAGTTTAATTCTTCAAATGAATAACGTAATACTTCTCTGACAGCTTCCAATGTAAAATGTTTCCTCCAATAATCCGGATGGATTTCATACCCGATTTCAGCACGTTTATTAGTTGTGCTCAAATGATTAAGACCGACAGTACCAATGAATTTCCCAGAATCTTTCACCACAACCCCCCATCGAATCCCCCTTTTGTTTATATATGCACTTTTAAACGAGTCTATTAATCGGCGAGCCTCTTCCACTCGAATTAAACTTTCTATCCCATCATATTTGGTTACTTCATCTCTTGAGAGAATTTCAAACAGACTTACAGTATGATGGTGATCTATTTCGATTAAACGCAGTCTTTCTGTTTCTAACTCTTGAAATCTCATCCTACAATCCCCCCCGTGGATTCACTATCTTCTTTATTCTATTTGTGAAAAAGAGATACCTGTATTAATGGACAATACTTTTCAATATTTTCCTTTATTTAAGATATAATGCAGAACCGGGATGCACGCCCTTAGTAATCCACCTTTTTGATTTGCCTTTTAATCAATAAATGTGCATGTTTATAAGGATTAATTCCCGTATCATTTCCCGTTACAAGAGCTCCTGCTTTTGAAAAAGAAAAATGTTCCTCAATCTCTTTTTTAGTATAATAATCAACTGGGAAGTAACGAGATTTAAGATTGGCATACTCCTCTTTTAACATTGAGGTGTCCTCAGGATTAGATGCGTAATACAAGCTCCTTCTGATTTTAAAATCCGGATCTTCTTCCAAGCTTGGTACAACTTTTTTTTTCAAGCATTCGTATCGCTTCCAAACAAAACTGAACATGACGTGTACCTGCCCCTTCTCCAAAGCTATTAATCAGGGAAGTTAGTGATTTAAATATCCCTGTGTTGGCAATCGTACTGCCTTCACTTAAATCGCGCTTATCTACAAGGACAACATCAGACCCGTCTCTGCTAAAAAGGAAGCGCAATGTGCCCCTGACGAGCCAGTACCTACTTTACAGACATCACATGAGATATCCTCTTCCAAAGAAGGATAGATCATATGATCTTTAAAGGTCTTATTCCAAAATACTTTCCCTGCTTTTAAATCCATTCTAGCTCCTCCTGTACAATTCACTTCTTTCTCATTCTTTTATTTGTACTATATACACTGCAAAGACAATTCTCATACCCTTCTTATTTACCCTAAGAACCATACAAAACAAACGTAAAATTCATTATAAAAAAACCGTCCAATTCTATTATAAAGACCTAACAAAAGCTTTTTTTATTCTATTTAATGAAATATGGACCCTCCACATTTTATAAAGCATCCCGGATTCACATACCAAAAAAATCCAACAACAAAAGAAAATAATGAAGAAAATCTTTCTGCCATTAGTTCTCTCCCTATCCTTATTATCTCCAAAAGTTTCTCTAGGGGCCGAAACATACAAAATAGCACGTGGATATACGTTAACGAAAATGACGCTAAATGATAAGGTTACCCATACAAGTTAGACAAACAATATACATTATTTACCACCTATATCAGATGAAGGGTTTAAATAAGCAAAACATTTACAGTTCAAATCCCAAGCCAGCACTATGATTTGAAGAACGATATATACCCTATATTCGATAGTATACAAAAAGGAATGATAGGGATTTAAAAGATGCAGTAGTATTATATGTAGATACATAATACTATCTTTTCAATAATCATATTGAAAAAAATAAAATTAAGTTACAATAGAAAATCTAAACATAGGTATAAAGGGGCATTTGCAATGAAAATAGAGGTTGGCTCTGTTATCAACGAATTAAGAATAAAACAAAATCTCACAAGAGAAGAATTAGCAAAAGATATTTGCGAGCCTGTTACCTTGTTAGATTATGAAAGAAGCATTTCTTCACCAACAATTGATGAGTTGGCACTATTAGCAGATAAACTTAAAGTGGATCTTTCGTATTTTTTCACTACCAAAAATGAACCGATTTATAATTACATAGAAACTATTAAATTATTAATAAACAGATATAAACGTACACGTAATTATGAAGCAATCTATGAGATCGTCCAAAAAGAACTGGCAACGGCACCGGAAAAATCCATATCATTTTATCAATTCTTAAAATGGCATGAGGGTATGTCTTTTTTTTATTTATTCAAGAATAAACAAATGGCTATTGATCTATTAAATGAGGCCATTCAGATTACAGGGCAAACGGGTAATTCTGCATCAACAAGAGATAGAAATTTTAAATAGTATTGGAATTATTCACTTTAAAACAAAGGATTACGATGAGGCTATAAACATCTTCAATGAAGCATTGGAATTTATCGAGAATATTCCTCATGTGAATCAGGAAGGTACAATTTTAGTAAAAATCATTCATGGATTAGCTCAAACCTTAACCGAACTTCATTGCTATCAAGAGTCATTAAACTATTCGCTAAAAGGCATTAATATTTGTAACTCTATTGAATCTTTATATTTATTTGCAGAACTTCATTTTCTAACAGGGAAAAATCTGATTCACCTTCAACAACAGAATGAAGGACTGCAATATTTAAATCACTCCAGAACCCTATTCAGTCTTCAAAAAAACGAAGAATATGTACAAATAGTCGAGCATGAATTAGAAAGAATCTTACAATCTATATAAGTTATTCCCTGAATTGAATTATACAAAGGTAGAGATTGCTTTAAAAAAAGCATTTCTCTACCTTTTTTAATTTTTCCTATTATTTTATTTAAATAAGAAAGTAAACATCTAATATTTAGTGATTAAGCTTAGAAATGACACAAAACAATCGTGGATCTAACTCAATTCTTTTCATAAAAGTAAACCTATAACTCCGTCACCTCTATGGATCCCATGAGCAACTTCGGAAATTTTTCCTTCACTTCTCAAATTCATATGTACCTAGCTATTGTCTATAATCTTCTTAATATTTAACAATAAATTATATGAAATCTCAAAGAGCACTATCATATAGAAAAACGCCACTTTCAATAGGCAAGCAAAATCAGATATAATAGATAAAAGTAGCCAAAATGGAGGAAAATTAATTGTCTAATAGATTAGGTTTAGTACTAGACGTAGAGACAACTGGATTGCGTCCTACTTCTGATGAAATTATTGAACTTGCCCTTATTCTTTTTACCTATAGTAGCGAAACCGGTGAAATTATAAATCTTGTTGATCAAGAATCGTTTTTAAGAGAGCCCCTCTCTTATCAAGCAAGAAGGAATTATGATCAAGCATACAGTGTTCATGGAATTCCATACAGCTCTGTCGAAGGAAAAAGCTTTCAGGATGAAAAAATAAAATCTTTTATTGATCGTACTGACTCGATTTTTGCCCATAATGCTTCATTCGACAGAAGTTTCCTCTACCATATGTATCCAGAAATCAATGATAATAAGTGGTTCTGTACAATGCGTAACGTCCCTTGGAAACAATACGGTTTTGTAAATAGTAAACTCTTAACATTGCTGCGGGCTCATAACATCACAAATTTCCAAACACACCGGGCAATGGACGACATTTCTTATCTAATGGAGCTGCTGCGAAAACCTAGCCCTTCTGGCTATCCATATTTAAAAGATGTTATTGCTAAAAATCCTATGAAAAAATATGCCCCTTCTGCTCAAAAATCTTGGGTATAATAGAAAAGCAGGATATTCAAAATGAATTTCCTGCTTTTCTATATATACTTCCTGGAACTTCACCGTTTTTAACTGGTCGCTTTTCTGCCTCTAGTGGACACATAAAACAACAGCGAACCCCATTGGAGTCGCTGTTGTTTTATGTTCACTCTGCTGCTTCTTCCGTAAATACGTTTTTCAACTTTTTATATCTATATAGGAAATAGACGAAAGCTAGTATTAATGCCACTACAAGGAAAATGGCCAGTATGCTAAGGTTATGCCACATGAATCCATAGTCTCCCGTTGAGATTACTGCTCTAAAAGCATTAATCGAATACGTCATCGGTAAGAATGGTGTGAACCCTTGCAAGAAGCTTGGAACTAATTCATTCGGGAAAGTTCCGCCACTGCTTGTCAGCTGGAGAATTAATATGAGTAACGCTATAAAACGACCTGGATTATCAAAGGCTGAACCCAGAAATAGAATGATAGCCATAAATGTACAGCTAGCAAGAATGCTTACTACAAAAAATAATGGCAGACTAGTGACTTCAATTCCAAGTCCTAATATTAATATCAAATCCACCAAAACAGCCTGACATATCCCTATAATAGCCATTACCCCGTATTTACTAATAAACCAGCTAAATCCATTTGCAGGAATAACCGCAGGATCTCTTAACGGGAAAATGATGGTCAGAACGATTGCTCCAATAAATAAACTCAATGATATTAAATAAGGTGCAAAGCTAGTTCCATAGTTAGGCACATTATTAATAGGCAGTTTATCTACCTTTACTGGACTCGCAAACATGTCATATACATCGTCATCAGCTTTTATATCACTTGCTTCGTTTGCACCGTCTTTTAATTCGTCATGTAATTCTTCCGAACCATCTGAGAGTTTGGCGATTCCATCTTGAAGCTTAATAGCTCCATTCGCTAATTCCCCCATACCGCTTGTCAGACCTGATGTACCTTCTTTCAACTTATCTGTACCGATAATCAGACTTTTCGAACCTTCTGATAGCTGAGATGTTCCACTTGATAATTGCTTCGAACCATCTTCTAACTGATCTAGCCCATTGACCAAGCTATTGCTGCCTTCCGTTAATTGTCCAAGTCCGTTCTGTGCTGAACCTATACTTTCACCAAACGTTGTCAATCCAGATACCAATTGACCCTGTCCGCTTTGCAGATCATTTGCTCCATTGGCAAGTTTATCTTGTGCTTGTTTCAATTGAGTAAAACCACCGCTGAGTGCATCGGTGCCTTTTCCTAACTGATTTGCCCCTTCACTAAGATTATTGCCTCCTTTAGCAAGTTCAGAAGCGCTTGCGGATAGTTTTCCTACTCCTTCTGCTACACCTTTACTTCCTTCACTAATTCCAGAAAGAGAAGCGATTAATCCTTCCAAACGAGCTTTCTCATCAGGATCATCCGTAGCTTGTGATTGTTGTTTTAAACCGGAAATAACTTCATCCAATCCAGCTGAAACGTTAGATGCTCCTGTTTTTGCTTCGCTCGTAGCAGCACTCCAATCGGACAAAGACCCTGAAAGCTGACTTGCACCAGCAGCAACACCATTTGCACCTTCGGTCAGAGTGGGAAGCTTTTCTTCAATCTGATTGAAGCCTTCTAATGATTGTTGCAAGCCTGAAGCTAATTCCCCTGAGCCTGCTTCTGATTTTTTGGCTCCATCTAAAAGTTTTGATTGCCCCTCTTTCATTTGTCCAATCCCTGAGCTAAATTGTTGCAAGCCTTGATTCAGTTCTTTCGAGCCAGAAGCTGCCGAACCAACTCCAGCCGAAAAGGTCAAGGATTTCTCAGCTAATTTTTCCAGATTTTCATGAATTTCAACAGAACCTGAATGTAGAGAACCAATTCCTTCATCTACTTTTTGTGATCCTTCTTTAGCAGATTCAATTCCTTCTCCAAGTTCGCTTGATCCATCTTTTACTTTATCGGTCCCGTCTTTCAATTCGCCCGCTCCATCACTTGCGGATTTAAGTCCATCAGCAACCTCTTTCAAATTATCAAACATTGACTCCGCATAGGTTTTTGTAACGGCCGCAGAAACCTCACCTTTAATTCTCTCAGAAGCTGCGTCACCTATCTTAGTAGAAATATAGTTAAACCCTTCATTTGACGTGTATATTAAATCAAGTTTTTCAGGATTATCTTCTTGCAAAGTAGTTGCATTTTTCGAAAAGTTATTCGGAATTTCAATCTTCATGTAATAGTCCTGGTTTGCCAGGCCCTCATTCGCTTCTTTTTGACTGACAAAATGCCAATCAAAGTCCTTTTTCTCTTTTAACTCTTTCACTAAGTCTTTCCCAATGGTAAGTTCTGATTCGTTAAACTCGGCTCCTTCATCCATATTGACAATGGCAACCGGCAATTGATCAACCTTACCATACGGATCCCAAAATGCCCATAAAAATGCTCCGCTATAAAGTAAAGGAATAGTAATAATTCCTAATATAGAAATGAGAATTATTGGTTTTTTTATAATAGCCAATAATTCACCTTTCAACGATTTTAACACACCTATCAAATCCTCCTATACGACAGCCATGTCGTTTATTTACTTTACTTCAGTGTAAAGCGAATTGAAAATACATTCATGACGTGCTTATCATCTAAAATATATATATTTTATTTCAAATATATATTTTCTTCTAGAAAAACTATGACTATATTATTCATCCGGTCATTATCACGAAAAATAATATACCATTTCTTCTGCTGGATATCAAATTTATTTACTTATTAAAATTACATAATTTTCTTCTTACCTGTAGTATTTTTGAATAATTAAATACAGGATTATGTAAATAGGTAAAATAATGTATTCTAAAATAGTATACAGCACTAAAAAAAGGATACCCATAATGGATACCCACTTCAAACTATATAACAATTAATTCGAGCAACTTGATAAAGCGCTTTCAAATCACTTTGATATAATACCTTTTAATTTACCTGCCTGCTCGGTTAATTTCTCAAGTGATTCCTGATACTCTTTTTCTAGCTGTTTGATGATACCAGCAGTGGTATCTATTTGTTTTATCGCCCCTACACCATGTCCTGCGGACCAAATATCTCGCCATGCTTTAGAATCTGATGATTTAGACATGCTGTCAAAATCGACATTTTCTTTTTTAGCTAATTGATCTGGATCCATACCTTCCTTTCTAATGCTTGGTTTCAACATATTACAATTAACGCCTGAGAATGCATCAGTCAAGATAATGTCATCATGATTCGACTCGACAAGCATTTCGCGATATTCATCATTTGCCCTGCTCTCTTTTGCCACGATAAAACGTGTACCCATATAAGCAAGATCCGCTCCGGCAGCTTGAGCAGCTAAGATACTATGACCTGTACTTATGGATCCAGCAAGCAAAATGATTCCATCCCAAAACGTCCTTACACTGTCAACGAATGCAAAACTATTTATCTCACCCGCATGTCCACCAGCTCCTGAAGCTACTAAGATCAATCCATCCACACCTGACTCTGCAGCTTTTTTGGCAAATTCTACGCTGCTGACATCTGAAAAGACCAACCCACCATAGCTATGTACGACGTCTACAACATGTTTTGGAGACCCAAGAGATGTAATAACAATGGGAGGTTGATGCTTTTTGACTAATTCCAATTCTTCTTCAAGACGGCTATAAGTTCGGTGAACAACCATATTCATTGCCCATGGAGCAATTTTCTTGTTGGGTTCTTTATCTCTTGCTGCAATTAGTGTGTTACTTATATCACGCATCCATTGATCTAGTACTTCTATCGGCCGCGCATTCGGTGCTGGAAAAGAGCCAATTACTCCATTCAAACAGCATTCTTTCACTAATTCAGGACCAGAAATTAAAAACATAGGCGCTGAGATAACTGGTAAAGATAATTGATTCCACCAGTGTTCAGGTACAGTTCTTCTCATCTATAAAACCTCCCACTTTTAATATATTACCAAAATATAACACTACAAGATTATCATACTTCTTAAAGACAAAATTTTCAAGAAATTATTTTTAGCGGCAAAATACAACTCTTAACGAGTTAAATTTAAATAGAAAGCTGTATATGGATTAAATCCACATACAGCTTTCTATTAATTGGAGAGCACCCATTTTTGGATTGCTTTAGCCACTCCATCTTCTTGGTTAGTTGCAGTGACCCAATCTGCTTTTTCCTTAACTATCTTTTGAGCGTTACCCATCGCTACACCCATCTTTGCTTCTTGGATCATGGCAAGGTCATTTAAACTGTCTCCTACTGCCATTACATTCTCCATTGTAATATTGAGCAGTGAACAAACAAGGTCAATTGCTTTCGCTTTATTGACTCCGAGTGCATTCACTTCAATATTCGTTGGACTTGAATTACTTATTTCAAAATTTCCTTTTGATTTAAGTTCGTCCATAATAGTTTGGCGAATGGCTTCATCTTTTGTATCAAAGCCGAATTTAAGCCATTGCGAGTCATGAATACGTTTAGGCATTTCCTCCCTATATATACTCTCACAACTAATTGCCCAAAAATGCGTACTATGCTTTTGGCTTAATTCCCACATCCATTGTATGGATTCACTATCAACGATATTTCTTTCCACCAATTTCCCTTGATTGTCGTAAATTTCACTGCCATTAACCGTAATAAGATATGACTGAAGTTCCATTGACTTTGCAAAATCACTGCAAGTCGCATAGGATCTTCCAGTGCTTAACACCACAAATACCCCCTGATTTTCGGCCGCTTTAATCGCTTTGCGATTTTCCGCAGAAATCTCTCCCGCTTCATTTAGAAGTGTCCCATCCATGTCGAGCGCTACTAGTTTTATTTCTGGTTTATTCATTCATGTTCACCCTTTCTGAATTCTTGTCTGTGTACCTAATTCCATGATAGCGTATATTGCATATTCAAGGAAAGAACGTGATTCTATGAACAGGTTTCAAGGCCACAAAGATTTTGTGACCTTTTAGCATTTTATTTAGATTTAAATTCTATTAATTTTAACTGCCCTTCAAATATACATGTTACTTTTTTATTTAATATCATCTTTAATCAAACCTAATTTGATTTTCTATTTTTTACTCAATGGAAGCCCATTCAACAATTAGACAAGAATTCATCTTTTGGAGATATGTCACTCCCTTCTATTTATCTTGTTTCCTTTCATTTAATTCCTTATTAATTTCACCTTCCCAATTAGCAACACCGTCATATTCATCAAATTCTATAATGACATCCGTTACCCCTCTTTCCTTGAAAATTTCATGAAAGAGCCGGTCTTTAATGTCATCAGCCTGGGCGATAGAAATGTGGGCATCAAGTTCTACCTCTAATTCCACATGAAAATCTTCTCCTTCTTTTAATACCGCCAGTTTTTGGATATCTCTCACATCCGGATCACTCATGACCATACTTCCTATTTTCTGACGCATCTCAATATCAGCTTCACCAAGAGCTCCCGCTGCATTATCAAGAAAAACCCTTCCAACCACATAAAACATACCGAGACCAATAATGACAGAAGCAACACCTTCTGCTTGAATAAAGGGTGTGAAATTCGCCAACAATATGGCTACTAACGCCAGTAAACCGCCACCTGTTGCGACCATATCTTCCATAAATACTAATTTCGTTGCTGGTTTTGCACGTTTTAAACCAGCGAAGCTTTTATAGATGACTGCAGTTCCTTTCGCCTCTATTCCCGCTTCATGTAATACTTCTTTCATCGCTTTAAATAATACATATGATTCCAACACAACCGCTAACGAGAGAACAGACAAATTAATTATCATCCCACTTGATTCTACTGGATGCAAGATGTGATGAAATCCTTCTTTTATCGTTTCATAAGACATGATCCCAACAACCAACACAGCCCCTAAAAGTACTAGGTTAACCAGTCGTCCGAATCCATCTGGAAAACGATTTGTTGGTGACTTTTTACTTAATGCAGAACCAATGAAAACGAAAAACTGGTTCGCAGCATCCCCCAAGGTATGCAATGTTTCCGCAAACATAGCCACATTCCCCGTCATGAAATAAGCTATCCCCTTTAACACAGCGATAATACTATTCACACAAGCGGCAATAAATGCCGATTTATTGCCTTGTTTTAATAACCGGAATAATTCTTTCATAATAGAGGCCCCCTTTACTTTTAATAAGCTTTTATAATATTGTATTATCCCCAACGCTGTATTATATGAAACCAAAAAAGGTAAAAGCTCTCTCTATTTCAATTGAGTTCAATATTTCCGGGTGATTTGCCAACGTACATTTCAAAAGTGAACCTTCATCCTTCAAATCACTGATAAGTTCAGCAGTTCTTCATATTGCTTGATAATATTCCACTTCTAAACATCAGTTACTTAGGTATAAATCGAACCCTTCTGTACATTTTTTGCTATAAATAACTGTTTCTTCAAACAGTCCATACAAAAAGGCAGTAAGCAATAGCCTACTACCTATTTTAATTAGAATTAATCTTCGGTTTTTTTTAACTTTGATGGATTGTTCACCTTATAACGAATTTCTTTATCGTATTTCTTGTCAACCACTTTTCCGTCAAATTCTATTTCGTCGCCTTCTTCAAGATCTGCCTTTTTTAATGTTTTGCTATACCCACACCAGGCATCACCAATGGACAGTTCTGGATCTGTGGTCACTTTGACATTCTCTAGAAGGATTACTTCATCTTCTTCACCTGTGAAATGATTCATTTTTGCAGTAAATTCCTTGACGGTTGCTGTGAAATGGACTTTGTCTGCTGGTAAGTCCAGTTTAGGCTTAGCTGGTGCCTTTTTAC
Source organism: Peribacillus sp. NPDC096540 (assembly GCF_050278525.1). Lineage (NCBI taxonomy): Bacteria > Bacillati > Bacillota > Bacilli > Caryophanales > Bacillaceae > Peribacillus > Peribacillus sp. NPDC096540. The sequence goes on along the minus strand of NZ_JBNNTG010000014.1, from coordinate 80,461 downwards.
TCTTTGACTTTGCCTTTTTTGGTGCTTCACTTAGCTGCTCAGGACTTTCTGTCACTTGGACAATTTTTACTGGTTCACCTTCAGTTAAAGGGGCAGATGCTTCGGCAACTGGTCCACTCAATAACTCTTTACCGAAATTCGAACTTTGCATTTCCTTTAAATATGAAGGATGGATGCAACTTAGTTTACCATTTTCAAATTCAACGACAATCGTATCAAGGCCGTTACCATATTGTTCATAACCAGCCAATTTCACTTTGCCTTGATAGCTTCCGCTTTTATATAGTAGTTCTCTTTTTACTGAACGAGCAGTGAATAATTTCCATTCTAAACCTTTAGCGATATAATCCGCCTCATCTGAAAAAGAGATAAACTCTCCCTTTGGTGCAATATAGTGAATTAAATCCTTTACTTCAGCTGGAGTTTCAGCCACAGTCACCACTCCTATTTTTTTCTTTATGCTTATATTCTAGCAAAGGAATGCAAAGTTGCAAAATGAATGAGCATAATTATGTTATGTTTAATTCGTCTGACCACTCTTTACCTACTCCTGCTAATTCCTATAATAGATAATTATTCCAGTTTTTCATGTAGAAAAGTAATAGTCTGCCAAGTTAGTAGTTACTATGCTAAAGGATTGTAAAAATGTTGTCCTTCCCCACACTTTCATCTAATAATATCTTCTCTAATCCCTAATCCCCACCTTTATTTATGGAACAAAATAAAGGCTACTCATTAAGAGTAGCCTTCAGTTTTTTTATGGCTTGTACAATTTGAACGTTGATTGGAACGTAGGGCACTCGCTTTCCGCGGGCGGTCTGTGAGCCTCCTCGGCTTGCGCCTGCGGGGTCTCCCCTAGACGCGCTTTTCCCGCAGGAGTCTCGCACCTTCCGCTCCAATCAACTTTGTTATAAAATTTAGATAGAACCTCTTTTGCCTAAAGTCTTTTTTGTTTTAAAATGGAAGTTATAAAACCTGAGGTGATGAGGATGCTTTCGAAACATAATTCTATTCAGCGAGATCAACTTGAAATGATTACTTTGGATCAACTGGTGCCAGCGAACCATTTGGTTCGAAAAATTGAGGCGGCCATTGACTTCTCATTCATATATGACTTGGTGAAAGAAATGTATTCAGAGGTAGGACGCCCAAGTATTGATCCAGCTATTTTAGTTAAACTGACATTCATTCAATATACCTTTGGTATTCGCTCCATGCGTAAAACGATTGAAGAAGTTGAAACAAATATGGCCTACAGTAGGTTCTTAGGCTATGGTTTCCATGATAAAGTGCCTCATTTTTCAACGTTCGGGAAAAATTATGAGCGACGCTTTAAAGATACAGACTTATTTGAAAAGATTTTCTATCGCATCTTAATGACAGCTGCTGATAGAAAGTTAATAAGTGCAGAACAAAAAAATGGCCTAACATAGTGGGCTCGTAGAGACCCAATTCCTTAATATTGAGCAAAATTTAAAGGAAATTTCAAAAGGGGTTTGGAATGTTTTAATTCCGAACCCCTTTTGTCTACAATCTGAGGCTACTCATTAAGAGTAGCCTTTTTATTATATTAATCAATTTATAAGCAGTGAATTTAGCTAAATGGACTTAAAGAATTTTATTTGTCTATTAACCTTCCTTAATTTCATCCATCGGCAACTGACCTTCTGTAGTATACTTCATTTTGTCCACACTGTAATTTTTTCTCATTTTAAACATTAAGATTAAACCAACAACCCACCATCCTGCAAAAATCAGCCATTCATAAGGCCAAATAAGTGCTGCTGGCATACCTGGTAAGTATAAGGAAATAAATCCTATGCTTAATATTAATGCAACCCAACCGACGATATTGGATTTACCAGCACGGAAAGGTCGTTCCATCTCGGGTGCGTGTTTTCTTAATTGAACAAATGCGATAGCCACGAAAAAGTATGCCAGGACAATAGCAAGTCCACCTGCATCTACCAACCAAACTAACATCGGTCTCCCTAATAATGGACTAATCATGGATAAAGCACCTATAAACAAAACGGCATTGGTAGGCGTATTTGTTTTTGGATGTAATTTACCAAACCAAGCTGGAATCATCTTTTTTTCCGCCATCGAATATATCACTCGACTGCCGCCAATAATAAATGCGTTCCAGCTCGTCAAAATACCTGCAACACCACCTATTATTAATACAGTTGCAAAAATACTCGATCCATAAACTTTAGCCATAGCATCTGCAGTTGGTAAAACAGAACTTCCTATTATACTGTTATCTAAAGAAACCCCTACAGCATATATAATTGCAATATACCAGATAACAGCAAGGCTTACAGATAATATAAGAATTTTTCCAATGAATTTTGGTTCAACATTCATTTCTTCAGCTGTTTGAGGGATAACATCAAAGCCCACAAACATGAATGGCGTCATAATGAGCACGGTAATGATTCCTACCGTTCCATCCAAAAATAACGGTTTTGCATCCGCGAAATCACTAGTAAATCCTGCTCCAAAAATTAACATCAAACCGATTAGACCGATTACAATAGTTAGAACCATTTGGAGTATAGCTGCTGATTTCACTCCAAAATAATTAATTAGTGTAACTAAAATAGAGCCTACTACCCCAACAAGCACCCATGTTAAATACACATCATATCCAGTAATTGAATACATAAAACCTACCTTATAATTAGGGAATACATATTCAATTACTGTTGGCAAAGCAACGGCTTCAAAAGCTACCACCGAAATATAGCCTAACGCTAGAGCCCACGATGCTACAAACGCAGCTTTAGGACCAACCCCCCTTAGAACATACGATAGAGCACCCCCAGCTGCTGGCATCGCTGAAGCTAATTCAGCATAAGTCAGTCCTACAAAAGTAACTAATACTCCACCTATTAAAAATGCTATCATAGCTCCAAGTGTTCCAGCTGATTCTATCCATGTACCTGATAATACTACCCAACCCCAACCGATCATTGCCCCAAAAGCTAGAAATAATATATCGACCTTTGAAAGTACTTTATTTAGACTTTTATTTTCTTTAATGACAATCCATCCCTTTCATGAAAGACTCTCGAGTTAGTTAATAATAGCTTTTTTAAAAAAATAAGAGCTATTGATTTTTATTTGTATAGCACTTAACAGAAGGTTTCTACTTACAAATCGATGGTGTTTAATATATAGTTATTATTTTTCTAATTCTCACAATCTCTTTCTACCACACCTTCATTTCTCATATAAAACATCCTCTCTTACTAAAAATTTGTAATTATATAAAATAAAAGCAATATTCATGCCAAGAAAAGGATTGTTAGAACATAAGGATTTAGAAGTCTCCATCACTTAAAAACAATTTGTTTTTGAATCAAAAACCTACATTATGATTCATTTATTAATTAATCACACTTTTTGATTCACATATGAATCGAAAAGTGACAATTTAATTGTTTTCTTTTAGTATTTCGACACAACTTTTATTGAGAACTTCAGATATATTGGATCAGCAGCTACAAAACATCGAAAATAAGCTAGGACAGCCTCTTAAGTAATATATGTAATTAAATATACGAATCTCAAACTTGATATCAGTTTCCCTCATATTCTATTACTATGTTCGTAATTTTAAGTCCCTTCACTTGATGGCAATTCCGCAGAAAAGCCATTTTGGCTTCTATACATTTCCGGCAGTTAACCCTATATGCACTATCTATCCCTTTTATAAACAGTTACTTAGCATCTGTCTCCACAAGATATTTTCATCATAAGAATAGAAAGACGCAGGAAAATCTATCATATTGAAGGAATTCTATTTCTAATTCTCTGAAAAAAGTATTTTGTGATTCCCTTTTGTTTTTTTGCTTTGTGAATGATAGTAAGGCCGACTGATCTTCTCTCTCTGTTGGATCTGAGGTGAAGTGTGGCATCTGGTTCGTCCTCATTTAAGAAAACGTCCAAATTTCCACTTTATGATGTAACCTAGACATTGCTATGAAAGTAATGGAATTCAAGTATTATATTACCACACCCACTATTTACTTGCAGTTTGTGCGTTTGCAGATCCTTTCTTACAAGGCTACCAGATGAAACATTGCTATGATCTCCTGAACTAAGGGGTAAGGGGGAATTCTAACTTCCAATTGGGGCATCCGCCCGATTTTATTAGACGGGTTATATCACTTTTTACACTGATCGTTATTTTTTGTTTCCCTTTATCCATTAACTCTCTACTTCTATATATGTGAATAGTATCGATTTCTTTAAGGGAAGCAGTTTGAAAGGCTTCACGTTCATCCACTTTTGCACAGTAAGAATAACCCACATAAACCCAGAAAATCTCTACATTTTTCACCACCCCTTTTCTTGTTGGATAACATTATAGAATGTGAGATAGGATCGAATTCAAGTGTTGTTATATAGATTCATTGATAAAAAAAGGAAAAAAGGCTTGAAGCTTACGTATCGTCATTTTATATACTATTAAGTAACTACTTTATAGCGTACTCGAGATAATGAGATAAAAAAATCAGGAGGTTTTTAGATGAGACTGGGAGATATAATCATTTATGGATGTGTCATTATCGGTGCAGGTATTGGACTGATGCTTGATAATGCAATTCCCGGTGTACTGATTGGCTTAGTTGCAGGATACTTACTTCAAACTTTTTTTCCTAAAGAAGAATAAATGAAGAACCAATGATACAACAAAACTATAATGTTGAATAAGTCAGTTGTTCATGAGAGATTTTCAACATAAAGGAAGGTAGGTTTAGCAGTTGATACATATTAACAAGGTTGGAGAGCTGACAAATGTTACAGTGAGAACACTGCGTTATTACGATAAAATTGGCTTATTAAAACCAGCATCCCAAACAGTTGGCGGCCATCGTTTATATACGAATGAAGAAATAAAAAAACTGCAGCAAATCCAATTCTTAAAAAAGATTGGATTTACATTAAATGAGATTAAAAATATGCTCGATTCCAGTGAATGGGATTGGTCGAATAGTTTAAAGAATCAATTAACTTTTGTACTAAAGGAACAGGAAAACTTGAAAAAAATAGAGCTAGCCGTACGTGAGCTGCTACATGGAATTGCGATCGAAGGAGAAGAAAATTGGCTGGCGATTCAGAAGATCATGCAATTATCCAGTAAAGATAAAGAAATACAGCAGTACTATCGTGAATCTGTATTTAAAGACAGAGAAATAGAACTTTGGGAAAAGGTACCTAATATGACAAGTGACAGATCTGAATCACTTGAATGGATTGCTTTAATAGGTCAGTTGAAGCGTTATATGAAGGACGGTCCAAAAACAACCAAAGTCCAGAATATCATTAGGAGAATGGATGAAAAACGCATTGAGGAATTTGAAGATGAGGATGAACTTCTGGACAAATTATGGGAATTGAGAATGTCTCCAAAGCAATCAGAGAAGCTGGGAATATCCGATTGATCAGGATGTGCTTGAGTTTATGGGCCAGGCATATGCCATCTTTATGGCTGAAAAGAATAATCCTCATCCGGGATAAGGAGGAAGTATGATGAATACAGAACTGCTTTTCCTGATAGGGGCAATGGCTCTATTGGATACGTTAAGCCCGGCGACAATAGGGATAACGGTGTATCTACTTTTAACAGATAAAGAGAGACTTACCACACGATTGGCGGTTTATCTATTGACGGTAGCAGGATTTTATTTTGCCATTGGTGTTGCCCTCATGTTAGGATTAAGTTTTTTGTTGGAGATTATTTCAGGTGTATTTCAAAATAGAATTGTAAGCTGGACGGTCTTTATTATTGGAGGAATATTGTTCATCTCCAGTTTTTATGTTCCAACAAAGAAAAATTCAGAACTACCTGCACCAAAATCAAAAAGCATTCTTTCAATGGCTGCACTGGGATTCACTACTTCATTAATTGAAGTAAGTACTGCATTTCCTTATTTTGCAGCAATAGGCATAATGACTACTTCTAATTTATCATGGATAGAATGGTCTGCTATTTTAGCAGGATACAACTTTATCATGGTGCTGCCTTCCCTTGTGCTGTTTCTATTCTATCTCCTGTTTGGTAGGTGGACGCAAAAACCGCTTGAGAAGCTTCGGTTGAAAATCGCTGGAAATTCTTCGGCTCTCTCGTGGATAATGTGTATTGTTGGAATAATCCTAATTTTTAATAGCTTGGATTATTTATAGGGAATGTGACTAGAATATTGAAGAAGATGTTCAAACTTTTTCATTAAGAAGTGTTTTCACATAATATAATTAGAGACTGTTTTGAACAATCTTTTTTCAAAACAGTCTCTTATATTTTTTATTCAAGATTTATTTTCTAGTTTGCACTTCAAAATATGTATTAATGAAATAATGAATATTAAGATGAAACTTTAAATTCCTACGGTATGTATAAATCCCTTTGAACTTGAACATTTAGTCATTAATAATTTAACTATTGGGGAAATGTATACTGAATGTTGTTAAATTGTCGTTAGACACACAATTCATATAGCCATCATTGCTTTCTATAATCTTCTTACATACATAAAGTCCAATTCCTGTACCTAACTCTTTTGTTGTGAAAAAGGGCTCAAAAATTGATTCTATCATATCACTGGCAATAGCAGGTCCATTATTTGATATTCTAATAACCCGTTCATTTGGGTCAGTTATAGTATGTATTTTTAATGTTCTAGGCTGATTTTTCCCCTTTAAAGCATCAATTGAATTTATAAAAAGGTTTAGAAATACCTGTTTTAGTCCATCCTTGCTCGCTGTTAAGATAAAGTTCGGATAAATATCTATTTCTACATTAACGCTAGCATCAACAATACTCGCATATGTAAGTTGTTGGATTTCTTCAATTAATTCCAACACAGAAATTTCCTCTTTTTGTTCCTCGTTAAAATCGGATTTAGAGGTGTGGAGGAATTGGGTAATTCTAAAATTCAGCTGATTTAGTTCATAATCTATTATATCTAAATATTTTAGATTGGGGTTCTCTCTGATTAGTAATTTATTAAACCCCATAATAGCTGTAAGAGGATTTCTGAACTCATGAACAAAGCTTGATGATATTTGTCCCAATACCGCTAATTTATCTTTTTGATTTTCACTTATAAAAGATTGTTTTTCCTTAATCACTTCATTTGTTAGATTTGTATATCTCGTAACGGCATGATAACTGAATGTATCGAAGTGTGTGTTGATGTCATCAATAAACTTCTGTATATAATTAATGGGGATATTTGCCCCAAAAACATTTCTGACAATAATATTTCTTCCTAAATTAATATTGTATAGAAAGTCTCCGATATTAATATTTGCTTTTAGACGTTCACTTGCAACCTGGTAAGCCAATTTTGTTAGCACGTCATTTGACAATGACCCCTTAAATATATTTATGACTAGAGAGTACATACCATATCCATTTTCTCTAATTTTTTCTTTGTAGGGATCGATTTCATTTATTTTGATGGTCTCGTTCCATTCATTTAAAAACAGTGATTGATTTTCTTCTAAATATTGAATCAATACTTTTTTATATTTCATTTGTTCAGATAACACTTCCATACTATTGACCACCACATCCTTTTGCGGAATTTAAGTTACTATATTAATAACATTATTCTATATGATGTTTTAATTTCCTGCACTACACATGACATATTTATATACAAGTGCTATGAGCCAATACTATGGTTTTATTCCAGATTTGTTAATCTACTTATGGTACTATTTTGGAATAGAAAGAAAACAAACTCCCAAAAGATCAAAACACCTGTAAATAGCTCGTAAAGTAGATGAAATGTTGGATAAGTGCAGGGGGAATTAGTCTAGAGGAACCGCAAGTATGGTTGGTCGATAACGAAGAAACCGACCAAAATAGGTCGGAAAATTGGTGATTGTTTAAAAAGTATCATTAGTTAAATACTTCAAAAACACTCTGCATCACCTACTTTTTGAGTTATCGCATGATTTTGTAGGTTTTCAACTTTCTATAAAGAGTATTACGGCCAATTTTTAGTTGTTTTGCTGCGTTACTAATATTACCATTTGTTCGCTCCAACGCTTGATTAATAAGTTGGATTTCTTGTTCTTGCATGCTTGTAGGTTCTTGATCCTTTGTTTCATCTAAATTTTCTGCTGATAATGAAACAGGACAAAGTGAAACGAGTAAAGCCTTTGTAATTGGATTCTGATTGGCTAGAAAAGCAGCCTGACCTAGCACGTTTTGCAATTCGCGGAAGTTTCCCGGCCAATCATATTCGAAAATAAATGTTTTTGCATCTTCTGTTAATTCTGTACTTTCATTTCTATAGGGTAAATGCGATAAAACATGTTCTGCTAACAATAATAAATCTGTACGATTCTTTAAATTTGGAAGTTTTAAGTTTAACCCATTCAGACGAAAAAATAGATCAGCACGAAATTGTCCTGCTTCTATTTCTTTCTGTAAGTCTTTATTAGTGGCTGCGATAATTCTAACATCGATAGGGTGCGAAGTATTACCGCCGACACGTGTCACACAACGTTCCTGAAGCACCCGAAGTAAAGCCGCTTGTGCAGTTATCGGCATATCCCCAATTTCATCCAAAAACAAGGTTCCACCATTCGCCGCTTCAAACTTCCCCTTATGTCCACCGCTATTTGCTCCAGTAAAGGCACCCTTTTCATAACCAAATAACTCACTTTCTAATAAATTTTCAGGTATTGCACTGCAATTTATCGCGATAAATGGTTTATCTTTTCTTAAGCTGACACCATGAATAGATTGAGCAAACAGCTCTTTTCCTGTGCCGCTTTCACCAGTAATGAGAAGACTAATATCAAGGGTTGCAGCCCTTTTTGCTAAGGATATAGATTGATTCATTTGAGAATCATTACTGATTATATCAGAAAAATGATAACGATTAGTTTTTTCGTCTATCTGTTTTACCTTCTCTAACCGAAGAATCACACAGGACTGATGTTGAGTATCTTTACTAAAGGGCTGAGCTGTAAACTTCTGATTTTTTATCGATACCTTTTGTTCTAGTCCTTTTATTAAGGCAAGAGGATCTAGCCCTGATATCGTACTCGATATCGGTTGCCCCGTTGCGGTTTTTTCTAAACTTCCAATAGCACGGGATGCAGCGATATTAAGACTTGTGACGTTCCCCTCTTTATTAATTGTAATTAGAGGGTCAGGATGATGATCATATATAAAATAAAGATTTTTCTCTCGTTTTTGTGTATGAGCTAATAAGAGTGCTTGTTTAATACTATCTGCTACTCTTTGAACTAAACTAACAGAAAACGGATGATAATTCTGTTGATGACTGCTTAAGTTTAAAACACCCAGAAGATCTCCATCAGGATGATAAATGGGAGTTGCTGTACAAGTAAGGAAATGGTTTTCCTGACAAAAATGTTGGCTGCCGTGAATAAGTACTGTTTTCTTTTCTACTATAGCTGTACCTATTGCATTTGTTCCTTTAGATTCCTCTAGCCAATTTGCCCCTTTTCTGAGGGCAACATTATCAGCATGCCGAATAAATGATGGATCGCCGACAGTTTCAATGATGTACCCTTCAGGCGCAGCAAGTAATAGAATAGATTCCATGCCATGAATCGAGCTATGTACGTCTTCTAAAATGGGTGAAGAATAGTGAAGGAGCTCTGCATATTGGTCGTGGTATTCGGCCAATTCAAATTCACCAAGCATATTTTCCTTGTCCATTATTCTAGGTTGAAGTCCTTTTGAATAGCAGCGCTTCCAGGATTCTTGAATGAAAGTAGGAATGGTTTCTTTAATCGCGCTAATATTGACAGACATAGAATAACTCCTCCCATTTGTAAAATACTCTTTATGTTACTTTCTTGGAATCACTATCTTAACTTTGAACACTTAGAATAACAAGATTTTCATAGGCTAAAAAGGGTTTGTCCATACAAATTCATTATAACAGAAAATTCAGATACTATACCAACGAATTCTTCTACTTATCGTTCAAAGTTAACGATTTTGATCCATATTGGAACATATAATTGTTCCAATATGGACCAAAAACTATTTTCCCCCAAAAAAATTCAACCAACTTTTAAGGTTTTCACAGGGTTTCTGCTATTGGCATAAGTCTTGCATAATAACAAGCAGAGTTCCTTATTCCAATTTTTTTAAAAAGGAGGTTAAAAGAAACTGACAATATGTATATAAAGATTAAATGGCAGAACACTCCTGTTAAACACCGTATTTCATCAGAAAATTAGAAAAAAACAGTCGTCACAAAGCATTGACACCAACTAAACATCAACAGCCCTAAGAGGTCTTAAAAATGTCCAATTAGCACTAACTACAGATGATTTGTCGTAGTGATTGCATGCAAGGATAAATATTTTGTTGATCCGGTCTATGTATACCCTTTTATATGACACAAATTTCGTTCTGTACTTGAGGAAGTTGGTACGTGTTTAGAACGAAACTCTTAATCTTGCAAAAGAATTAGGTGCTGCCGTTTCAATAAATGGTAAGGGATGCTGAATAAAGGATTGTTGAATTGACAAAAGGTCGCGCACATATATCGATTGATCATCTAGGTATAACATCTTTATGCCAAAATGATAATAGAAAACCGAAGTTTGATAGGGTTTCATGGAAAGACTTTCATTTATCTGAGCGAATTCTCAAGAATAAACATTTAATTATACCAAATGAAAAGGGGTTTTATAAATGGAACAAACAATTCGACTTAATCCACGTGTACAAGAATTCTTAAAGGGTACTAAAAAGCTTTTGATTAATGGGGAATTGGTAGAAGCTACTTCTGGTCAAACTTTTGAGACTCTTGATCCATCCAACGGGAAAGTTTTAGCAATTGTGAGCGAAGCCGGACCAGAAGATGTTGATAAAGCAGTCAAAGCAGCCCGCCAAGCATTTGACAATGGTCCTTGGAAAAAAATGAGTGCTTCTGAACGCAGTCGCCTCATTTATAAATTAGCTGATTTAATGGAAGCCCATAAAGAAGAGTTAGCACAATTGGATACACTAGATAACGGGAAGCCTATTGGTGAAACAACTAATGCGGACGTCCCTCTTGCCATTGATCACTTCCGTTATTATGCTGGGTGGACTACTAAGATTGTCGGTCAAACGATTCCTGTTGCAGGGAATTACTTTAACTATACTCGCCATGAAGCGGTAGGTGTAGTTGGACAAATTATCCCTTGGAATTTCCCTCTTCTTATGGCAGCGTGGAAATTAGGAGCAGCCCTTGCAACCGGATGTACAATCGTGTTAAAACCAGCTGAGCAAACACCACTTTCAGCATTATATTTAGGACAACTAGCACTTGAAGCCGGGTTTCCTCCTGGTGTTCTAAATGTTATTCCAGGATTTGGGGAAACAGCAGGTTCACCACTTGTAGACCATCCGGATGTGGATAAAATTGCTTTTACAGGTTCTACCTCAGTAGGTAAAATGATTATGCGCCAAGCTTCAGGTACAGTGAAAAAGATCTCACTAGAACTGGGTGGGAAATCACCAAATATCATTTTACCAGATGCTGATATGTCTAAAGCGATTCCAGGTGCTTTATCAGGTATTATGTTTAATCAGGGACAAGTTTGTTGTGCTGGCTCCCGCCTTTATATCCAGAAGAAGTCCTATGATAATGTGGTAGCTGATTTAGTTTCTCACGCAAAAAACATAAAACAAGGAGCTGGCCTTGATCCATCTACCCAGATAGGGCCATTGGTATCTAATGAGCAATTAGAACGTGTTGGAAGTTATATTGAACAAGGAAAATCAGAAGGTGCAGAAGTCGTTACAGGAGGTAGTTATGGAAAAGGAGATGGTTATTTTGTAGCACCTACAATATTTGCAGGTGTGAATGATGAAATGACTATTGCTAAAGAAGAAATCTTCGGACCTGTTGTAGCTGCCATGCCGTTTGACGATTTAGACGATGTGATCCGCCGTGCAAATAACTCCGAATATGGATTAGCAGCAGGTTTATGGACACAAGATGTGAAAAAAGCCCATTATGTGGCCAATGAATTAAAAGCAGGTACAGTTTGGGTAAACTGCTATAACGCTTTTGATGCAGCTTCTCCTTTTGGAGGATACAAACAAAGTGGAATTGGTCGAGAAATGGGAAGCTATGCTTTAGATAACTATACTGAAGTTAAAAGTGTATGGATTAACTTAAACTAATAAAACTTTATAAACCACTTAAAACAGGGGCATCTTTGTCCCTGTTTGCTTATATATTTAATATATGTTTCGTACAAATAAACTTAATTTATAATTTCTAAATTAAGATATGCAGAATTTGCAAAATCCCTAAAACCAACATTTAAAACTAAAAGAATTTTAAAATAGAACAATAAGGAGAGAGATTAAATGGAAATGGAAAAGACCGCTTTAATTCTTGTTGACGTTCAGAATGATTATTTTCCAAATGGTCGGATGGAACTATTTGAACCTAATAGAGCAGCAAATAACGCCCGTAAGTTGCTAATTTTTTTCCGCAGCCAAAACATACCAATATTTCACATTCAGCATATATTCAATGATCCCACCGCTCCATTTTTTGCTCCAGGAACAGATGGTATCACGATTAACGAGGCTGTTGCACCTCATGAAGGAGAAACTATCATTCAGAAGAACTATCCGAATAGCTTCCGAGAGACTCCTCTCCTTAATCAACTTCGTCAAGCTGGCACCGATCATGTTATCATATGTGGCATGATGAGCCATATGTGTATTGACGCAACAGCCCGTGCCGCCGTAGATTATGGGTTCAAGTGCACCGTCATAGAAGATGCCTGTACATCTCCTGAACTATCTTTTCGCGGACGCAATATACAAGCCACCGACGTCCACGACGTATTTATGGCAGCTCTTGGAAGCCTCTACGCTACAATCGAAACAGCAAATTCTTTTTTAGAAAAAGCAAAAGTAAAGTAAAAATAACAGTGATCTAGAATTAATTTTAGTTTTGGCTTTCATAGTTAAAAGTTTGTATATTTTCTGGCATTTTTCCAAATCAACAATTTTCCATTTCTCTCTGACATATTCCTTTTGTAACAACCCGATAAAAGGCGATGGATCAGAATTCATCTTTCTATTTTTAGAAAATTTTCACTCCTTCTTCATTTCAAATTGTCATCCCTTTTTTGGTATGATCATTCATCGGAAACAAAAGCCGTTTTCTAAGACTAAATAAGGGAGTATCGTTGCATCATTTCGTTATCTCCCTTTTACTAACTGGGGATATTCTTCATTCTTGGGTGGTACTTGCCCTCATTCGCTTGTCTAATTCTTCAAGCACAATCGGCCAAGCCTGTTCGTGCTGATTTCTCGACTCCTCATCTGAAAAGCCTGCATGAGTAAGACGCAAAAGCGTACCGTTTGTGTTAGATTCTAGTTCAATCGTAACAATCGTTTCAGCCCCTTTTGTTCCCTCAGCCCCGGTAACCCACGATAATTCGATGAGTCTATTGGGTTCAAGTCTAAGAAATCGGCCGTAATGGGGATGACGAGGTGCCTTTCTTTCCGTCTTGAATTCGTAGATTGTCTCAAAGAAGAAAACTGAGTTGACTTCTCCATTCATTAACACAGATCCTGGAGATGCAAACCAGAGGTCAAACTGTTTAGTCCAGAGCATCGGGCAATGAATCAATTAAACGTTCCACCGTTATAGAAAAAGGTCTAGATGAAATGTCTGGTATCGAAATAGGCAACTCTTCACCAACATCGTCCCATATCCAAGTAATTGTTTTATTGCTTTCAATGCGACTAGTCCCCCTAGATATAAAGTATTGAGACATTATTTCAGGATCAACAATTGCTTCAAAAACCTCCTTAAGTTACTTAGAGATTTTTCTTTCAACTTCCACTTTTAGTTTCATTTACTAATTCTCCTGTTATGAAAATGCATTTGTGTCCCATTGTTAAATTTACCTTAACGCAGTTTTTTTCTTCTTTAAGAATATTTCTGTTTTTCTTATGATATCCCTTTACTTTATTTCTTGTTTAGTTGCGATGTAATCACTACAGAATGACCCCCGATTTGTTATTACATAATGGGTTTTTCCTCTCCTTTCATTATTAAAAGAGGGCCAATTATTTTCCAACTAAGGACACTTATCTGTTAACACAAAAAAGTATACTAGTATAGTAAATCATTTGACACAATACTCCATAAAGGTTTCAAATTAAAACTTCGAAAAAATCTTCTAACAAAAAAAGAGACCCTTCTTTTACGAAAAGTCTCTTTGGATTATACGTTTAACCATTCTGTTCGATTTGCATTTTATTTCTGATAGCTTTTTCTTTTTCTACTTTTTGTTGTCTAAGGTTACCCGCCACTAAAATACCAATCACGACTATTGCTTCAAATCCATATTTCACGAAGGGATTAGCAAAGTAGTTGTGTAAGAAAGGTTCGGCTACGATCATCTTAGCAGCTGTCCAGCCTAGTATCCCGGCTCCAATTACTATGATGAATGGGTAGCGTTCAATTAGTTTCAGAATCAAAGTGCTTCCATACATCACTACTGGAATCGACACAAGCAAACCAATTACTACTAATGTGAAATTTCCATGTGACGCGCCAGCAACAGCTAGAACATTATCCAATCCCATCAAAGCATCTGCAATTATAATAGTTTTAATGGCAGCCCACATAGAGTCAGCTGCTTTAACATCATGTTCTTCTTCATCAATAAGAAGCTTATAAGCAATCCATACCAGAAGTAATCCTCCAATTAAATGCAGGCCAGGTACCTCTAAGATTACAACAACCAACAGCGTTGCAATAATCCTGATCACAATCGCCCCGACTGCTCCCCAAATGATCACCTTTTTTTGCTGATCTTTTGGAAGCTTTCTGGCAGCCAATCCAATAAGGATTGCATTATCACCAGCAAGAACCAAATCTATCATAATGATTGCTAAAAGTCCTGAAATAAATTCACCTGTTAAAAAATCCAACACTTCTTCCTCCTTTTAAACAAAAATAAAGAGACCATTGCCATAAATGGCAAAGGTCTCGCTAAGCACTAATTGATTAGGCCAATAAAGCCGGTGGAGAAATTCCACGTAATGACGACTTTATTTCAGGTAACACCTGACGCTACTCCCCTTCACGGGATAAGTATTATGAAATTTTTTTCTGAAATCTAAGTATCTTGGAAGATAAAAAAGTAATTTTAGAAAACTAAAATAAATCATATTGCAACTCTATTATACCAAATATATCAATAAAATAAAGTAAAAAATAAATAATAATTTTCTGGTCTTTCCTAGGAAATAATTGGTTTATCAGCTTGTAGATGGAACATAATCTCTTGGTCTAACTTATGGTATCGTAAATTCATCATATTTCCGCTAGTTTAATTTAGTTGAAACTTTTCATAAGCTTGTGCTCCGGTATAACCACCGTTTTTTTTTGGAATTGTTAGGGTACCATTAACTTATTTCATATTTCATTCGTGTATTTTATTCATCGTCTAAACAGAATAATGTCAAAATAATAATCTGTAAATTAAGGGTTATTTATAAAGAGTTATATAAAATTCTACATCACACTAATAAGATATGGAATCTATTAAAGTAAACTTTGAATATCTGATATATTAGATAATAAAGAACATGGCAATTGAGCATCGGCTTCCTCAACCTCATTGCTTTCTAAGCATTATTTCTAAGTGGTAGCATAATTCGGCAACAAGTGCAGAGAACTTGTTCAAATCCTTACCCCATAAATGTTGATTACTTAGAAAGGTCTTAACCAATTGTGTAAGTGAAATTTCTTCTAGCTCATAACGAAGCCATTGTTCTCTAAAAAATTCAATTGTTTCTATATCATCTTTTACGACATACTCTTTACCACCAAAGCTTTCCCCTATATAAGTCCCTTTCACTTTCTGTACCTTACTTTCGCTCCTTGTTCTTTAGCAAATGCCATAACTCCTAAGCCTATTGGACCTGCACCAATAACGAGTGCAATCTCCCCCTCTTTATTCGCAGCACGTCTAACTGCGTGAGCCCCTATACTTAAAGGCTCTATCATTGCTGATTGATCAAGGGTAAGCCCTTCAGTTTTCACTAAATGATCATAAGGAACTGTTATCCATTCACTCAATCCCCCTTCTATATGTACGCCCAACACTTTCATATTCGTCAGCAGTTCGTTTTTCTACTTTTACAAGCAATACATTTTCCACATTCCATATATGGAATGATCGAGACTTGATCGCCAACCTTAAGACCCGATGCGTTCTCCGGGATGGCTTCATTATGCCCAGATAGTTCATGACCAAGTATCCGTGGATAGCTAAAAAATGGTTGATTACCTCCGTAGGCATGAATGTCCGTTCCACATATTCCAACGCGCCGCACACGAATTAAAGCTTCTCCTGAATTTGGAACAGGTTGTTCAGACTCTATCATTTTAAATTGAAAAGGTTGCTCACAGACTATACTTTTCACAGAATAACACTCCTTTTTTTTGTTTTAAATCTACTTAAAAGAAGAGAAAATTCCTATTTTAAAGAATGACTCCCTCTTTAAAAATGCATATCTCTCTATAGCCGAGTTGTTCATTATTGGTTTTCTTTGGTAATCTACGACATGAAGGTTTAGTTACTCATACATTTTCCCTTGATGATGTCCAAGAGACATTTAAGTTTGATAATTTGTAATTTTATTTTTATTCATCCTATTTCCACTGGATTTTTCACGAAATCTATGTGAAAATATCCAATTTACGGAGAAATGGATGTATTTACTCCCTTCCCCTGTTTTACATTGATTAGCAGTTTCGGATTTTCATCGAAGGTCTTTTATTTTTTTACTCTTTGCTATTAATTTGGAGAAAGTTGTATAATATATCAATTGTTAAATAAGTTTGAAAGGTTGTTTTTTATGAGTTATGTGAAAATTTATATCTTACTTACCGGAATTATGATCACATGGGGATTGAACGTTTCAGTTATTAAAATTTTAGTTGCGGATACACAGCCCGTTACAATAACTTCTTTGAGAATCTTTACAGCTTCACTTATGGTCATTCTTATCCTTTTCTTTCTTGGTCTAATACGTCTACCTAAAAAAAGTGAACTTTTTTACGTTTTTGGAGGAGCACTTTTGAGTGTCGTTTTTCACCATTATTTTTTAGCTGAGGGGTTAACGAAGACTTCCGCCTCGAATGCAGGCCTGATTCTGGGCATGGGGCCAATATTGACTGTCATTTTGACAATGATATTCTTTCGTAAAAAGCCCACTTTACTCCGTCTTCTCGGCTTTATATGTGGTGCTCTGGGAGTGAGTTTTACCGTTATGGCAGGAAGTGGAGGAGTTCATTCTATTAATCTGGGAGATGTGGATATATTGCTATCCATTCTTTCACAGGCGTTAAGTTTCATTCTTATTAATCAAGCCTCAAAAACAATGGATCCGAGATTATTAACCGGCTACATGATGCTAATTGGATCTTTCATTCTTTTTGCCATCAGTTTATGGAAGGAACCAGATGGCTTATCGTCACTGGCATCAGCACCCCCTTCAATTTGGGGAGCTTTCTTATTCTCGGCAATTTTTGCCACTGCCCTTGGGCATATGAGCTATAATTATGCAATTGGTCAGGTGGGGGCTGCCGAATCATCCATATTTCTTAACCTAAATACCTTATTCTCCCTGATAGGGGCTGCCATTTTTCTAAATGAAGCCATTGTGCCTGCACATTTCATTGGTCTGATTTTCATTGTTACAGGAGTATTGCTTGGCTCTGGGGCAATGGAAATTTGGATTCTACAGAGGAAAAATAAAGGTATATCTGCCTAGTTGCAAGTGCATTACCTTGATTTTATGTCTTTCTTCAATAATACAGAAGAGAGTCCTTCGTACAATAAAATAAAATTAAGAGACCCTATGAAACTACAACTCCTTTTTATTAATGGAATTGTAGTTTCATAGGGTCTTAAATATTGGTGTTATCCATAATTTTTGTATAGGAACTCTAGGGCATTTACTGAATATAACTTACAGCATCATTAATTAGTGCTTCTTTTCTATCAGTTGCAATATATCCCAGAACAGTTGCATTGACTTGTGCATTGAAATGTGTCCATTTGCCAAAGCTTTTGTTAGCTTCGTCACCCTCCCTTGGCTGTAACTACCATACACTACAACTCATAACTCGCTTGAGTGAAGAGCATTGAGGGCATATTAAATGATTTCCCCTTTTTCCTGGGACCATATAGCAGCCTGCCAGTTGATACTAGCCAAATGGTCTATATACATAGAGGCCACATCATCCCAATCAGATTAGATCAGATGTACTGAAAAAATCGAAGTTGAATTCCAGCATTGTTAAATAAAATATCAATTTTACAAAAGTAAGCTCGAAACTTTTACGCTTTTATAAATGTATTATAAGCTCCCTGAACCATTCTTTATTACCTTTACAATAACGAATTTAATAACAGAACTTTATTATCATTAATTAAATTTTTTCATTTAAATAATAAAAACTACATATCCTCCATGAAAGGACATGTAGCTTTAGATCACTATTATTTTTGAAATTGTAATTTATGCAGATTAGCAAAAATACCATCTTGCTTAAGTAAGTCCTCATGGCGGCCATCTTCAGCAATTCCTTCTTCCGTAACAACAATTTTGTCGGCGTTCCGAATCGTTGCTAATTGGTGTGCGATAATGAGCAATGGTGGGGGTATATCAACACAAGCTACTTTATCGGCATGATTGTTAGTGGATTACTTGTCATCCGTTTTGCAAAGTTACTAGAAAGATATATCTGCTTTTTCATTGTTTTCGGACTATTTCTCAGTGCCCTACTGACTATGCTATTCGCAGCGTACACTAATCCAGCAATTGCTTTGCTGCTAGTATGTCTGTACGGCCTCCCAGAACAAATTCGGGATGTAATTTACACCAAGCTTATCCAAGATCATGCATCGGAAAAAACAAAAGCGAAAATAATATATGCGGTTTGGGGGGCTGTTATCAATCTTACGTTTGCTAGTTCCGTTCTGCTTTTAGCCTATATAACGGAAAAATACGGTGTCAAAACAACTTTCCAATTCTCTTCAATAGTAATATTTATTGCCTTTCTTTATGCGATTTGAAAAAGGAAGGACATTCGGGGGAAAGAAATATAAAATCATCACTGAAAGCCTTCTTGTCTGTGTAATGGTACCTTCATTTGTTTTGATTTACAATATATGAAAGGAGCTTTCATTTCGTAGCTCCTTTCCCTTTTTAGTGACAACCAACCCTGTGTTGATCACGAATTACTAACCTCATATTTTTCCTTGGTAGGATCTTTGCTTGGAATCCTTAAAAGTTTCTACAGCAAACCAACAATACGATCCAAAATGGCACGGTTGATCGATATTCTCTTTTTACTGCTCATAACTTACATCAAAACATTCTATTTTACAATTAATATATTCTGTTCCATAAACGCCCAATTCTGTGGAAATTCCAAACCAATCTGCCAATAGGTGGCACCTATCAGTTCATAGGCATCAATTAATTTATATTTTGCGCTTAACGAACGAATATCTTCAAACCAAACGACATGATCCAAGTTTTCTCTTCTATAAGAATAGGTAGGTGATGCCGCTGACGTGTCGAAAGAGATTTCGGAGCCAGTCGCAATAGCAAGATTTTGTGCATTTTGCGCTGATAATGCCTTCGTCTCATTGCTCGGTACAATCCAATCGTATCCATACATAGGAAATGCTGACTGCAATTTATTAGCAGGGATATTCGTTAAAGCGTAACGAAGAACTTCGACCATCCACCAAAGTGGGGAAATTGGTTCGGGTGGGCCCGTTGGATATCCAAAATCAATTGTCATCACGGCAACAAGGTCGGCTACCGCTCCAATTCCCCGATAATCATGGCCACCTACAATTCGATTGTCAGGATTATCTGCTGTTTTTGCATGTACGTTAACATGAAGAATTAGTTCGTTCAACTCCTCTTTTAATTCTTTTAAAAAAAGCACATAATCAGACCGTCTTGCAGGCGGGATGAATTCGATGTCCATACTCACCCCCCCATAGCCTTTCTCCCTGACGAAATTCAGCATACTTTTAATTAAATTCCCTCTGTAAATCGAACTAGTAAGAACTTCACCCGCCAAGTCAGCATCAAAATCACCATCTTTAAAATTCCGGATCATCAAAAGTGGCGTCACCCCGGTCTGTTCGCATTTCGCGATAAGGGGGAGATCATCACCATCACCGAATGCATAGCCTTCCTTAGTAAAGGAATAAGCTACAATTGCTAAATAGGATAACTTATCACCATTCTCCTCAAGCGTTTTAAACACTACTCCACCTGAAGTAGGGAAAGCAAACCCCAGCGTGATTAATTGATTTTTGTAAGGCGAGGGAATCAAAATTTCAGTGCCGACCTTAAGCGAGTTTACAACAAGCCCTGGATTGGTTTTCCTTATAGCCGCTATAGTTGTTCCAAAACGTCGGGCAATTTCAGAGAGCGTATCACCAATTTTTATAAGATACGTTCGATTCACCACTTTTTCATCAGGGATATACAACGCCAGACCAGGAACCAATGCTGTTGATTCCAATCCGTTAACTTCGACTAACCTCGATGGGTCAACCTTATTCATTTTAGCGATTTCCCATAGGCTATCACCTTTTTTCACAATAACGATCGTCATTCAAAACCCTCCCACTCCCTCGAAAAAGTGTATGTTATTCGGGTATTTATATAGAACGAATTATCACATTTTCATCGGGTTGCATATTCTGAATATATTGACCCGCAGTGCCTGCCATGTTATAAATCTGTACTGATTGCTCTGTAAATAAAACTTACAATATTCCAGTCTCCCCGCACTTTTATACATGACGCAAAAAAACGTCATAGGCGGCTAATTTAAAGGAATTATCAAATTGTCAAAATAAAACCATTTTGGTCTGGCTGCAAACTACATACACTCTTTATGAAATTACTTCGAAAAGCTTATGAATCAAAGAAAATTGGTTTACATGGATAGAACCTTGTCAAAATGGTGAGAAGTGTACAAAGAGAAAAATATATTATCATTACTGCTTTAAAAGAGGCTGTCCAAAAGGACAACCTGCACATAACCCTGTCAAATAGACAATTAAAAAAGTGTATTTCAAGCTGCGGCCTTTTCTCGTTATTCAATCGGGGAAAGACCGTTAAATTTTTCTTTGAAGCAATCCGTATTGTAGAAGTCTATATACTCCTTAATAACTACATAAGCTTGCTCTGCTGTTTTTGGGCGTACCAAATATAACTTCTCTGTTTTTAAATGCGAGAAGAAACTTTCTAACATGCGTTATCATGACAATTGCCACGACGGGAGTGGCCTCCTTGAAGACCGAGTTCTTTTACCTGCTTTTCGTATGATTTCTTCGTATATTGGAATCCTTGATCAGAGTGGAGAAGGGCACCCTTTTCAAAGTACTTGTCCCTTAACTGAGTCAAGGTATTTTGAACCAATTCAAGATCGTTTCTTGTAGAAACTTCCCATGCCACAATTTCATTATTATACAAATCTAAAACGGCAGATAGGTAGGCAAACGTGTCTCCAATCCGCACATAGGTTATATCTGTTACTAACTTTTGTAACATTGATTTTGCATAGAACTCACGGTTTAAAACATTCTTAAAGACAACGGATCCTCTTCGGCCATAGAAAGGGCGTTTCTTTCGAATGATAGATGTAACCTCCATTTCTCTCATCAATCGTCGAACACGCTTATGATTGACAACGATTCCCTCTCTGAATAAAGCTCGAGTCATCCGTTTATATCCATAGTATGGATACATCTTATGGATGGCTAATATATGTTCTTTTATCCATAGATTTTTCTCAAACCTCAGAGACTGTCTAGACTGAGTCTTCCGCCATTTGTAGAAACCAGTTCTTGAAACTTCACCGATTTTTAATAGCTACGCAAGTGGGTATACTTTCCTTAATCCATCGATTATTTGAAACCTTTCGGCTTTCAGGACCAGCCTTCCTCCAACTCCAACTGAACGACTTCCCGCTTTAATTCTTCTGTATAGGTTTGAAAGGTTTGTCCCTTTTTTGCCATAGAAAAATCCCCTCCCAGATAGACTGTTAAGAACATTTAATCATGCTCTCTTTTTTCTTTGTCTACCTGTAGGGGATAATACCATTGCTAATTAAACAGCTCTTCTTTTTTTGGTATCAGATTCAATAATTAAGCTTTTTTGGGTGATTGCGATGCACAGGCACCGAAACAAAACTGGAATTTTTGATTATAGTCAATAAATCAAGAACTTGTCTTGAATGATTATATTAAGTTTTCCTACCATGATTCCTAACAATAAATTGTTTAAGCTTGCTTTCTCAATCAAACTCAGAACCCACTTACACCATGAAATTTCTGCTTCATCTAACATACTCCTTCTATTAAAAAGAATATAACCACCAAAATGTTTAGACTTCATTTCTAACCCATTCTTCCCATGTGTTTGTTTAATTCTGGCTATATTTTCATCTCGCAAGGCTACGGTTTGTTCTAATTTAGAAATTCGGTCCTGAATTAATTTTTTCGCATTTTCTTCATTCGATAACCAAATCGAATACATCTTTATAAGAAATTCATCTCGAATGATGGGATCAGAAGGCGATTCAGTGACCCATTTTTCCAGAGTTTCTTTTCCCTTTTCTGTGATTGAATATATTTTCTTATCAGGTTTACCCGTTTGTTCAATATGCTCAAATTCCAAAAGCCCATTCTTCTCCATTTTAGTTAACAGAGGATATATTTGACTATGCTTCGCAGGCCATAATACCTCTAAATATCTAACTAATTCATAGCCAGAACATGGATTTCTACCAAGCGAACTAAGTATCGCATATCCAAGAGTATTCATCTAATCCCCCTTCATCCATATATAGCGTTCAATAATAGTGTGTATGTTAGCACGCTTCGATCCAACATTCCTTACTGACTTAAAACCAGAGGTTAAATAATCCTTCATTAACCCCTAAATTATACATATAATATATTCCAAAAACCATACTAATTGTGCCCATTGTGAATACAAGTGTTCTACTAATTTTAACACGTTTCATACTTAACACAAAAGGGATACCAATAATCGTAGTGAAAAAAAGCATACCAATGACCGTTCCTACTCCAAATAAAAGAATATAAATAGCCGCTTCCCAAACACTCTTTACTGTACTCATCGTCAATATAACCATAGTGCCACTTCCTGCAAGACCATGGACTAGACCAATAGACATCGATTTCAAATATGAAACATGTTTATGTTTGTGTTTATGCTCATGTTTACCACCATGTTCATGGGTATGGACATGTTTATGTTCATCTCCATCATGTGCATGCGTATGAACATGGATACTTTTGAAAGAAAGGATCGTTGTAACACCAAGATAAACAAGCATGATTCCTACTAAAAATTCTAAGGACATAGACCATTTCCCTGGTATTTCACCCTTCATAAGAATAAGAATAATACCAACTATAAATAATGTTATCGTATGACCTATCCCCCAAAATACTCCTGCTAGAGAAGCGTGCCATAACTTTTTGCTTTGACTTGCAATTGTTGATACTGCAATAACATGATCAGGCTCAATTGCATGCCTGATTCCCAAAACAAAACCTATCGTTAAAACTGAAAACAATGTAACATCCATAAATATTTCTCCTTCAAACTTTTTGTCCCGTATAAAGTGAAACTTCCATAAGCGGCGGTTTTTTACAGCCTGATTAACCCGGATAAAAGCCCGGCAACCTTTTGATTGCCGGGTTCTAAGTATTAATACTTTCTTAGAAAACACGGTTTGGTTATAAACCACTCTTGACTGATAATTCGGTGACACTCAGTAAAGATTTTCTCTATTACTTGTGTCGAGTTAGCTAATACACGAACCGTAAATCCTGGTACAGATAATAAAGATAGTCCAATTTTATATCGATCTGTATTCCTATTAATAGCCTGATATAACCGATCAAGGAGGTCAGGGCTTGTTTGTTCGCCAACCACAATCATGGAACCTAAATGCGAAAACCCTTCCATGAAGCCAATCTTCTCTATATTTTGGGCAGCAGGATTCAATTGTATATGATCATAGGCCACAAGCTCATCGTCCATATAAATTTCATTGATGAATTGAAGCCGATTATAACTGAAACGACCTCCATCCGGAGACCACCCCGGGGTTAAAATGTCGGAATAAAGGAAAGTCGCCCCTTTCTCCATGCGAATGACATTTTTTTGTTTATAGCGCGCGTCCTGATACATAATTAGCGGATCCGGAATATATTCGAGATAACATCCAGACTTTAGAAAGATCTCTGTTTCCTGGTAAGCATGAGTGTTAGGTGTCTTATAAACCTTTGTTGCGGATTGTGTCGTTATGGTTAGCCTCGCTTGCTTCTCGAGCGTAATTTTTATTTTATAGCGATCTCCGTCTAAATAGCCTCCACCGGGGTTCAATATATAATAACAAGCTTGTCCAGAGTCGTCATGATAAACCGGACGCATCACTTTCAATGCGCCCTGAAAATATACATTTTTCGCTACAGTCTTTCCATTCCGATCTTCGACATCTAGACACAAAACTCCAGTCCAGTCTTCCATTATTCCAACCCTTTTAATAATGCATTCTTCATAAGCCAGTTAATGACCTGATCAAGCCCCGTGTTATCTTTTAAATTGGTGAAAACAAACGGTTTATTTCCGCGAAAAACCTTCGTATCAGACTCCATCACTTCGAGGCTTGCGCCAACGAAAGGAGCTAAATCCGTTTTATTAATGATGAATAAATCTGATTTAATCATCCCTTGGCCGCCTTTACGCGGAATTTTTTCGCCTTGAGCTACATCAATAATATAGATGGAGAAATCCACAAGCTCTGGGCTGAAAGTCGCCGCAAGATTATCGCCTCCACTTTCCACAAAAATGAGCTCTACGTCCGGATGCTTCTCTTTTAATTCATCGATAGCCGCAAAATTCATGGAGGCGTCTTCACGAATAGCTGTGTGTGGACATCCTCCTGTTTCAACCCCAATAATACGGTCTGCCGGTAGGACTCCATTTTGCATTAAAAATTTGGCATCTTCTTTTGTATAAATATCATTCGTCACAACAGCCATGCTGACTTCACCTTCTAAATGACGGGTTAGCCTTTCAACCAACATCGTTTTTCCGGCTCCAACAGGTCCGCCTACTCCAATTTTAATCGGTTCCATATAAAAACACTTCCTTCTATATTAAGACATGAAAATACGAATATTCACACGCTCATGTTTCATTTGAGATAACTCTAAACCTGGTGAAATGATTCCAAAATCCTCTTTATCCAAAGTTTGAATTTTTTCTGTTGCCTCTATTAAAGCACTTTGAAACTCATGAATCGTCTTCTGTCCCGCGGTTTGTCCTAACGGAATCGCCCGAACGGCATTTTGAACAAGACTTGAAATAGTAGAATACAAATAATAGAGGGTGGTAGTTGATTTCGGAACACCAAGATGGTGCCCTATCATCGTAAAAGCAATAGCTGGATGTCCAAAGGAGTGCTTCTCCTTAATCCGTTTTTGATATTGCGAGTGAACAGGAAACTCATATAAAGATCCCACAAGGTTTACCATGCGTTCTCCCATTCTTTTGGTACCTTCTCTCGTTTCACGCGGCAAATTTTGAACCGTCAGCATTCGATCGACCTTCCACACCGTTTGTACATCCTCATTTTCCAAGGCATCATAGACAAGACGCGTTGCCAGCCCATCTGAATAGACGAGCTGTTCATTTAAATATACATGAAGCCACTTGGAAAACGATGCTTGATCATACACTTGATCTTCTTGAATATACGTCTCTAGACCAAACGAATGACTAAAAGCACCAGTTGGAAAATTCGAATCACATAGTTGGAATAAAGAAAGAATATTAGGATTCATGGCTATGTCCAATATGGCGAAAAGCCTGTTTTACTTTCCGATCTTCACGTGTAAAAGGAATTTGAAGCTCTTGCAGCAATCCTTCAACAAGATAATCATACTGAACGAGCATATTGTTCTCTTCAAATTGAGCTGGAAGGTGACGATTCCCCAATTGGTGGGCAATCGTTCCCATTTCCTTTAAACTTCGCGGGCTAATGACCAATAGATCATCGGAAAGGACATCTACGACAATCATATTTTTGTCATCCATATATAAAACATCGCCCGCCTTAAGGTCACGCAGTTCTTTTAAGCGAATGCCAATTTCGTGGCCGTGGTCGGTGGTCACTCTTTGAATCCGTTTCACTAAATTAGCACTTTCCAGGTACACCTTTTCCATATGGCGTTTCGCAATTTCTTCTCTGTCCATTGCTTCGATATTTGTAACAATTTTTTCAATGATCAATAGTTTCACCTCAAAATAAGACTCAAAATAAGAAATAGCGTTGTCCCATCGGTACTATATCCACAGGTTCACAAGTAATGAGTTCCCCGTTTACTTTTACCTCATACGTTTGTGGATCAACCGTAATCTCAGGCGTTTCGGAATTAAGCTTCATATCTTTTTTCGTTAAGTTTCGAATACCATGAACTGGAAGAACCGTTTTTTCCAAGCCTAATTTTTCATGCACTTTATCATCAAAAGCGACTTGAGAAACAAAGGTAATTGAGCTCTTAGACATGGCTTTTCCATAAGATCCATACATTGGACGATAAATAACTGGCTGTGGTGTCGGAATGGACGCATTAGCATCACCCATTAAGCTTTCTACAACAAAGCCATTTTTAAGAATCATTTCAGGCTTCACGCCGAAAAATGCCGGTGACCAAATGACAAGGTCCGCCATTTTTCCGACTTCAATCGAACCGACATATCCAGAAATACCATGAGTGATCGCGGGGTTAATCGTATATTTAGCTACATAACGCTTCGCGCGATTATTATCAGAAAGCTCGCTGTCACCTTCCAACGCTCCTCGCTGTTTTTTCATTTTATCTGCTGTTTGCCATGTACGTAAAATAACCTCGCCAATTCGTCCCATTGCTTGTGCATCTGAGCTAACCATACTGAATACACCCATATCTTGAAGAATATCTTCAGCCGCAATCGTTTCGCGTCTAATCCGTGAATCAGCAAAGGCAAGGTCTTCAGGAATAGATGGGTTTAAATGGTGACACACCATTAACATATCCAAATGCTCGTCGATCGTATTAATTGTATATGGCAAAGTCGGGTTTGTAGATGATGGAAGAACATTCATAAAGCTCGCTGATTTAATTAAATCAGGAGCATGTCCGCCCCCTGCCCCTTCCGTATGGTACATATGAATAACTCGGTCTTTAATCGCCGCTAGCGTGTTTTCCAAAAATCCGCCTTCATTCAACGTGTCTGCATGAAGGGCAACTTGTACGTCATATTGGTCCGCTACTCGG
This sequence comes from Peribacillus sp. NPDC096540, assembly GCF_050278525.1. NCBI lineage: Bacteria > Bacillati > Bacillota > Bacilli > Caryophanales > Bacillaceae > Peribacillus > Peribacillus sp. NPDC096540. The sequence continues at coordinate 53,002 of NZ_JBNNTG010000014.1, read as the reverse complement.
AGAGCGTGGTCGATAGCAGAGGCTGTAGCTCCCCAGTCTTCATGCACTTTTAATCCAATTGCGCCTGCACGTACTTGCTCAGCTAACGCCTCTTCGTTCGCAGCTTGTCCTTTTCCAGTGAAGCCTACGTTAATTGGAAATCCTTCCGCTGCTTGCAGCATTCTATGAATATTCCATTCACCTGGCGTAACAGTTGTGGCTTTTGATCCTGCAGCAGGACCCGTGCCTCCTCCAATTAAAGTTGTAAGACCGGAAGCCAATGCAGTTTCAACCTGTGCTGGATTAATAAAATGTACATGGGAGTCGATTCCACCAGCTGTGACGATCATCCCTTCCCCAGCAATAATTTCTGTAGAAGCACCAATTACAATATCCACATTATCCATTACTAAAGGATTTCCGGCTTTTCCGATTCCAGCAATTTTTCCGTCACGGATTGCAATATCCGCTTTATAAATTCCGGTATAGTCTAGAATAACAGCATTTGTAATGACCACATCCGGAACTCCATCTTCGCGAGTTGCAAGAGGATGTTGCCCCATCCCGTCACGGATTACTTTTCCGCCGCCAAAAACGACTTCTTCACCGTATGTAGTATAATCTTTCTCAATTTGGATAACTAAATCTGTATCCGCTAAACGAATGGAATCTCCTGTCGTTGGACCATACATCTCGGCATATTGCTTTCTTGACATTTTAAAACTCATTGATTTCCCCCTCTTTCCACGGATCCATCTGTTTTATTATTTAATCCATACACACGACGTTCTCCACCAAAATCAATCAATTCTATTTCTTTTTCATCTCCAGGCTCAAAACGAACGGCAGCACCCGCAGGAACATTTAACCGTTTCCCAAACGCTTCTTCGCGATTGAATTGAAGTGCTTCATTGATTTCATAAAAGTGGAAATGAGAGCCAATTTGAACAGGCCGATCTCCTGTATTAATTACCGACAGCTTTGTGACTTTTTTCCCGGCATTACAAATAATTTCTTCTTCTTTTAAAAATAGTTGCCCTGGTATCATTTGAGCATGCCTCCTTGTCGATTGTTATCTGATTGGATTATGAACCGTTACTAGTTTCGTTCCATCAGGAAAAGTAGCTTCTACTTGAATATCGTGGATCATCTCTGGAATACCTTCCATAACATCTTCGCGCGACAAAATCATTGCACCATATTCCATCAATTGTGCAACTGTTCTTCCATCCCTTGCCCCTTCTAACACTTCATAGGTGATAAGTGCTACGGCTTCTGGATGGTTTAATTTTAATCCTCTTTCTTTTCGTCGCTTAGCAAGATCAGCTGCCACTACAATCATGAGCTTATCTATCTCACGCGGTAATAATTGCATCGTAAAGCCTCCTCATTTTTCAAATGACTAAGTATGGTGAAAATTCCATCAATTTTTGAGACCTTTCTTCCAAACCCATTGATGATTAGTTGAACCAATTGGGAAGTATGAACTGTTTATCCCCCACCAAATGCTTGCCTGACTCCTCAAAGATATAAGGTAGACATTACACCCTGTTATCTGAGATAAACGGAAATTCCCCTCTTTATAGGGCCTGCTTTTTTACTAATGGAGAATCAAATATTCATCAATAACGTTACCTGAATTATCTGCAATCAAATGATCATGTATCATTTCACGATAAAAAACACCATTAAGTCCCATACAGAATATCACTATTTTAGAAAAACAATGATGTTGGAATTAACCTTATTTTTTATTTTCTGACAAAAAAATTCAGAATTTACAATAAAATGAAGGATTGATTCCCCATAAATATTAATATATCATAATATACATATATATCAAATTATATATGTATATTATGATATATTAATTGTTAAATGAATGGACTTTGTAAGGAGGAAATTTAAGAAAAGCTAAAGGATTATATTCAAAGGAGGGAGAACTCTTTCCGGAAACATAGGACTTGCAAAAATCCCCTATAAAAAAGGTAAACTCGGAAAAATGATTATCTTACATTTTTCGTTTAGGTTTTTACATTGCCCTTCTGCTGAACTTAAACTCTTGATTCATGATTAACAAGTTATGTGTCAGAGGATATTTTTTAAAACTGTAGAAAATGAAATGATTGTATCTGAACCTATTTTTTTAAATATCTTAATTGAGGGGTTAGTATTATGCAAAAAGACAAACGTACTTCATTGACCGATGGAATGTTTCTTTCTTTAATGAAGTCATCACTGAAAGGAATCTCTCAAGTCATATTGATTGAGAATGCTGTTACTGGTTTCATTATTCTAATGGCGATCACGATTTACTCTTATCCTTTAGGGATTATTACTCTATCTTCCGCTATCATAGGAACGCTAATCGGAAAACTGGGAGGTGCTAATGAAAACAGTGTGAATTCAGGTTTATACGGATATAACTCCGTGCTAACAGGCATTGCACTAACATTGTTTTTAACTGGACCCTCTCAGTGGTTTATCGCTTTAGTTGGAGCTGCTTTAGCCGCAATCTTTTCCGCAGCAATGATGCATTTCATGAGAAACACAGGGATTCCCATCCTTACATTCCCTTTCATCATTCTGACATGGTTTATGTTGCTTGTATCTTACAAGTTAAAGGCTTTCCAGTTAAGTCCGGGACTAGTTCCTCAAGACTTATCACACTGGACCTTAAACATCTCTGGAAAGGTTAATTGGTTGGAAGGGAGTTTTAATGGGATAGGGCAAATTTTTTTTCTAGATAGTACCTTAGCTGGCATTCTGTTATTTATTGGCGTATTTTGGGCCGGATGGAAATATGGTCTTTTTTCCATTTTAGGTAATGCTTTTGCATTACTCATATCATTCGTACTTGGAGGGGAACACTCGTTAATTATCATGGGTCTTTATGGCTACAATGCGATTTTAACCAGCATTGCCGTATCTATAGTTTTTAAAGAGGACCATAATCGATTTGCGCCTATATCAGGAATCATCGCAGCTTGTGTGACAGTACCCTTATCGGCAAGTGTTGCTACCTGGCTTTTACCCTATGGACTTCCAGCCCTGACAATGCCTTTCGTTCTTAGTACCTGGCTTTTCCTAGGCGCGAGAAAAGTCCTTCCTAGGTTGTAACTAATTTGACTTTTGAGAATGGAGCATGAGGGGGCATTACTTCCAAAGATCGCTACCTTTGCAAAATTAAGTAACCATCTGGAAATCTTAAGTGATTCTCATGCGATATGGCTTGACCAATAAAGAAAATAAAAATCGCTCCTATAGTTATTTTGTTGTGATGGCTTACTTTTAAGGCGATTCTATTATTTTTGATTAGCTTTTACCGCAACGATTATTCCTACTCGAAGGCATGTTATTTATATCTTTATTCTCTAATACAAATATCATAAATTGTTCCATTCACTATGGTGCAAAGATTGCATATACTTGAAAGTGGTAAATAGATTCCTAATGGATTCTGCAGACTGTAGACAAACTCGATAAATAATTGAGTTTGTCTACAGTTTTTTTGAGGATTTGTAAAATTTACACGTTGATTGGAACGTAGGGCACTCGCTTTCCGCGGGCGGTCCGAGGGCCTCCTCGGCGCCCTTTGCGCCTGTGAGGTCTCCCTTGGACGCTATTCATTAAGGTGGAAGGATTTGTATGCTAAAGAAGATTTACATTGTCAGACATTGCGAATCAGAGGGGCAACCTTCGGAATCACAATTAACCGAAAAAGGTTCGAAACAAGCGAAATATTTAGTTGATTTCTTCAGTAATGCAAAAATTGACCGAATAATATCAAGTCCGTTTTTGCGTGCTATCCAATCAGTAGAACCATTAAGTGAGAAAACAGATTTTAATATAGAGATTGATGAACGGCTCTCAGAACTCACACTAAGAACAACAGGCTTACCTGATTGGTATGAAAAACTAAAAGCAACATTTAATGATATGGAATTAAAATTTGAAGGAGGAGAGTCAAGTCAAGAAGTGATGAATTGAATCGTAAATGCTGGAGAAGAAGTCTTAAAAGTTGGAGTGAAAACACAGTAATCGTCAGTTATGAAAATATAATATCCTTACTTTTATGGAATTATAATAGTGATTTTGATTTCGAGTGTTGGAAAAACCTTGGTATTCCTGATTTTTCCAAATAAACTGTATTAATAATGAAATGATTTTGTTTTTCTTTATGTCCATTTATATCGTAGATGTCTAACTTATATGAAGGAGGGGTTAAGTACGGGAGAACCATTTTACAATCGTTAATTATATATACCTCTTTTTGCTATTTTTTCACCCCTGAGCACCTTTTTTTCAATATTTGCTGAATAAAATAAAATCCTCGCCAAACCTTCTAAACATGCCAAATAACTCTATACCTCAAAACCTTCTTTTATCAGGAACTTTATCAATTCCAGTTTATTCGTAGCCTCAATCTTTCCAAAAATATTATTAAAGTGTTTTTTAACAGTATGATTACTAATCCCTAACCTTTCACTGATTTTGAGATTATTGTTTTCTTTTAATACTAATTTGATAATTTCAATTTCTCGATCTGTAAGTTGATATAAATTCATCAATCTTTTTTCAGGTTCTGAAATATAGTTTTTTTTCTGCTCATTGTAATTTCTGAGTAAGAGTGCTTTTACATATGGTTCAATAATATTTAGTACGAATAGATCCTTTTCAGTGAAATTCTCCTGTTGTTTTTTAGACAAAAAGATGCAGCCTAGGCATAGACCTTATGATTAATTACTATATTTACTATGTTTGTTAATTCATATGGTTTTAAAAATTCAGTATAGAATGGAAGCTTTATTAGTATTTCTCGATTGATTAGGTCAGTATCACGAGCAATCAGTGATTCTTTATTGTATACAGTCCAATATAGGTAATCCATTTTTTGATAACTTTTAAAATGTTTGTCAAAACTTCGTCCGAGTTCCTGTCTAAAATAGCTAACTTGGACACACTCCTCGTATGTAATAAATTCATCTTTTTCAATCACGCTTAAATTAAAAAATCCCCTATCAAAATCAATAAACTGTTTGAGACTAATTAATAATTCACGTTTCATATTTTTATTGATGTTCATTCTAGAGATTTGTAATGTAAATCCATTTATTTTTTCCCACTCTTGGCTTGTTAGCATAAGAAATCCACCACCTTGTTACGAAGCGGGACCACTTGTTGCCACCCATCCGATTAGTTACAAGGGCAATGTTCGGCATTCGGGGAAACCGAATTTTCAATGGAGCTGTTTATTGGGCGTGCACTATTTTCTATTTAGTATTAAACTTGGCAGTTGGATCGCTTGCTGGCTTCGCCCTGGCGAAGCAGTTCGGCTTGTCTTTGTCTCTCGAAGTCAAGGTGACGATTTTTGCTATTCTTGCTGTTTCCACCTTAGCGATCTGCATCTATGGGCAAGCACTGATCATGCGAATAAGTCCGATATTTACCGCTGCACTCGCCATTTGCATTGGGCTCTTGGGCGTATTTGTTTTGAAAAATGCAGACTTTAGTTACGTTCCCTCACATCCGCCACAGGGGGGAGAGCTTTTCAAAGCGGTCAGCATTGGGTTCACGATCATCGCCGCTTGTCCAATGTCTTGGCCCATTGGCGCTGACTATGCACGTTATCTGCCGACTGATACTCCTCGCCTTGGTATAATTGGATGGATCTTCGCTGGTGGATTCTTACCCACTGTACTAATTGCAGTCATAGGGTCAATTGCAGCAACCAAGATAGATATGAGTGATCCTCAGACTTCTATCGCATCGATTGTTCCATCTTGGTTCTATCCTCTGTTTCTGCTTGTGATCGTTATTGGGTCAATTTACGTTGGTGTTCTGTCTCTTTACTCTGGCAGTCTCTACCTTCAAGGTATGGGTGTCCGGTTTAACAGAATTAGATGCGTGTTCATCAACGGCACATTAGCAGTTGGGATTGCCATTTACGTGCTACTGTATTCCAGCTTGATCACAACGCTAAATAATATTCTTCAGTTTAGTGTCATTTTGCTTGGTCCGCTATTGGCAATTTACGCGACAGATATTATATTACGTCAAAATCATTATGACGGACTCGAATTGCACGACGAAACTCCTTCCAGTCAGTATTGGTACTACCGAGGCTTTAACTTAGCAGGTGTAGGAGCTTACCTTATTGCTGTTATTTTTGCGTTTTTGTGTATGAACACGGTGGTATGGAAAGGAGCGATTTCAAACGCTCTTGAAGGCGTAGATCTGTCTGGTTTGGTTGGTCCTGTTGTCGCGTCTATCGCCTATCTTTTACTGTGGAAGAAGAGGTCACCTAGTTGAGTCTTTTGAAGTCAGTTCCTAGGTAAGAAGCTCCTACTTCGTGTTCATATACACAAAGTGGAGCTTTTATTTCTTCTATTAATTTTTTATGATACTTCATCAGTGGTTTTCGTCTCCTTAATACCTACCTGACAGAACCTTGTTCTGCCTCTTCCCTAACGCCCAATACCCTAGCTTTTGACTATAGCACCTTAGGGTGGTTTGCAATCTCTACCTATATAGCGATTACGAGAGGCCTTCTCTCATCTTAAGTGCAGCATAGCATTCTAGATGCTTTTCAAGCACACTTTGTTTGTTTTCGTGGCACACAATCATCTGCAGATCTTACTATGTAAGCTTGTCCCTTGCACTGTTTCCTAACCTTCTTCTCAAATCATTGTTCTTTTAACAAATCAAAATTATAGTTTTAGGACCTTCTTCCATACCTCAAAGTAAACTTTTAATATCGTAAAACTTCCCATTTTTCAACTCTTCCACTTCGAGTAGCTCCAAAAGTTTTTCCGCTACGAATTCTGGGCTTCTTAAAGTGCCTTTTTCTTTATAGTCATGAAATTTTGCCCTGTCGGAGAAGTCCTGTTCATTTGCTGAACGGATTGTTTCTTGCATCCCTGTGTCCATTACACCTGGTGAAAAAGATATGAGGGTCATAGGGCAAGGCGCCTTATCCTGTTCCAATCCTGCAACACGGGTGAACATTTCAAGCCCCGCCTTTGTACTACAGTAGGCAGCCCAGCCATGATAGGGATTTTTCGCTGCTCCTGAAGAAATGTTGACCAAAACTTTCTTTCGGTCCCAATCCTTTGTTTGTTTAACGAATGCATCTGCCAATACTATTGGTGCCATAAAATTCACTCGCATGCTGATTTCCAAACTTTCCTGACCCAGACTTCCTACCGGCTTTATCGGTTCAATTACACCAGCATTATTAACAAAGTAAATCTCGCTTTTTTCATCGACCTCTTCAAGAATCTTATTGACTAATGAGGCAAGCTGCTCACTTTCATTTAAATCAACGGAAAAAAAAGTAAGTTTTGTTCCGAATTGAGCAGCTATTTCCACCATTTCAGGATGAGCTGTACGGGATAATAAAATACAATGGTCACTCTTCTGCAAGCATTGCTTAGCAATAGCTGCACCTAATCCTCTCGAAGCCCCTGTGATTATAAAAGTCTTCATCACAAATCCTCCCTTTTTATTGATAATAATTTATTGTACCCAAAGAATCAGCCCGTATAGTGTTTGGCTGCTCCATATAGGAATTATAAAATGGGTGATAACAGTCTCGCTATGGACTCTTTAAAACGAATCCACTTTGAACGCTTTTCAAACTCTTCAATTGTTAGTTGTCTACAGACTTCTACATCATTATAAAAATTTTTCGTCAGCGTTTCGGCCATTCCTTCATCATAAATAAAGGCATTGACTTCAAAATTCAATTTAAAACTCCGGACATCAATATTAGCAGTACCGACCGAAGATACCTCTTCATCCACAACAATCATTTTCGCATGTATAAAACCGTTATCATAGATGTACACCTTTGCCCCTGCTCTTAATAACTGCCCTGCATTAAAGGTTGTTGCCCAATAAACGAAAAGATGGTCAGGTTTATTTGGTATCATGATTTTCACATCCAGCCCTGACAAACTGGCAATCCGAAGTGCATCCAATAAACTAGCATCTGGGATAAAGTAGGGTGTTTGAATAAGAATCGATTTCTTTGCTGAAGAAATTAATTTAATATAGCCATTTTTAATTTGTTCCCATTCAGAATCAGGACCACTTGTTACAATTTGCAAATCAATATTGCCTTGAGGCTTTAAATTAGGAAAATAATGTGGCTGATAAATAATATCATGATTCTTTGAAGCCTGATTCCAATCAAGAATAAAACGAGTTTGAATGGCTTTGACGGCAGATCCCTTTATTCTAAGATGTGTATCTCGCCAATAACCGAATTTTGGATTAAGACCCAAATATTCATCTCCGACATTAAAGCCGCCAACATACCCTACTTTTCCATCTATGATGACTAGCTTTCGATGATTACGGAAATTCAAACGTAAATTAATAAATTTTAACTTGGATGGAAAAAATGCTTCCACTCGGCCGCCTGCCTGCCTAAAGTCCTTGAAAAAACTTTTTGTCATTTCCCTTGACCCTAATTCATCATAAAGCAGGCGGACTTTGACACCTTCATTTGCTTTTTTTGTCAAAGCCTCAATGAACCGTTTTCCGAGACCGTCTCTTTGAATTATATAATATTGTATATGTATATGGTTTTCTGCCTCTTCGATATCTTTAAAAAGCTGTTCAAACTTCTTTCTTCCATCCGAAAAAATATCGACATGATTATCTTCCGTCAGAACTGCATCATTATTTCGAAGGTGCATATAAATCAAATCACGGTAATTGCTCGAAGAGGTATTTCGAAAAGGAAAGTGATTCGTAGAAAGCTCTTCCATCTGTTTATCAAGGATTTCTTCAATCCCGATTTTTTTCTTATCCTCCCATTGGAATAAGTGAGCGTGCCTCAAGCTTGTTCCAAAAAGAAGATATAAAATAAAACCGACTACAGGTAAAAAATATAACACCAATAACCAAGCCCAGGTCGTGCTCGCTTCTCTTCTTTCAAAAAATATAACAATCGTTGCAAATAGAATATTAAGAATAATAACGAGGCCTAGCAAAACCGTTGTAACATGCGTAATTTCCATAGCATACCCTCACTCAATTTTTATCCCTTTAAGGATAACATGCAAATTCTTTATATCAAAGGATTTGCCTAATAGAAAAAAAAAAACAAAAATTCGCAAAAAATAGGCCCCTTCCTGTAGAGGCCTCAGTTTGTAGACAAAAGAAGTTCTATCTAAATTTTATAACAAAGTTGATTGGAGCGGAAGGTGCGAGACTCCTGCGGGAAAAGCGCGTCTAAGGGAGACCCCGCAGGCGCTAGCCGAGGAGGCTCCCGGACCGCCCGCGGAAAGCGAGTGCCTGGAGAGGAAATCAAAGTTCAAATTGTACAAGCCATAAAAAACTGTAGACAAACTCGATTTTCATCGAGTTTGTCTACAGTCTGAGGCCCCTTCCTGTAGAGGCCTATCTCTATATAAGTATTTTCGAACCAACCCTTAATACATCCATAACTGCCAGGGTGACTTTTAATCTTCTTATACAAACTTTCATTGCAATATACAGGACATTGTATTTAAATCATTTATTTTATCGGCTTTTCACTAATAAATTAACTGCCTCTTTAACTAGTTCTTCAGGGTTCTTTTCACCTGTCTCATTAGCTTCCCGGACACATTCTACAAGATTGGAGCTCACAATCACACCAATTGTTCGGTCGATTGCAGATCGAGTGGCAGATAACTGTGTTACGACATCTCTACAGTCTTTATTTTCTTCCATCATTTTCAAAATCCCTCGTAGCTGTCCTTCAATTCGTTTAACTCTATTTTTCATTTGCTTTTCATATTCCATGTGTGAGGTTGACCTCCTATCCCTTGTAACTTATTATTCTTATCAGGCATACCATCCAACGTTTAGTCCCATATGGAATGAATGTATAAAATAAATCTTATCGCCTTACAATTCATAATACATACCTCTCAGGTATACTTGTCAAGTATTTATATCAAATAACCCTTATTCGATAGGTAAATACTCTATTTTTGTACAAGGAGATTTTGTGCAATAGCCTCTGAAAATTCAACAGTCATTTGGGGAACGTAGGATTTTAACAAAGCATTTACAATCGGTGCTTTAGCTCCTTTAGCTATTATCGCAAGACAACCAGTCATCTTAGTCTGTCCTTTCCCGATCTGTTCAGCAAAAAAGTAACCATATCCATCAAATTTTTCATTTAATCCCCGAAGGTTAAATGTTACCTTATTAGGTTCGTTCCATTCCAATATATCAACTTCAAGTTTAATTTTCTTTTTCATTAAACCCAAATCGCTTTTAAACTCCCATACGAGTGTCTCATCATTTATCATCTCATGACTAATATATCCTGGGACCAGAGGCGCCCATAGATCAATGACACTGACAAACCCCCATACATTTTCAATTGATACGGGTAAGATGATACTATGTAATCCTTCTGACAACTGAGTTCCCCCTTAATCATTTTACTTACATCTTTTTAATGTATTCATTGCAGCATATAGGTTAGACCTGATATTAGAAAAGAGTCCGAAACAAATTTCTCAATATCGCATATTGCGATAGCGACCTTTTTTGAAAATAAGGACTGCAATGACAGAAGATACGTTAAAAAGAAATATAGAAACTAAAATGAAAATGTTGATATTAAACGGTAACTTGCAATACCCAAAGATATAAATGCACTTGCATTCATCGGCTCATTAGGTCAAGTCGGCATAAGACATTAAAGGCCTAATTGCCCTATTTATGGTAGCACTAAGATTACTCGGGAGTAAGGAGTAAGGAATCAACAGTCAGAATACCAGCATTCGACTAAGCAGTACTTTAGTTGATAAAGAACAATGGCGACATCTGAAAAAGATGTCGCCATTTGTTTTATCCAATTGTGATTTCTAAGGACGCTCAAGATCAAATAACTCGCCTAGTTTAGTATACGTATGACCAGCTAACCGGGCTACCGGTTTGAGTCCATTCTGGTCTATTCGACCATTGTGATAGATGTCTTGCTTGATATGGTAGCACACTATTTTCCCTATCAACAAATCACAACCTGGTTTATCTGATGAACCTGCTAATGGTATAGCCCGATCAAGTTTGCATTCAAGGCGTACCTTCGCTTCTCGCAACCCAGGAACCGCAACCTTATTACTAGCCGTCGTCGTGAAATTAGTTAGACTTAATTCACTTTCCTCAGCTGGAAGTTCTGCTGCCGTTTGATTTGCATCTACAACATTGTCTTCATCAGTGATGTGAACAACAAATTCACCGGTTTCAATCGCATTTCGTGCAGTATCTTTTGACACTCCTTTTTTCCTTTGAACAGAAACGGAAATCATTGGAGGATTAGAACTGACTATATTAAAAAAACTAAACGGCGCTATATTGACTACTCCAGTTTCAGATTGTGTGGTAACAAGTGCTACGGGTCTCGGAATAATACTTCCAGTCAAAAATTTATAATTTTCCCGTTCACTTAGACCTTCAGGATTTACTGAAATCATCTTCTCTCCCTCTTTCAATCTTTCAATAAATGTTTTTGAAACCATGAACTAGCTGCTTCAACCTCTGATCGTGTTAACTGATGCCCGTGATTTTCCCAGTGAATGTCAACTGTCGCACCTGCTTGCTGTAGGAGTTGAATAAGTTCACCCGTTTCTTGAGCAGGGCAAATCGGATCGTTTTTCCCTGCGGCAATAAAGACAGGTACTTCGGAAAGTGACGGCAAAGTCATCCCTCGTCTAGGAACCATTGGATGGTGAAGAATCGCCCCTTTTAATGCCCCTTCAAAATGAAACATCAAACTTGCAGCGATATTCGCACCATTAGAATAACCTAATGCTACCACATTTTCACGGTCAAAATCGTACTTTCCGGCTGCTATATCCAAGAAATCATTAAGCTCTTTTGTACGAAAAATCAAATCCTCTTCATCAAAAATCCCCTCAGCCAACCTTCGAAAGAAACGGGGCATACCGTTTTCAAGAACATTTCCGCGCACACTCAATACGGATGAACCTGGTGAAACCATTTCTACTAATGGTAAAAGGTCTGTTTCCGTTCCCCCTGTACCATGCAAAAGCAAAAGTAACGGAGCTCCTGGATTACTTCCTTTTTCAAAAATATGTTTCATTAACATTATATATCCTCCTCAAGAACCCTTGGTACAGCCTGAAGTAACGTTTTTTCCATAATTTCTCGCTTTTCTTCCAACCATGGTGGCAGCATTAATTTACTTCCCATTGTTTCCATCGATTCATCGTGAGCAAATCCGGGTGGATCTGTGGCAACTTCAAAAAGAATGCCGCCTTCTTCACGGAAATAAATGGCATCGAAATATTGACGGTCCGTAAAAGGTGTCACTCCATAGCCAAAGCTTCCGATATGCTCTCTCCAATCCTTATGATCATCAAAATCATTAGCACGCCATGCGAGATGATGTACTGTCCCTACTCCCATTTTTCCAATTGGCATAATAGTTTTTTTGACATCAATCAAATTCCCGATGTCTGAATTGGATTTGAAGCGAATAAAGTCCCCTTCTTCTGCAATTTTCTTAAGGCCCATCACTTCTTCTAATAGTTTCATCGTTTTGTCCGGATTTGCCGTCAATAAAACCGCGCCACCGAATCCTTTGACCGCCTTATCAGCAGGTACACCGCCAAATGACCATTCGCTATTTTTACCCTCTTTACGAGCGACAAGTTCAAGGTGCAAACCATGAGGATCGTTAAATTCGAGATATTCCTCTCCGAAACGGGTGGCTTTCTCGAATTCAATATTAAATTTGGATAAACGTAGTTCCCAGAATTCAATAGATCCTTCTGGAACGACATATGTCGTTATCCCTACTTGTCCAGAACCAATTCTTCCTTTGTATGCATCAGGCCACGGAAAGAAAGTGATGATGGAGCCAGGTGAACCTGATTCATCTCCGAAATATAAATGATAGGTACCTGGATCATCGAAATTCACGGTTTTTTTCACCATTCGCATTCCCAATACCCCTGCATAGAAATCCACATTCTCTTGCGGATTACCTACGATCGCGGTTATATGATGAATTCCTTTTGTCTGCTTTCGCATAGTGTTAACCACCTTTCAATTCAATTAAAATGTAGATTTTGTATTAGTGGTTTTAAATTCGCCTCTATTTCCGCTCTTTTTGATTCTAAAAAGGGTGGCAAGGCCAAAGACTCTCCTAGGTGTTGCTCTTCTTCATCCGTTGCAAAACCGGGTCCGTCTGTTGCTAGTTCAAACAATATACCATTTGGTTCCTTAAAATAGAGGGAACGAAAATAAAAACGATCAATAAACCCAGAGTTAATAAAACTTGATTCATTTAATTTTTCTATCCATTTCCTCAGTTCTTCTTCGTTATCGACACGAAAGGCAACATGGTGTACGCCTCCCCTTCCTAGTCGTTCACGCGGCAAGTCATTCCGCTCTTCAATATGAATTTCTGCACCAGTTCCACCTTTGCCTGTCTCAAAAACGATAATCTTGCTTTGCCCTCTTATAGATGATGAATATGTGCCTGATTTTCTGAACCCTAACACCTCAGTAAGGACTCTTGCAGTCGGTTCAATATTAGGAACAGTAAGCTTAACTGGTCCTAATCCAAGGATGGAAAACTCCTTCGGTACCGGGCTCTTTTCCCATGGCACTCCTCCGTGAACGCCTTTATTATTCTGATCGGAAACCAGTAGCAGTCTCTGCCCTTCTGGATCTTTAAATGCAAGTACCTGTCGTTGAAAACGAGTCTTTACTTCGTCATGCTCAACATTATATTCTACAAACCGTTTTTTCCAATAATCCAGAGCTTTATTATCATTCACTCTTAAAGCAATTTCTGAAATACTATTGTTCCCCTCATGTGTACGGGCAGCCTGAGGAATTTCAAAAAACGTCAGCTCTGTCCCCGGAGAACCTACCCTGTCTCCGTAAAATAAGTGATACACACGAATATTATCCTGATTCACCGTTTTTTTGATTAATCGCAACCCTAACGTTTTCGTATAGAAATCAAAATTCCCACCCGCTCTAGCCGTAATCGCCGAAACGTGATGTAATCCTTTTAATTCCATCCGTACCACCCCTTTCTTTATATATCTCCCCTTATGAGAGATATATTAACCTGTGATTAATACCTCGAATTCGAGGTATCAGCACTAAGAATAATACCTTTAATCCAAATATCTTGATTTAAAGATAAACTAGAGTGATATTTTTGTCAACCATTCATTCCTTTCACTTATAGAAAATACTATGCAAAAAATACAGCCATTTATTTCTGCTTATTATTAGAAAAATTTAATCCAAAATAAATCGGTATTTCTGAAGATAGACGTTCTTATTATGCCATAAGCAAAGAAAGCGTTGTTCCTAATATTAGGATTAAAGAAGTCGTTGATCATGCCATTCAATATTCCCCTTCCGCCTTCAACTCCTAGAGTGCAAGAGAGGTTGTTTTAACCGGTAAAAGGCACTACCAATTATGGGATATTACGAAGAAACCCTGAGAAAAGTCGTTTCAGAAAAAAATTCGGACAAACAGAAGAAAAAATGCAATCATTTAATAATGGATATGGTATGGTTTTATTTTTTGAGGATCAGGCTATTATTAAAGGTCTTCAAGACCGATTTAAATTGTATGCTGAAAACTTCACGAATTGGTCCAACTAATCGTCAGGTATTTTGCAGTTTGTCGTTTGGACAGCCTTAGAAATTGAAGGCTTCGGAGCAAGCCTTCAGCACTATAACCCATTAATTGATGACGAAGTGAGCAAGACATGGAGCATTCCTCAGAATTGGAAGCTGGTTACACAGATGCCATTTGGAAAACCAACTGCCTGCCCTGGTGATAAAGACTTCTCCCCTCTTGAAGATCGAGTAAAATATCACTCAAAACGTAGTAGGGCTGGCTCAACTTCCGAGCCAGCCCTACTATTTTCAACCGATATAATCTGGAATAGTTCCAAAAAGTCTTGTGAATACTACGGGCGCAAACCCTAAATAACCTATAATTGAAATAATTTTAAAATTTTCATATTCATTTACCACGTACATCATACATCCCCCTTCAAAAACTGTTAATTATTTATTGGAGAAGATCGCTTCGGAAGCCATTCCTTAAGGTAAAGTGGGAGTCCACTCACATACTCCTTGGAAGCATGTCCACTTGGTAGGAGAATGTATGTCTTATCCTTACAAGTCAAATGCTTCATAATCGGATTGATCATTTCCTGCGGTACCAAACGGTCATTTTCATTTGCTGATACTAATACACTAGCGTCAATATTGGATAGCCTAGCTTTTTTACCTCTGATTCTTAAACTCCCCTTAACCAAACGATTGTTTATCACAAGATCTTCACCTATCTGTTTTGCAGTCGCTCCAGCTAAAGGCACGTGTCCATTTGTCCACGCATTGAATCGACGCCAATGTTGAACATATTCTTCATCATCAGCCTGATTTAATAAAGACAGATAGGGTGATATATAGATAGGTGATGTGATCAAGCGGATTCCATATTTAACCTCACTAGCTGGGATCGTTTTAAAAATGTCAATCGTCTCGTCAAAATCTGCGGTACCATCTTTTATTGCAGCTTGCCATTGATCAAAAGATTGGGAGGCACTAAAATCTATAGGTGTAACGGAGAGAATTAAATTCTTAACAGGCTCGTCTGCAATAGCCGCATACATAGCAGCTATTGTACCTCCAAGACAAAAACCCATCACAGTTATCTCTGACGCTCCGGAGTGTCGTAATGCGCGCTGGACTCCTTTTTGAATGTAATCGACGATATAATCATCAATCGAGATGTCACCATCTTCATAGCCTGGACTTCCAAAATCAAGCAAATACACTTCAAACCCTTCATTTACAAAAGCTTCTATTAAACTATTACCTGGAGCTAAATCGAGAATTAACGGGGTATTGATGAGTGAATAAATTAGAAAAACCGGCACGTTATATTTTTTTTTTACCGCCGGATAATACCAAAGTGTAGATTTATTTTTTTTCCACACCGAAATTTTTGGTGTTAATCCCATTTCCGGCATAGGCTGATTGGGAATATCCGAAAAATGTTTCCATTTAGAAATCGATTCAGGTTGATTTTTTGGCACTTTACGTTTAGACATTTCTATTCCCCTGTCCAACAAACTTTAAATCTTGTAATTGGTTTATTAAATCTAAAATCCTTTTTCTATTCGCTTCCTTTTTGTTAGATTCCCCTCTTGAGTTCATTTTTTTACTAACTTCCTTTTTGTTAGATTCCTCTCTTGAGTTCATTTTTTTACTACCTAATGAATAAACGACCCCTAAATCACTCAAAGTAGGTTGACTTCTAAGAAACCCATCCCTTTGTGGAATTACAGTGGAAAGTAGCTCTTCTAATTTGTCAATTTTTTCTTCGAGCTGGAGGACTAATTTCGCAATATTGGCTACATCTTTTTTTGTGGGATAATTCATGATAATGGACCTTCTTTCTGAGGCCTCCTGCATCTCTATTATCTCTGGAACCTGCATTTGTGAACTTCTACTAACTGATTCTATTAACTCCCTATTATTTATTAACTCCTGAATTTTACTATTCAACTGTTGCTCTTTTTGTTTGCCGAACACTTTTAGCTCTTTATATAAATCTGATTTTTCTGCCATATATATCGTTCCTCTCTTCTCCAATTATGCTAATGCTGCTATACCTCCGTCAACGATTAAAACATGTCCAACCAAATAATCGGACGCTTTCGAGGCTAAAAAAACGGCGGCTCCTTTTAAATCCTCTTCATTACCAAACCGGCCAGCCGGAGTTTGACCTACGATGTCAAAGTTGGATTCTTCAAGGATTTTTTTTGTGATTTTAGTCGGGAAAAAGCCTGGTGCTATCGCATTGACTTGAATCCCGTGTCTAGCAAGTTTTACCCCTAGATCCTTAGTCATTGTAATCACAGCGCCCTTACTAGTGTTATAAGCAATGGTATCCAATACTTCAGGTATCGAACCGCCAAGACCCGACACCGATGCAATATTAATGATTTTACCGGACTGTTGCTGTAACATGACCTTTGCTACAGCCTGCGAAAACAAGAAGGTACCCGTAACATTTACCTTCAACACTTTCTCCCATTTATCCTCAGGAACATCCAATAGCGGGCCTGACCAGGATGTACCGCTATTATTGACAAGAATATCAATGGCACCGAATTGAGAAACAGTTTCTTTTACAACATGCTCGATTTCACTCTTATTGGTAATATCACATTCAAAGGCGATCGCTTTAATTCCTAATGATTGTAAGTGATCACAAACCTCTTTACATACAGAAAGATTGCGTGAGGCAATAACAATATTAGCTCCAGCCTCTGCCAACGCCAAAGCTATCTGTTTTCCTAGCCCTCTACCGCCTCCGGTAATAATAGCCGTTTTATTCGTTAAATCGAACATATTACTTAATGTTGTCAACTTTTCAGCCCTTCCATTATGAAATATCTATCTTTTGTATAAAGCGATTTATATTATTATAGAAAAGCCTATCCATTATGGTGCTTAAAATAGCCTAATGCCTCTGCCTTTTTGTTTCACAAGCGATATTAATTTTAGCTTTCATTATGATTCAATATCGTAAAAAATTACTTCATGACTTACGAGCAAAATCGAATACATAGCCTGTTTATTCGTTTACACTAAAAGAATATTAAGGAGGTTATAGATATGACGATGCATCACTTTCTTTTAAGCGCGGAATGGCCCGGTGGAAGAAATGATATCGGCACGATTCAATCGGGGAATCTTCAAACCCAAATAAGCGTGCCAACCGAAATGGAAGGACCTGGGGTTGGTACTAATCCGGATGAGATGCTACTTGGAGCGGCTTCAACCTGCTATATCATTACCTTTGCCGCCATGTTAGAGCGAAGTAAAATTGAAAAGGTCAGTTTGACAATGCAATCAGAAGCCTTAGTTGATGTTACGAATGGTGTATTCACTTACAAGAAAATTATTCATCGGCCAACTCTCGTATTAGCATCCATTACATCGGAAAAGGAGGCAGAAAAAGCACGGAAACTTGCAGTAAAAGCGGAATCAAGTTGTATGATTTCCCGAGCCATCAAAGGCAATGTAGAAGTTGAATTAAACGCTACTATTTCCATAGCTCAGCCCTGAACAGAAGAAGTGCCTAACCCTATAGAGGGTTAGGCACTTTTTGTACTATTGAATAGAGTTAATTTTATTTTCAACCTCGCGGCACACTTCATCAGCCGATAAACCATTTGCCTCTATGATAGAAGCTTTAGATGAAGTATCGATTATTCCCATCACATTAGTTTCCAAACCTGTTACCACACAACAATCCAAGTTTTTTGCGTCAGCTTCTTGTTTAATCTCCACAACATCAAAACCTTTTTCACGAAGTGCTTCCTGAATATTCGTTAATGATTCTTCAACACCGATTTTTGACATCAACACACACCTCCTCTACTTGCTAAGCTGTCCTTTTTACCTTCAATATATGTATAGGATGCAAAGGAAATAGGAAAAGTAATGTCGAGGTGAAAAATATGAATGGAAAAAATAAAAAAGACGCATCGCAAACTCGTTTAGGTTCTTCACAAATAGAGGGACAAGGTACAACAACGAAAGAAACTGGTTCCTTTACCCAATCCTCATCACAAAAAAAGCAGAAACGTTCATAATCAAAGGGGCCTAAAACTAGGCCCCTTTTGTGATTATAGATTCTGTTCCCTGATTTCCTGTTGAATTTTCACATTGTTCAATTGATCTCCATCAATTGTTTTCGATTTTGCTTTAGCTCTTTCTGGTTTTATATCAGTTGCCTTTAAATTATTATCAGGAGCTGCCTGCTCATTCCATGTAGTCATCATAATCTCCTCCTCTTGTTCTTTTATGATTTCCATCAACGAGCATATTCATGAATACATTGCATCATTTTTTGCAAAGATACAAGTGAAGGTGATTTTTTTGGAACCAAACAAACCCGGCAATAAGGAGTTACCAGATTTTAAGGATTTAAATGATCGAATCATTGCGCAGCCATCACAAAGCCCCAGACTAGTCATTAAAACAAATTTAGATACAAAGAATGTAACGGATGAGAACCCCTATACCGATAGAATAAGCAGTGAAGGCTTCGAAGAGTATTTTGAGGAATCATAACAAAACCGGCTTACTTGTAAGCCGGTTACCCTTAAAAATATTTCTTTTTCCAAAAAATAAATGCTGTTGTACCCGCTAAAGTAATAGCAATTAATAAAGTAAAGATAAATGCAAACGAACTATGTTCAAACGGGAGTTCTACATTCATTCCGTAAAAACTTGCCACCATGGTTGGCAGCGTTAATATAATCGTAACTGATGTTAGGAACTTCATAGCATTATTAACATTATTGGATATAATTGAAGCGAATGCATCCATCATCCCGCTAAGAATTGATAGATACACTTCTGCCATTTCAATAGCTTGTGCATTTTCGATAATTACGTCCTCTAGTAACTCTTTATCTTCCTCATACATTTTCAAATAATTAAAACGGAGAATTTTATCAAGGACAACCCTATTAGATTTCAATGATGTCGTAAAATAAACCAAGCTTTTTTCCAATGCTAAGAATGTATATAGTTCTTTGTTTTTCATTGACTGGTGCAATTCACGTTCCGCTTCATTTGTCATCTTGTTAATTTGTTTTAGATAACGTAAGTAATAAGATGAAATTTCAAATAATAATTGCAAGGCAAACCTTGTCTTTTTATTTGTAAAAAACCCTTTGATTTTATTATTTTTAAAGTTTGTTAGTATAGGAGTCTCTTTTAAAGATACAGTAATAAAACAGTCTTTGGTAAAGATTATCCCAATCGGAATCGTTTCAAAGATGGGCAGGTTCGCTTCGTCCTGAGTCAAATAAGGAAAATCGACGATAATTAACACATTATCATCTTCTTTTTCTATTCGAGGCCGTTCCTCATCATCTAGCGGATCTTTCATGAAATTAATCGGTAATTGCAAAGTTGTACATATATAATCAATTTCGGCTTCTGTCGGTGCTACAATGTTCACCCAAGAACCTTTTGTCATTTCACCGGTTTTATTCAGAAGACGGTTTTCATTCGTCTTGTATATTTCAATCATTTAGTTGACCTCCTCTTCTATAGAGAAAGCCCTATTTACCTTCTTCGAGCAGATACTCAGGAAGAATAACAGTCTCGACGTCTAGCATCATATTGGCTTCCTCTTGCTTTCTGGGCTCAGGATCATAAGAACTGCCGCTCACTTGTATCCACTTCCTTTCGTTTCTTTTATCTTAATCCTTATTCTAGTAAAGCACAATAAAGAATTTCCCACTTTACAACTCCCTAATGTAAATTCGTAATTTTCTGATAAGTTACTTTAAAAAGCAACGATCTTTATAAATATGTCATAGAATAACATCATAAAAATCGCTTGGGGACATCCCCAAGCGATTCTTCACTTAATTATCCATGCTTCGCATTATTATAGTAGTTCACACTGTACATAGCGCCTTCGTCAACCATTTTATTATCTTCATGATCATATGGATCCGGGTGACCTGCCTTTTCAATTAAAGGATCCAAATCTGAATGCTTTTGATTCCAAAACCTCATAGTCTTATCTTTTGCATTGGACCATATATCCTTCACTTTTCCTCTGTTCGTTTTTGTTGATAAAAACGAGACTCCGGCAACTCCGACTCCTAGCAATACTACGTTTCTTCCTAATGCCATCATTACCTTCCTCCTTACGTTGGATTAATCTATATATACCCAATGTAATTTAACGTAAACCTTTAATTATATGGAGGCTTTTGATAAAAGAAATTCGGCTTCTTTATTTCATTGTTATACGGCTTATGAAAAACGTGTGTCGTAGCTGGTGATACTGGAGGAATTAACCATGTCCAATCCCCCGTTACTTTTCGGTTACAAGAGGTTTCTCTTTCTTCAAATTTCTTGAACTGTTTAGCGGCTGTATGGTGATCCACAATGCTAACGCCATATTTTTTAAAGGAATAAAGGACCGCTTCATTTAATTCAATCAATGCTCGATCTTTCCATAGATTGGATTCTCGTTTAATGTTCAAGCCCATCTTCTCTCCAATTTTAGGAAGCATATTGTATCGATCCTCATCTGCAAGGTTTCTCGCACCAATCTCCGTCCCCATATACCAGCCATTAAATGGTGCAGCAGTATATGTAATACCGCCGATTTCAAGTCTCATGCCTGAAATGATTGGAACAGCATACCATTTAATCTCAAGATCTGTGAACCAGGAAAACTCAGGATGGCTAATAGGAACTTCTTTAACTAGCTCTTTAGGAATTTCATAAAGTTTCGGTGCTTGTCCGTCCAACTGGACTACAAGTGGTAAAACATCGAAAGATCCAAATTTCCCTTCCCACCCTAATGCTTGGCATCGCTTCGTAAATTCTACTGAGCTTGGATCTCCAATAACACCATGTTCTGTTTCATACCCTGCGTAGCGGATAAGCTGATGATTCCAAATATCTACTTTTTTTTCATCATCTTTCTGTTTGAAAATCGTAATCACTGGTTTGATGTTTCCATTATTCGTAGCGTTATCGATATGTTCTAACAGAGCGGATAAAATATCCTCTTCGCTTTGAAGGATCCTTTTATCAATCACTCTCAACGAATCCCAAAAAAAGCGACCGATGCAGCGATTACTATTACGCCAAGCTAATTTAGCACCATGTTCTAGTTCTTCTAATGTATGTTCATATCTACCTGTATCTATTATTTCCTTTTTAATATGTTCAATTCTACTATTCGTTTCTTCTTCTGTTTTTACCAATTCTGAATAGCATTCCCTGATAAAGGATACGGCCTCTTGCAGTAAATCACTCATCTATCCCACGAATCCTTCCATTTACACAAACTTTTAGCTCACTAATAAAGTACCATATTTCTCATTTTATCTCTAAAGGAATATCTTTGTGAATAAGCATTTCTTTTAAAATGTGGCATTTTTGAGGCGAAAATATTTTCTAACACTTATATTATACCTTAAGGAAGCTAATATATTTTTTATACTAAAACGTCTCTAGTAACTAAATAATATTCGGTAAAGTTGTTACAGAAGGGGTAAATGCATTATAATATAATAATGGGGTGATATGATGAATAATACGACACTTTGTCCGCGATTTGAAAAAGGCATGCAAATCTTAAGTAAACGTTGGACAGGATTGATTGTCAATCAATTGCTTACTGGCCCTCAACGGTTTTGTAATATTGAATCTGCCTTCCCAATCAGTGGCAGGATTCTTTCTGAACGTTTAAAGGACTTGGAATTTGAAGGTATTGTAAAAAGAGACGTTTATCCAGAGACACCGGTCAGGATTGAATATTCTTTAACAGAAAAAGGAAAAGCTCTTGCGCCTGTAATGACTGAAATTCAACACTGGGCACAAGAATGGCTCGAACCAATACAGAATTAATAGCATATACAGGAAAAAGAGGAAGGTCGCAAATGGCGATCATCCTCTTTTTATGTCTTTCAATAGTTTACCGATCAATGTCTGGTGGTATATTTTTTACAGAAAGAATAAAACTAGGTATATTCCTTAACTTATGGGCGGTGAATTTATGAAGCAAGCAGACTGCATTATTATTGGCGGGGGAATCGCCGGTATCCAAGCAGCCATTCAGCTCGGAAGATATAAGCATGATATTATCGTTATTGATTCTGCACACGGCAGATCTACAATAGCAAAGGCTTATCATAATATACTTGGATGGCCAGACGGAGTGAGCGGCAGCCAATTAAGAAGTCTTGGCAAACAGCACGCAGAAAAATTCGGTGTCGAATTCTTGAATGATACAGTAACATCGCTGGAAAAAAAGCAGGGCAAGTTTTTCATTAGAACAGCAAATAGCCTGGAATACCAAGCAAAAACGATTTTTATCGGAACAGGCATTACCGATAACATCCCTCCGATTAAAAACCTCTATCCCACTCTTGGAACATCCACCTACATTTGCCCCGACTGTGATGGTTATGAAATTATGAATAAACAAACAGTGGTCCTCGGTGGGGGAAATGCGGGTGCAGGGATGGCCCTTACTCTATTATATTGGTCAAAAGATATCGTTTACGTAAATCATTTAAAATCAAAAATTGATGATAAGTATAGAAAAAAGCTAGAGGAAAAGAAGATTCCTGTATTCGAAGAAGAAGTACAAGAAGCACATATTGATGCTAAACAACAGTTGACAGCGATTCAATTAGTAAATGGTAAAATAATTGAAGCTGAAAAGGCATTCACCGCTTTTAAAGGTAACAAACTGAATAATAATCTTGCCTTGCAATTAGGTGTAAAGGTAAATGATAGTAATCACGTCGTTATCCATCCTCGTACAAAAGAAACTAATATTAACGGTGTCTGGGCCGGTGGCGACCTTGTTGCCCATTCCGAACAAGTCACCATTTCCATGGGAGACGGGACCCAGGCAGCAATATGGATACATAAAAGACTGATGGGTGAGCCATCTCCTTACATGAATTAAAGGAAATTAGCTATTAGAAAACACAAAAAAGCGCCCTATATGCGAGGGCGCTCAGTTTATAGACAAAAGGGGTTCGGAATGTTTTAATTCCGGCCCCCTTTTGAAATTCCCTTTGAATTTTCTCAGGATTAAGAGATTGGGCCTCTACGAGCCCACTATATTAAGCCATTCTTGGACCTTGCCATGTCCAATTGGCCATCCTCTTTAAATTCATGGCAGCAAAAGTAAGCATCGCCTGCATCGACATTTTTTTAAGTCCCCTTAAAATCCAACGCATACCATGCTTTTCTTTTGCATCTGCGAATACGCGCTCTATTGTTTCTTTACGTTTCGCATATATAGGTTTTACATCCTTGTGATGACGCAGATGATCTGCTTCTTCCATATAATTTTGCCAGATATGGCGTGTCACCACTTTTTGATGGTCTTTGCTTTCTGTACACTGTGATAAAATGAGCATGTCGCACAAGTGTGTTTGGGTGATTTGTACTCGCGATAGCCCTCTTTATTTGTTGTTGAGCACTTTAAAATCTCGCCCGATGGGCAGAGATAACAATCAAAATGTTCATCGTAAACATAGTCATGCTTGCGAAAGAACCCTTCTTTTGTTCGTGGACGTGTATAGGGTAAAGCTGGTGTGATTTCTTTCCCAAAAAGGTAGCTTGTAATGGCTGGTGTTTTGTAAGCTGCATCTGCGGCAACAGCTTCAGGTTTTCCAACTTTCCCAATCACTTGTTCAACAAGAGGCTCTAAGATATGACTATCATGCGTATTTCCCGGTGTTACAATCGTCCCCAGCACAAAACCGTTGCGGTCTGCAGCCGCATGAAATGAATAGGCAAACAGTTTTGTTCGTTCATCTTTTACATAGTAGCCACTCTGGGGGTCAGTTGTACTTTCTTTAATCTCTTTGGTTTCTTCTTTATCAAATTTATCCGGTGGAAAAGGCTTCTTTCCATTGTTTTCACGATCTTGATTTATTTCTTCTTGAAGGCGTCCTTGATATGCTCGTGTTTCCTTACGAACGAATACCGAAGGTATATTGAATGAATGTCAATTTAACTAAAATAACTGGATCAATACTTGGGCGCCCTATCTCTGAATACATATCTTTCACCAAGTCATAAATGAAAGTGAAGTCAATGGCCGCCTCAATTTTACGAACCAAATGGTTCGCTGGCACCAGTTGATCCAAAGTAATCATTTCAAGTTGATCTCGCTGAATAGAATTATGTTTCGAAAGCATCGCCATCACCTCAAGTTTTAATACTCCTATTTTAAAACAAAAAAGACTGTAGGCAAAAGCGGTTATATCTAATTGTTAAAACAAAGTTGATTGGAACGGAAGGTGCGAGACTCCTGCGGGAAAAGCGCGTCCAAGGGAGACCCCACAGGCGCAAAGGCGCCGAGGAGGCTCCCGGACCGCCCGCGGAAAGCGAGTGCCTGGAGTGGAAATCAACGTTCGGATTTTTAAAACCCTCAAAAAAACTGTAGACAAACTCGATTTTCATCGAGTTTGTCTACAGTCTGTGCGCCCTATATGCAAGGGCGCTTTTTGTATGTGAACACTCATAAATACTACTGCGTATGACCATCGAATCGCAAATCTATACTCGCCTTCTACCTTGAAAAACTTTCACAAGTATTAGAATGACCGCAATGATAAGCAATATATGAATAAAGCCCGCGGCCACTTTAAACACTAAACCAAGTACCCATATTAATATTAATGCACCAATTATCGTCCAAAGCATAATAATCTTCCTTTCTTTTCAGTCATACTCTTCATCTGACTACTTAAAGTTCACTTGTGATGATAGTTCCTGCAAAAGTTTCAACCTTAAATTTACATTACCCATTTCCGCCTCTTACAAACCATCTAGCGAATGAACAGAAAAACATTACATAAATCTGTTAATACTGTAAAAGATAATAAGGTATAAAGTTACTCTTCCGGGCACAATAGCAAGTTTTAATTTAGGTTCCACACCTTTAATATGACAAATAACAAAGGAGACGTTTATTCATGAAAAAGTTTTTAGTCATCTGTTTTGCAGTTTGTTCTCTATTTTTGTTAAATTTGAATCACCCGGCTTCAGCAAAGGATACTCAAAAATCTGCTAAAACAGAAAGCGTACAATTCACCGATGCCCAAAAATCAGAACTCGCAAAAATCCAACAGCAGATTCTGGCGGACAAAAAGAAATTAATTGAAAAATACGTAGAGTACGGGGCGCTTTCCAGGGAAGAAGCCGATAAAATGTTTTCACACTTTGAAAAGCATTATAAAATGATGGAAGAACACAATTTCCAAATTCCGCCGCACCGTCCACATACACAACATAAGTCTAAATAATCATGGAAACACCCTGTTAATAATTTATTTTTCCATATATCATGAACAATCCGTCCTTTATAAAAAGGTCGGATTTTTTTCAAATCCTTCGTTTCTCAATAGATAATCCCTAAGAGTAAAATATTTACTAAAGGGTTTATATTTCTCCTTAGCGAAATACATAACTATGAGAAACATGAAAGGGTGAAAAGGATGAACAAAATAGGAATAGCAGCAAGAGACTTATTCCACTTGAAATCAGTAACCGATCCAAAGCTATCACCTGATGGTAGCATGGCTGTTTATGTGCAAACAAGAATTGATGAAAAAACGGAAAAATACATTTCCAACTTGTATATGTTCAGCCTGATTACGAATGAAACACAGCAATGGACATTTGGAGATAACCGAGATACATCTCCATGCTGGTCACCCGATGGAAAGAATATAGCCTTTATATCAGATCGGTCAGGAAAAAAACAAGTCCATTTAATCTCTACCATTGGCGGGGAATCTCAGCAAATGACCCATTTTATTAACGGAGCAACAATTCCGATTTGGTCCCCGTGCTCTAAAAAGCTGTTACTTTCAACGGGGTTAAAGGAGGGTGAAACCCTTTTTAAAGTGAAAGAAGAAAAGGACCTGTCCAAAGAAGTTCAGCGCTATGACCAACTTAAGTATAAATGGGATGGCAGAGGCTATTTTGATCAGCTATATCAACAGCTTGTTATAGTAGATATAGAAAAAGACGAAGCCATCTTGCTAACAGAAAATAACGTCGATTATCACCCAAATGCCTGGTCTCCTGACGGAAAGCAAATTGCTTACATATGCGGAGAAGCTGAAAAAAGCGATGACGATCTTTTTAGCGATATTTTTATCATGGATCTTGAAACAAAGTCCTCAAAGAAAATAACGGGCAGTTCTGGTTTTTTTAAAGATCCGAAATGGTCTCCAAATGGTGAGTATCTCTCCTTCATTGGTCATAACAAA
This sequence comes from Peribacillus sp. NPDC096540, assembly GCF_050278525.1. Classification (NCBI taxonomy): domain Bacteria; kingdom Bacillati; phylum Bacillota; class Bacilli; order Caryophanales; family Bacillaceae; genus Peribacillus; species Peribacillus sp. NPDC096540. The sequence continues at coordinate 26,141 of NZ_JBNNTG010000014.1, read as the reverse complement.
GAGTTTGCCGGGGCTACCTTTTCAAAAATTTGGCTATACTCTATGTTTGATCAAACCATACAGTGCTTGACTGAAGGATGGGACGTTGAAATAGGAGATTCTGCAATCGGCGATTTTCAAATCGGGGCAGTCGACCCAGGAATTTTATGGACAAACGATAGCCAAGGCTTTTATTTCTTAATAAGCGATTATGGAAATACCGGAGTATATTATGGATCGATTGAAGGAGCCATGTATCCATCAATCCTTGACCCACAGCATATATACGGTCTAACTATAGATCCTGAAAGTCACCGTGCCATTGTTGCCATCAGTACTCCTGTTCATCCCGGCGACCTTTTTGTTTATAACCTTACGAATGGAGAAAAAGCACAAATCAGTTTTGTGAATGATGAATTTTTACAGCATAAATATTTATCACAGCCTGAACCCATTTCTTTTCCATCTGTTGATGGGCTTACCATCCACGGCTGGATTATGAGACCAACCGAATTTAGGGACAACCAAAAATATCCACTCATTTTAGAAATCCATGGTGGACCACATATGATGTATGCTAATAGTTACGTTCACGAATTCCAGACCTTGGCTAATGAAGGTTATACTGTCTTATTCACCAACCCACGTGGGAGTGTAGGATATGGTCAGGACTTTGTTAATGCATGTCGAGGAGATTATGGAGGAATGGATTATAAGGACTTAATGGCCGCAGTAGACTATACTCTAGCGACCTATGATTTTATAGACCATGAAAAATTAGGAGTATCCGGTGGTAGTTACGGGGGGTTCATGACAAACTGGATTGTCTGTCATACGAACCGTTTCAAGGCAGCCGTGACTCAGCGCTGCATCAGTAATTGGCTAAGCTTTTATGGCGTAAGCGACATTGGCTATTATTTTACAGAGTGGGAAATTAAGGGTGATATTTTTAACTCGGCAGATAAATTGTGGCAACACTCGCCCTTAAAGTATGTCACTAATGTGAATACCCCTTTACTTTTACTGCATGGCGAAAAGGATTATCGATGCCCAATTGAACAGAGCGAACAATTTTTTGTAGCTTTAAAACGACAAAAGAAAGATGCTCAACTCGTGACCTTTCCAGGAGAAACCCATGAAGTAACTCGAAGCGGCTCTCCAAAGATGCGTCTTCAACATGTAAATGAAATAAAAGGATGGTTTAATAAATATCTATAAACAAAACTCTGTTAGCTTCTGCTAACAGAGTTTTGTTTTTAATGTTGAATTTGATCTCTGTCCTCGGAAATTGAACTTAAAGCATCTCCCGCCATTGAATTTGTCTGATGGTGTACAGCAAGATCACCTAATGCTACGACTCCGACCATTTTTTCATTTTCTATTATCGGGAGTCTCCTGATTTGTTCATTGGCCATTAATTCCTCTGCTTCATCCGCTGACATATCAGGAGTACCGGTCACAAGATTAGTGGATATAACATCCGTTATTCTCGTTGAATTAGGTTTTTTCTCAGCTACACAGCGAATTACGATATCCCTATCCGTAATGACACCAATTAAATGATTATTCTCTAAAACAGGAATCACTCCGACATCGTTATCTTTCATTTTAACTGCTGCTTCATAAATATTATCTTCTGCTGTGCAATAGTCCACGTCTGTCGTCATAATATCTCTTAAAGTAGTCATAGATACCCCTCCATTTAGCATTAGTTGCTTGATTATTGTTGACTATTTAAAATATATTATTCAAAAAAACTCAACAGCATTCAATCCACAGAATTACCATAATCCGGTTTAGCTAGCGAGTCGAACTCCCTTGCAATTTTCGATAAACCAAATTCCAGTTCTTTCCCTTCAATAGGGTAGTAGCCATGCCCAGTTATAGCGACAGTTGGTTTTAGACTAGCTTTAATAACGATTTTTTGGCCGCATTCCAATCCGTTGTCAAATACTGTGGTGGTCCCGAAATTTCTTTTTTCTAAGTGAAAACCTTATAAAGTGAATCCTGTCTTACATTCACAAAAGCATCTCCAGCAATGAGACTTCGGTCACTTTCCCGAAATAGTGAAATATGTCCTTTTGAATGGCCCGGGGTGTGGACCCATTTCCAATCGTAAAGCTCAGGAACGCTATGATCATCAGGGAGGGGTTGAACTTTTTCATCCAGGTTGATTCCCTCATTCGGAAACATCCAAGAAATCTTAGCAACCATCCCCCCTTCAACAGTAGAATCTGGCTCAGGATAATTTTCCTGTCCCGTTAAATAAGGCATCTCTTTAAGATGGGCAAAGACAGGAGCCTTCCAATACTCGATCAGAGCACCAACATGTTCGAAATGTCCATGTGTCAAAATAATGGCTGCAGGGGGATGTTGTCGTCCGTATATTCCCTCAGCAGCTTTCTTTATTACGTAGGCTGAACGCGGAATTGCGGCATCAATCAATACCCACTAGGAGAGCCAACAAAAAATAACATTAACAATTTGAATCGGAAGACAATAAATATCCTCTTTAACTTTTTGAATTTCTCCACCGGAAACTGAAGTCATTGGAAGGAATTTTTTATTCAAATGATAATCATCCCTTTTATATACCTCCTATTTTGGAATACTTTTTATGAGGATACCCTATAAAAGAAAATAAAAGACAGCCTTGATTTTTATAAGGCTGTCCTTCCTTAATACACATCCCTCCGTGTAAATACTGTAAAAGAAACAATTAAAGCAAGCGCCCACCAAACTAAAAGAGTAATGACGGAGGATAATAAGGTCATTCCCTCAATAGGTGGTGCGGTTCCGCTAATATAAGTGGTTAATTTTAAATTCACCATAAAGAAGTACTTCGCCGATTCCCATGACGACACCATACTGTTCAAAATAGCCCCTGATATGAGTGCAGCAAGCATTATGCCCATACCCGCAGGTGTACTTCGAACTAAAACCGATAGCATGAAAGAGAGAGTCCCTACAACTACAGCTACAAGCCAGACAAGCCCCATATCCATCAATAGAAATCTCCATTGTTCAACTATTCTAACTGTACTGAAATCCACATCGCCGCCATTCAATCCAAAACCGGATATTACAGGGGCTTCCCATCCATGATACCCAAAAACAAGTCCTGATAAAATATATGACAATAATGCTGTCATAGCCACGATAATAGAAATGGACAATAATAATGTCACATATTTACTCATTAGTATTTTCCAGCGATTCACTGGTCTTGTTAGCAGAAGTTTAATCGTGCCCTGACTGTTTTCGAAAGAAACCATATCACTTGCTACAATCATGACCAGCAGTGGGATGAACAAATCAATAGCATTTTCCAAAAACATACGCGTAAATGTCGTGGCACCTGGTTCTGAAGGGTTAATGTCATGATCCAGGTAATATTGCTGCTGTTTCAAACTTACCTGGAGTTTTTCGCGCCACTCATCTAGCATCCTATTTGAACCTAGCCGATTTTGGGTATCGATGATTTGCTGCTGAAGAGCTGCACGCCAATCATCAGTACCTAACTTTTCCTGTTGCTCCTCCAATTGTTTGTACTGCGCATATGTAAACATCAGCACTAAAACACCCACAATGATACCAATGATGACTAGCCGTTTCTTCGCCAGAAGCTTCATCATTTCATTTTGGATCAGATTATTCAATACCAGCACCTCCGCCACCGGTTATTTGTAAAAATAGCTCTTCCAATCCCGGAAGCTTACGATTCATTTCGTACACCTTTACACCAGCTTCGTTAAGCGCAGCATTCCACTTAGGCGTTTCATGTTCATCAAAAGCTGTAATGATATAATCCTGATCTACGGTAATTTCCGTAAAACTGCTTAGAATTTCTTTTCCCTTTTCAAAAGGCCAAACCCTCCAAATTAACCGCTCTTGAGTGGTTAATAAACTTTCCACTGTATCTGTTTGAATAATCTCTCCACTTTTAATGATTGCTACCCGATCACATAGGAGCTGGATTTCACTTAATAAGTGGGAAGAAACCAGAACACTCATCCCTTCTTCTTCCGCAAGCTTTCTGATGAATTGGCGCATTTCACGAATTCCAGCAGGATCTAGGCCGTTAGTTGGTTCATCCAAGACCAGTACCTTAGGACGGTTTAACAATGCTTGGGCAATCCCTAGACGCTGTCTCATACCTAAGGAATATGTTTTCACTTTATCGTGAATTCTCGATTGTAGACCGACTAGTTCCACAACCTCGTTGATCCTTGACTCATTAACATCAGGTAGCATTCGCGCAAAATGAAGCAAGTTATCCCAGCCGTTCAAAAATGGATATAGTTCTGGATTTTCAACGATACAGCCTAGATGTTGCATCGCTTTCGTAAAATCCTGACGCACATCATACCCACATAATTGGATGGATCCTGAGGTTGGCTTTATCAAACCGACCAACATACGAATTGTCGTCGTTTTTCCAGCTCCATTCGGTCCAAGAAAACCAAAAACCTCACCTTCTTTTAACTCAAAATCTATTCCTTTAATAATTTCCCGTTTGCCTATCCTTTTTTTCAGACCCTTCACAGACAATGTCACATTACTCATTGTTTTTCATCCTCCCATTGTATTAAAGGAGCAACCCTATCAGCAATTAATCGATATCCTGCCTTATTTGGATGAAATTTGTCTGAATACAAATAGTCGTTGACCGACAATTGAAACAAATCAAATGTAGGAACAAAAATAGCATTTTTATAAAGAGCCACCACTTCAGCGGTTTCATTATTCCAGTCCCGGACAATTCGGTTTGTATCAAAGTCCTCATCCAGCTCTATGAATGGATTATATAAACCAATCAATAAAATGGCTGCCTTATCATTGACATTATTGATTTCTTTAAAAATGGTATTCAAGTTTTTCAGATAATTCTCTTGTAACTCAGAAGTCGCAGTAAGGTCAAAATCAAACAAGGTCTGGCCTTGTTGAAATAAATCGTTCCCACCAATAGTAATTAAAATAACATCAGCTGTCTGCAATTGGCGTTTCACTTCCGTTTGTTTTACCTGCTGCACCAATTCTTGAGACACTTGTCCATTAATCCCGAGATTATGAATTAGCGGTTTGCTATTATATTTACTCTCCAAATCTTCCACGACAAGGCCGACGTAGCCCTTCCCTGTTTCATCACCAGTTCCGCGTGTCAACGAATCCCCTAATGCAACTACTGTAAAGTCTTCTGGTAGGTTCTTCTCAATAGGTTTTGTTTCATTTAATTCTATATCAGAAGCTTTTTTTCCATAATAATCAATTATCGCCCAACCAAGACAAAATAAAAAGAACAGTCCGATAACTACTGATATTACAGTAACAGCTAACACTTTGGTTTTGCTCAATAACACTCACCCTTCCATACAAACTCTTCCTTCCATTAAAACATATTATTTCCAAAAATAAAAAAACTGTATAGTCTCATTACAAAAACCAAGGGAAATCGTATCACCGTAATTGTTTTAATTGTAGCGTTTCGCTTTACTGTTTTCTGCCTCGTTTTCAAAGTCGGTGGTTAAGCCTATAATGTATACAAGTCAAACAAAAATGAAAAAGACAGAAAGGGTCATCCCTTTCTGTCATAAACCGATTTATTGCTTTATTGATTCCTGTTTAGCCTGTACATTTTCTTTGATTGTCTCTGCTCTTTTTGACCAATAGGTTGCAAGCAAGGGTCTGGAAATAATATGCCTGACATTGATAGTACTATGAACTGTGCAAGGGATCAAAAATGAGCAGTGGAAACGAAGCACCTAAACCTGAATTTTGCATGCCCACTTCAATAGAAATCGCTTTTTGATCTTCATATGGAAATTTTAATACTTTAGCTGCGAAAAGGCCTAGAAATAAGAAACTAAAGGAAGTACTTTTGTCCCGATTTGCTTTTTCTTTATTTCTTGTCTACAGCAGACGCTGAATAAAATTCACCATTATTCATTAAATTCTCTAGTGGATTTTCAGTAAAATACTAAATTTTTTATATCCCATTGAAAATAACTATTCTCTATAGCGAATAGTTCTATTCCTTTTAACACAATAAAAAAAACACCTTCATACTGCTGACCTAAATTATTTTTTCAAAAACTGGTTTTCGTTCTTCCAGTTACTTTCTCAAGCTTCATGAGCCACACTGTGAGCACCATCCCCATGAGTGTGAGCAAACTATAAAATAAGTACACCATATAAATCCCTGATTTATCCAAGATTATTCCGCCGCTAAAGGTACTGAACCAGTTTCCTAACCCATTACCTATAGCAGAATAAAGTGTTACTGCAGTAACTGTTATATGAGGTGGGACGACTTCTCGAATATATTGTAAAGCTGCAGGAATGAATAAGCCCAATGAAAAACCTTGGATAATGGAAGTTACATACACTATTGCCAAACTTGGTTCCGTAAAATAAAACAACCAACGAACCAACGAAGCGGTTCCGGCCAATAACGTGATTGGCAGCAGGCCTAATTTATTTATCCAGCTGCCGGCTAATCTCATAAATGGTATTTCCGATAATACAGCTAGCAGAAATGCAATTCCAATTCCTGTATATGTCCCGCCTCTTGCCTCGACAAATAGTCCATAATAGACATTATTGGCAAGGTTAGGGCCGAAGATCAGAAAGGTTAAAGCAAGAAAGATAAGAAAACGTTTCATTGTAAACAGTTCTTTCATCCCATCGAAAAGTTTTGCCTTTTCTTGAGGAGGCTCTTCAGGCAAGCGTAAAGCTAGTAGAGCCGCGACAAATAGGCCGATAAAAAAGGCGTAAAATATAACTGAAGGGCCAATAAATGATTCTGAAAACTTTCCCATTACAAAAACAGCCACACCAAAACCAAGCGAACCGAATAAACGTATTTTTCCATAATTCGATTTGATTCTTGTTGTATATTGAAGGGTTATGCTATCTGAAACCGGTATAATGGCACTTTGAAAGATTGCCAATACCACTGCGACAGATACTAAAAGTAAATATGGTTCGAAAAGCAAGTATCCTAAGCCAAAAAAACCAGCGAGCAACGATGTCATTGCAAGAATTTTAGCAGGTTTTCCGCTCCAATCACAGACAATACCCCAAATTGGCTGAAAAACGATCATTACTATTGGCCCGACAGACATAATTGTACCTATTTCAATTCCATTTAGCCCTGCCTCATTTGCTAAATAAACACTTAAGAGCGGTGTTAAACTTCCCACAGCAAAAAACGAAAAAAGATAAAAAATCTTCAAACTTAAGATATTAGCTTGCTTTTGTTTTTCCAAATCCAGTATCCCCCATGCGGTCATCTTCTTCAAAATTATCATATACATGCATCAAATAGCAGAAATTATACAAGCCCCACTTATTTGTCAATTCCATCATTGGAAAAATCCTTTACCATTTCAATAGGAAGCACAATATTAAAAACAGTACCTTTGTTAACTTCGCTTTCTACAAATACTCGCCCTAGGTGGCTTTCAATGATTTTAAAGCTGATCATAAGTCCTAAACCATTACCTGATTTTTTCGTCGTGAAAAATGGTTCTCCAATCTTCCTCAGCTGCTCGGGTAGCATTCCAACTCCCGTGTCGATTATGGAGATATGCACTTTCTCTTCTTTAAGTTCTGTAACGACTTTTATTTCTCCCCCGTCAGGCATTGCTTCTATCCCATTTATTACAAAGTTCAATAAGACTTGTTTTAAACGATTCTCATCACATCTAATTAGAATTTCCTCGTGATAACAATCAAAGAAGAGAGTAACATTCTTCTTCCTTGCATCAAACTCTGTTAGAGATAAAACATTTTGAATAATTGGAACTATATTCTTCGTTTCCAAAATCAGGGACTGTGGTTTGGCCAGTTCTAAGAATTCTTCAACTATCTCATTTACACGGTTGATTTCATCCATAATAATTCCCAAGTACTCAAGTCTATTTTCATCTTTTTCATCTAATTGTAAGTATTCAGTATACCCTTTCATTGAGGTAAGAGGGTTCCGAATTTCATGTGCAACACCAGCAGCAAGCTGCCCGACTGCAGCCAGTTTATCTTGTCGATGAAGCATCTCTTCTGTTTGTTTTCGCTCTGTTATATCATACCGAAGAGTCAAAAACTGAAATGGCTTTCCTTCCACAGTGTAAAATGGAACGATAGTTGTATCCACCCAATAATAACTGCCATCTTTCGCTCTATTTCTAATTTCACCATTCCATACTTTCCGATTATGGATGGTCTTCCACATATCATCGAAGAATTCCTTTGAGTGATATCCGGAATTAACCAATTGGTGAGTATGACCGATTAACTCACTTCTCTTGTACCCGGAAACTTCTGAGAATTTATCATTTACATCGACAATGACCCCTTTATTATCGGTAATCGCCACTATGGATGATTGGTTAATAGCATAATACATATCCTCTAATTCCTTAATTGAGACCCTTAGGTCGCTTTCAGCTCTTTTTCTACGGGAAATATCCGAACGAATAGAAATATATTGATATGGTTTTCCCTTTTTCATAAATGGTACGATTGTAGTATCCACCCAATAAATCTCGCCATCTTTTGCCTGATTACAAATTTCCCCATTCCACGTTTTTCCTTGTTTGATTGTGCACCAAAGGTCAGCGAAAAATTCTTGAGGATGATAACCCGAATTAATGATAGAATGACTTTTTCCAATCAGTTCATGTTCTTCATATTGTGAGATTTCTATAAATTTTTCGTTAACATAAGTAATGATTCCTTCAGCATCTGTTATAGCCACAATAGAAGATTGATCCAAGGCATAACGGATATCCCTCACTGTGCTATCACTCTTTGCCAAACGCCGTCCAACAATCGTGCTAGAACCAATTAGACTGGCAAGGATAAATAGTGAAACAAAACAGACTAGATATAAAATAAATGGGCTAAGTTGAACAAATTCATTATTCTCCTTTTCTCCAGTAAGCGGAAACACTCTTAAAAAAAGAAAATACCCTTCGATGATTGCCGCACTCATAATCAGAGTACTGATTGGCTTTAGGGAAGATTGACTTACTTTATTTATATAAAATAAGACTAACAGCGAGATTAAAAAAAAGCTAAAAATAATGAGTAGCGTAATAACAAGTAACAAAGGGTTAAATTGCACAGAGTTGTTTAAAGCAAACATGCCCATTATATAATTCGACAATATCGCCATCGTAAACATAAAACTGCAAAAAATAATTTGTAGTAACTGTTGTTTATATGAAATAGCTAATAATCCTACCCCTGCGAGAGCTACCCCTATTGCTAATGAGAGCATTATCGAAGCAAAATTATACGCTGCCATTCCCGCATTCTCAAAAGTAAATATGACCACAAAATTAAGCGTCCAGATAGCCACTCCCATAGAGCAAATGCTCCCTATATACAAAAGACGTTTGTATTTTACTATTGTAATTAATGTTGTTAGTAAATCTAACGCCGTGTAACATGCCATAAATATTAAAAGTACGGCAATCATAAAAAGGATTGGATTAGATGATACAATTGAAAGTTCCATTGTTTACATTTCCACCTCTGTCATTCTATTCACCTATATTGTAATGGAAATTTGTTGTACCTCAAAGACTTTTATTTCTTAATACCTATCTGTTTACATATATTATCTTCCTTCTCATTCTTTTTCTAAAGAAAAAGAGAAGTTTTTTTTATAAATGCAGTAAAATGAGAAATACTATTCTTTTGTATAGAGTAAAATAGAAAAGGCTTGTTAAGTGACAAGCATTCATATACGACTTCTTCATTGCATGAAACAATTAAATACACAATTACACTGGTTATTATTTGAAAAGTATATTTAATTAAGAATGTTAATTTCTTTATTTAATTATACCTAAAGGTTTATAATTAAATAGTACATATATATAGAAGGAGTGGGGGCATGATAATGTCAGACTTGGCAAACACAACTACAACAGAAATTATGCAAAAGAAGACCCAGCATAAAAAATTAACATTAAGGCAAATATTACAGAGAGGTCTTTTAATTACAATCGGTGCTGTTTTAATGGCTGTCGGCCTTGAGATTTTTTTAGTACCAAATAATGTAATAGACGGTGGTATTACAGGTATATCTATTATGTTATCTTATATCACGGGCTGGAAGCTCGGTATCTTTCTTTTTGTTCTGAATCTTCCTTTCTTTTTTATTGGTTATAAACAAATTGGAAAAACCTTCGCTTTATCTACTCTATATGGGATTTTAGTCCTTTCCATAACCACTACATTGCTTCACCACGTACCAGCTTTCACTCAAGATATCCTCCTTGCTTCCGCATTTGGCGGAATGATTCTTGGAATTGGTGTTGGAATGGTTATTAGATATGGCGGCTCTCTAGATGGTACAGAAATTCTAGCAATTCTAGCTAGCAAGAAGCTTCCTTTTTCTGTTGGAGAGATTGTCATGTTCTTTAATTTATTCATCCTTGGCAGTGCTGGTTTTGTTTTTTCATGGGACCGTGCCATGTATTCGATTATAGCTTATTTCGTAGCTTATAAAACGATGGATATTGTTATCGCTGGGTTGGATGAATCTAAATTTGTTTGGATTATCAGCGATGAATTTGGAGACATCGGTGATGCAATTATGAGTCGTCTTGGTCGAGGTGTGACCTTTTTAGCTGGCGAAGGTGCTTATTCAGGAGATGATAAAAAGGTTATCTTTTGTGTAATTAATCGCCTTGAGGAAGCAAAACTTAAAGATATAGTCAAAAGCTTTGATCCATCTGCCTTCCTTGCAGTCGGAGATATTGCTGAGGTTCGCGGGGGACGGTTCAAGAAAAAGGATATTCACTAATTTTTCTTATCTATCATTTTTCTGGCTTTTTGCTACATCTACTTAAATAGGCAAAAAGATAAAAAAAGCTGAAGGGGAATCCCCCTTCAGCTTTTTTTATAAAGACTTAATAATTTCTTGGATTGTTGATTGCTTGAAGCATTCTAGTGCCGGGTTTCATTTCGCTGCCACATAGTGGACAAACGTGCTCATCATTACTTGTAAAGTTATCGCGGATCCAGCCTTTACAATCCTCTGATGTACATTCCCACACCTTTGTTTCTTCAGGAATGATTTCTTCCGTATTATTTCTTCTATACATGTATCTCACTCCTTAGAATTGAATTGACTCCGTCCTGCATAACAGATCCCAAGCCATAAAGATAAAAGAAGAATAGATGGCGATTAATCTAAATAATTGTGAGTTCTTTCACTCAAACTCATTGAGTAAAAGGAACTTGAGATCACAACCATGAATTTTTAATATCCCATATACCATTATATCATACATATGCATATTATAATTGAGTAAAGCTACTTAAAGAGAAATGAAAGCCATTATTCCCCGTATCCATATACCAGATAATCATGAAACACAGTCTCTGATTTCCCAAAGGCAATCAAGACTGTGTTATTGAAGAATCAATTTCTCATGATTCTTCCTGCTCATTCGAATGATTTGAATCCGAATTAAGCATGAGAGTAATTTTAGTGCCAAAACCTAAAACAATGAAAGCCCTGCCTCTCTCCCATCCATACGGTTCCTAGACCGTGCCTGCGAGAATCAGGTGAAAGCTTGTAAGTACATGTTTATTAATTAAAACCGTCCGTAATTCCAATTGGGAAACTTAAATTCCAAAAGATAAATGGTACATAGAAGTAAGTTAATGAAGAACAAAATGGATCGAGGAAAATACTTGGTGATTAGATGTATTTCTTTTTCTAGATGTGTTTAACTTGATTCTACTCCATCATAAACATGATGAAAAATATTTTATTAATAAAAATGTTACTTTAAATTACCCTCCAGTGTGTACTCTTAATAACACTGAATCTTTATCATACCACATATGATTTTATATGTAAAGGATGCGACTAAAACAGAACACCGTAAAGATCGTCATTCTACAAAATATAAAATAAAAGAGGCAATATTTCACCTCTTTTATTTAAACGCATTATATTCATTTTCGATTTTTGGCAGTTCCCTTACTTCTTCAACTAATTGACTGCCGCACATTGGACAATCATAGTTTTCAGAGGCAAAATCTTTCCTCATCCATCCATTACAATCTGCCGATCCGCATGCATATACAATTGTATCTTCCATAATGATTTCTGGTTCCTCTGAATTCTTTTTACCAAAATACATGAGCAACCTCCTCTTTTTTATATAAAGATTCTGATTAAAGGCACTGAGTTTTTCACCTTTTTTCATTCCTAGTATACGCATCAAATCAAATTCTTATTTATCCAATGAAAAAATTATCCAAAAACCTTATTCTATTAGTTTTCTAATCCTGCTTTTACCATGATTGCTTTAATCATAAAGTATGAAAAATGGTCAGGAAGGGCTTCTTTCAATGGTTTAAGTTTTTCAGTATCCAATTGTTTGGCTGTTTCCAATACAAGGTCATACTCCTCACCTAAGAAAAACTCTTCCCACTTGATCTCCAAACGTTCTTCTGCACACTTTAATAAATGATTTTCAATGGAGATGGAAGACAGTCCTCTTAATGTCGCAATTTCTTTGAGGGATTTGCCTTCCTGATAGAAACGGTAGCTCTCTAGATGAGATGGTACTGTGGATCTCTTTGTTGTCTCTTTTTTAACCATTGTATTCATTTTTATTTCAGGATGTGCTTGTAAGTAATGAGAAATCACTTCTAAGAACACTGCTCCATAGCGGTCGAATTTCTGAGTGCCCACCCCTTTAACTTCAAGGAATTCCTGTTCTTTACTCGGCAGTTTTGCTGCCATATCTTTCAAGGATGCATCGGAAAAAATAATGAAAGGCGGTACATTTTCCTTGCTTGCGATTTCTTTTCTTAAATGTCTCAATTCTTCGAACAATCCATGATCAATACTAATGCTGCTTATTTGTTTTATTTCTTTTCGAAGGACTTTTTTCTGTCCTAAAAGCACTTCCCTGCCAGCATTGGTTACTTTAAGAACTGGATATTGCCCACCTGTCATTTCGATATACTGTTTAGCAGTCAGGAAATCAATGAAGTCTGCAACATCCTTTGCCGATTGATTATTGATAATTCCATAAGTTGAAAGCTTCTGAAACCCAAACTCTTCAATTTTCTTATTCCGTGAACCGGTGAGTACCTGACTAATCATCGTTTTGCCAAATCTTTCACCCATTCGTAACATACACGAAAGAACCATCTGTGCCTGAGTCGTAACTTCAACTGAGTCACGTTTATCTGTACAGTTTTCACAGTGGCCGCAATCTTCAGGATCCCCTTCTCCAAAGTATTGAAGAATATAGGCTTGTAAACAACCTTCAGTAAAGCAATAATCCTTCATTCTATTCAATTTCTTCAGTTCTTGAGCCTGCCACTCTTGCGAAGGGTTCGATTGATCGATTAAGAAGCGTTGTATCTGTATATCTTGAGGGGAGTATAAAAGAATACATTCGCTATCCAAACCATCTCGACCTGCACGACCTGCTTCTTGATAATAGCTCTCCATATTCTTTGGGGTTTGATAATGAATGACGTAACGAACATTCGACTTGTCAATACCCATTCCAAAAGCTGATGTCGCTACCATCAATGGAACATCATCAATAATAAATTGCTCCTGCTGTTCCGAACGGTCTTGTTCATTCATGCCTGCGTGATATCGGCCTGTTTTGATGCCAGCTTTATTAAGCTTGGCGTACAATGAATCGACTTCTTTCCTCGTTGCTGCATATATGATACCCGACTCATTTTTGTTTTTTTCAATATAGCGCATTAAAAACCGTCCGCGATTCTCTTCCTTGACGACGGAAAAAAACAAATTATCTCTTGCAAATCCGGTTGATATTGTATGTTGTCCAGATATTCCAAGCGACTGACAAATGTCCTCCGTCACATGTGGAGTTGCTGTCGCAGTTAATGCTAGGACAGTCGGAGCTGAGGGCATTTCTTTCAACAGGGTTTTGATTTTTAAATAGCTTGGTCTGAAATCATGACCCCATTGCGAGATACAGTGAGCTTCATCAATGGCCACCAATGATATATCAACGTTAGCCAGTTCCCGCTGAAAAGCAGGGTTTTCCAACCTTTCGGGAGCCACATAAACAAGCTTATACCTTCCCTGCTTAATATCGTTCATTCTATTGGAAGCTTCTATCCCTGAAATAGAGCTGTTAAGTAATGTGGCATCTATACCATTTTGTTCGAGGGCATCTACTTGGTCCTTCATCAAGGAAATAAGTGGGGATATGACGAGTGTTACGCCAGACAATAGAAGAGCTGGAATCTGATAGCATATTGATTTACCTCCGCCAGTTGGCATGATTCCTGCTGTATTTATTCCACCTAACACTTGTTCAATAATCTGTTCCTGACCGGTTCGGAATGACTCATATCCAAAATACTTTTGTAAATAATCACGTGCTTTTTCTATCAATGTACTACTCCTCCTATTTAACTTGTAAGGATTTATTACTTTCATTGTACCTGCTTTTTCCGTGAACCAAAAGAACAAAAAAAGGAGACACAGGAAAACTCTGTGCCTACTTTTGTTATATATAAACATGTTTTGCATGACTAAATTAATTTAAGATTTGTAATTTAACGTTTTTAACGCCCCAATTCATAGCGTCCTTCTCATTAGGAATAAAGATGTCTACTTTATTTCCTTTTATGGCACTGCCTGTATCAGCCGCTGTTGCGTAGCCATAACCCTCCACATAAACTTTTGATCCAAGTGGGATAACTGATGGGTCTACAGATATAACTTTTGCACCCGGATTTGCTTTTAAGTCGATTCCAGTAGCTGTAGTGCCGCTACAACCTTGACAATTAGCAGTGTATGCAGTCGCTCTTACAGTAATCTCTTTTTCTATGCCTGATTGATTTGTAGATTCACTTTTAGATACTATTTTTTCTTTTTCTGCTTTTTCAGCAGGTGCTGCTGGTTTTGCTTGCTCAGCTGGTGCTGCTGGTTTTGCTTGCTCAGCTGGTGCTGCTGGTTTTGCTTGCCCAGCCGGTACTGCTGGCTTTGCTTGCTCAGCTGGCGCTGCTTGTACAGAATTCTGTTCAGGTTTTACGCTCGCTGCCTCATTTTTGTTTGTCGCAGGTTTAATAACTAGTTCCTGTTTCGGATGGATTGTATCTGAATTTAAACCGTTCCAAGATTTAAGGTCATTTACTGATACATGATATTTGACTGCAATTTCCCATAACGTGTCCCCGGACTTGACCGTATAATGCTTTTCTTGAGAAATATGTAATGTTTCTCCTGAATAAATCGTGTCTGAAGACAAATGGTTCCAATCCTTAATATCTTCTATTGATACTTTATATGTTTGAGATATCCCCCATAATGTGTCTCCATCTTTCACATTGACATCTTCTGCTTGTACCGGAATGGTGAATGCACCGGATATTGCAGCCGCTGCCGCTAACGATAAGATTGATTTTTTCATATGTTGTTACCTCCTTGTGAGCTTCTTCATAAGCTAATGTTTTCAATATTACCATAGTTATTTTCTATACAAAGAACAAACAGATAAAGAATAGATGACAAACATCACAGTAAGATAACGAGATGATAACAAGTGCTTCGAATATTAAATAAATATAGAAGCCTTTTCAACTGATTATCCTACCCTTTTGGGTCATATTTTTTTTATCCAGGCATAATTATTAAAGGGAATATCTTTAAAAAGGAGGTATTTTCTTTGACAAGAGAAAAGACTTTTACCCTAATCAAGTCCTATAAACCATTTCATAGCAAATTCGACCCCTGTCCACCTATTGGAAGAAAGTATTACAGGACACCTCCCCAATTGTATATAAATTTCCAACCGCCTAATCTAGAACAATTCACACCAGAAGAAGCCTTGAGATACGGAACACTTTGGAAATTCTTTTACGATTTTTATGATAATCCTTATCGCGAAAGGGAGACTTAAATGAATAGGAAACTGGATGATGAATATTATCAGCTGCTTGAGCAAATACAGGCTGCCGATTTCGTACTTGTCGAGCTGACCCACTATTTGGACACCCATCCTAATGACCAAGAGGCTCTTCAGCAATTCAATCAATTCCATCAATACTCCAAACAATTGAAGGCAGTATTTGAGCCTAAATATGGACCATTACTGGGATTCGGAAATAGTCCTGGAGGGGAAAATAAATGGGAATGGGGCCAAGGCCCTTGGCCCTGGCAGGTATAAGGAGAGATATCTATGTGGGTTTATGAAAAGAAGCTGCAATACCCAGTGAGGGTTAGCAACTGTAACCCAAGACTGGCAAAATATTTAATAGAACAATATGGGGGTGCTGATGGTGAGTTGGCTGCCGCACTCCGATACTTAAATCAACGCTATACAATACCCGATAAAGTCATCGGATTACTTACGGATATCGGAACTGAAGAATTCGCACACCTGGAAATGATTGCCACCATGGTTTATAAGCTTACTAAGGACGCCACACCACAGCAGATGGTTGCAGCAGGTCTTGGCGAACATTATGCGAATCGTGATGGTGCCCTTTTCTATCAAAATGCAGCAGGCGATCCATGGACAGCCACATACATCCAAGCTAAGGGCGATCCTATTGCTGATTTATATGAAGATATTGCCGCTGAAGAGAAAGCTCGTGCAACCTATCAATGGTTGATTGACATCTCAGATGACCCGGATATCAATGATTCACTAAGATTTTTAAGGGAAAGAGAGATTGTACATTCCATGAGGTTCAGAGAAGCTGTAGAAATCCTAAAAGAGGACAAAGGGAAAAAAAAGTTTTTTTAATAAAATTCAAATAGAAAAGGCAACGGAAAAGCTTCCGCTGCCTTTTTGTCATTTACGGTCTGAAGAATAGGTCCATCCATCTTCCTGATAAATCTTCTCTTCTTTCATTAGTTTCCCCAGAGCACGTTTGAATGCTCCCTTACTTAATCCGAAGTGAAACTGGATATCATCAGGTGGAGTCTTATCGCCATAAGGCATCGCACCGCCACGATTCATTAAATAATTGAAGATGACATCAGCATCTTCCCCCATTAAATCTTGCTTAAAGGGAAATAAAGAAACATTGAGGGTGCCATCTTCTTTACTGTCAATGACACGCCCTTCAACTAATTCTCCTAGGCGGGGCTCCTGCTTCCGCTCACTTTCATGAATAAAGCAGCGATACCCTTCTTGTGAAACAAAGAAAGAACCAACCATTAGCAAACGATAGACATTCCCTTTCACGGTCGTGTTACGGACTCCTTTTAAAGGAGCTTTAACAGCAATCTCCTGGATTACATCTTCTGTTGCAAGTTTACCGAACAAGCGTTCATTACGATCGGTTTTTAGGGAAACATATAAACGATCACCAACTTCAGGCCATAAATGGTCAATGTTTGGAAGATCATCCAGTGATACAAGAATATCTTTGGAAAGGCCGATGTTAACAAAGACCCCAAGTTTCTTTTTCACATTAACTACTTCTGCCCAGCCATACTGATCGATCTGAATTTCAGGAATTTTCATTGTTGCTGTCAACCTGGCTTGTTTATCATGATAGATAAATACCGTTACTTCATCACCAATATCAAGCTCCGTTTCTTCATTCATTTCATTATGATGAAGTAAGACATCTTCCGAACCATCAGTCAAGAACCAACCGAAATCTGCCTTACGCTCTACTTCTAACTCTACAGCCAAACCGGCCTGAATTTTTTGCATGTATAAAAATCCTCCTGTAACTTACCTTTACCTACAATTGTACCCAATTATTTATTTTTCCAACATATTTGAATTTATCATTTTTTTGTTGTTATGTATACCTATTACGTTTTTTTATTTTTTTGCTCCTTGTCAACTTCCATGGATGTTTGAGGAATTAAAATTAAAATTTAAACTCTTTTTCCATGGCTACAAAGGATGCCTACTAACTTTTGTAAATTGACTGGGTTTGTATAGTTTAGCTAGTGTTCCGATATACCTTTTAAGTCGTAATAAACTTTGATTCGCCCAACTCTAACATCAGAAAGTTTCCAAATAAGCTATTTTTGTATTTTTCCATATTAACTAAATTCACTTTATTACTTACATAAATGGACATTAGAATCAACTTAATCCAGAGCGTGATTTTCACTGATCGGATCCGTGACCTACAAACCATTAAAACCTTTGCCAATCTCACAAACCTTGCTTTTTCATAAAAATGACTTGCGATGTTATAATTTAATGACCAACTGAAAGGAAAAGGAATTATTAATGACTAGAAAATTGTATTACACATCATCCAAGACATCTCAATGGGATACAAAAATCCAGCAGATTTTTGAAGAAAATGGCTTTTATTACATCACTCTTGATGAAACTGCTTTTTATCCAGAAGGGGGTGGTCAACCTTCCGATACAGGCAGTATAGAAGGAATCACTGTCCTTAACGTTACAAAAAGCGAGGATGGAAATATCCTTCACAAACTTGAATGCAGGCCAGGTTCTGAATTTGTTCATTGTGAACTCAATTGGGAACGCCGCTTCGATCATATGCAACAGCATAGCGGTCAGCATCTACTCTCGGCTGTCTGCCGGGAACTGTTTGATGCGAATACTGTCAGTTTTCATCTTGGAACGGAAAATATAACTATTGATATTTTCGCGCCCCAATGGACCGAGGAACATACGATAGCTGCTGAAAAGCAGGTTAATCAATATATCTATGAGAATCGCAAGTTTCTCACATATTTTGTGACAAATGAACAATTACAGGCACTCCCTGTCGTCAAAATGCCAAAAGTGTCAGAGAATATCCGTATTGTTGAAATAGAAGGGATTGAGTATAATCCTTGTGGTGGAACGCATGTAGAACAAACCGGGGAGATTGGCCTAATTAAAATCCTCAAAACAGAGAAACAGAAAGAAAATACGCGTCTCTATTTCAAATGCGGATTGAGGGCACTGAACGATTTTTCTGATAGTCTTAATGTTCTTTCAGCTTTATCGTCTAAATTTAATACCGGACGCGAAGAAATAATCAACAGGGTGGAAAAGCTAGAAGATGACTACAAACAACTAGCATCGACAAATGAAAAGCTCAAACTTGAACATGCAAAGTTCCTTGCTGATTCCCTGCTTGCAGATAATGGCGATGGGTTCATATCTTATATTTTCGAAGAAAGCTCATTGAAAGAACTCCAATTTCTTTCAGCTAACATGGTTCAAAAAGAAAAAGTGCTCGTTTTATTTGCATCACGTAAGGAACAAAAAATCCTGCTCGCGCACAATGGGTCCTACTCCATTCATTGCGGACAATATTTTAAAGATACACTCAGCTCGTATAATGGTAAAGGCGGGGGTAATGAGAAGTCTGCGCAAGCGGGGTTTGCTTCACAAAATGATTTAATGGCTTTTTACGAATTCACAGCTAAACAATTTCGCTCAAAATTTGGCCATAATGAATAAAAAGCTTTTGTGGTTAAAAAAAGCATTATAGTGGATTCAGATTATTTTCACTTGAAGTTATAATACCGAAAATAAAGGAGAGAGGACAAATAATGCCCTCTCTTTTCACCCCTTATTCTTCTATCTTTAGATGCTCTAACCCACGTTCTTCAATATGAAGGTGATATTTTTCTTCGAGTTCCATAATTCGTTTTAACGCTTCCTCTTGAGTATACTCTCGAAGGTTCGATTCCTTTGCAAACTCTTTTCTTGCCATGTGATACGCAAGCTTGTCCCTAAATACCCCTTCTTCATATTCATCTATAACTTCATGAATTTCATTTTCCAATTCATGACTTAAATCATAAATTTCATATTCCTTCACAAAGTGGATTCCTTCCATGTCAAAATCTTTTGCATAGGAATTCAGGTATTGCTCTAAGTCACTAAACTCTTTATTATTTTCAATATCGGAAGCAACCCAATATCCATACTGAACCATTTTGAACAATGTTTCATATTGTTTTTTCGTAAAATTAATTTTCATTGTTTACTCCTTTTAAGGTCATCTCTACAACAAAAAGAATAAACCGAATTGGAACAAAAGTCCAATACGGTTAATAATCAATCCAATATTTCAGTTACCGAAAAATAAGCTACTTTTTCAGTATCTACAACATAATGACAATCGCCTTTAACTAAATTATAATAGCGGTGTTTTTGAATATTTGAAATCATTTGAGTTGAGTCATCGCCTTCTACCTCATGCTCTATTTCTTTGCCCCCCGGAAAATAAAAACCGACTTTCAATTTCATCTTTCTCATCCTTCCCTTCATCTGGTTGAATCACTCTATTATTTCTTATCCTTTTTAGTGTAGTTATAAACATAAATTAAATGCTTATTCACTTTTTACATGATATTCTAGTAAAAATAACAAAATAAGAAGGTGATTTTAATGAAAATAAGAAAGGCTACAGAAAAAGATGTAACCGGTATAGCCTATGTACATATAAACAGTTGGCAATCGACGTATAAAGGAATCCTGCCGGATCAATATTTGGCTTCTTTGAATCTAGAAACAAGAAAAAAAAATTGGCTAAGAAATTTAAAGATGCTGCATAATACCACCTATGTTGCTGAAAATGACGAAGGACTAATTATTGGTTTTGTAGCTGGCGGTCCCGAACAAACTAATGACCCCCGTATTCAAGGGGAAGTATATGCTATCTATTTATTAAAAGAGTATCAACGACAAGGAATTGGTCGAAAAATGATTAAAACGGTGGTTGATGAACTCATGAATAAGGAACATAAAAATTTAATTATCTGGGCTTTAAAAGATAATCCTTCATGCGGTTTTTACAAAACTCTCGGTGGTCATGTCATCGCTGAAAAAACTGTTAATATGGCCGGAATTGAGTTAATCGAAGTCGGTTATGGATGGGAAGACATTCACGATATTCTTCTGCATTTGTAAGAAAATCAAGGCAATAGGAGGTAGATTAAATTCAAAATCCCCCTCCTATCATTTCCTCAGAAGGAAATCCTCTTTTTCACTTCCAAAAAAATAAAGCCGGTGTAATGGTCTTGTCATTGTTACATACAGTAGCTTAATATCGAGTTCATTCTTCCGACAATAAATTTCCTCCAGGGAGATCGCAAAGACTACATCGAATTCTAGACCCTTCGCTTGATATGAGGGTACAATTAACGTTTTATCTTTCGGAATAATTCCAGCTTCATCTATTAAATGGAAGCCATTATGACATCTACTTAATGTCTCGTTTGCTAGATTACAATCTTTCATCGTCTTGGCTATAACGGCAAATGTTTTGAAACCCTCTCCTTTTAATTCTTCGATAAGTTTAATCAACTCTTCTCCCCATTCATCCTTATCGATGGAAATGAATTCTGGTTCTGTCCCATGGCGGACGACAGGCTCAACTTCTGGGAAATCATATGGTAACAATTGAAGAATTTGATTAGCCTGTTTCATTATTTCAACAGTCGTTCTATAGCTTTTTTGTAGTTCAGTGTATGTCGCCCTCGGAAAAATACGACGATGGACCTCTTCCCATGTTTGAAGTCCCCGGTATGAGTGGATGCCTTGAGCAAGATCACCTACAAGAGTGAACATATCAGTATCTGCTGCTGTTTTCAGCGCCTGCAACTGCATGAAGCTATAGTCCTGAGCTTCATCTATAACGACATTTTTTGCTTTGTTGTCTTTATCCACACCAAAAAGTAGCTCCTGTAAATATAATAATGCACCCAAGTCCTCTAATTCATAACTTTTTTCATGAATTAACTTTTGATTATAATTACATAAAGCACATGCATCTTCACGACTTAGTTTACCGTTACTGTACGAGGCCAGTTGCTCAGGATCTTGGTACAATTCCTGATAGTATTGAAGAAGATTTTTATTTTTGAATTGCTTAAAATAGCCTTTTACAGAGGAACGGATTGCTTTTTTAATCTGTCCGATCCGTTCCTCCTTTTTATCGAGACATTTTGTTACAAATTCCTTGCGTATTACTGGATCAATATTCTTATAGAGGGCCTTTTCAATTTTGACGTCATAAAAATCCGTTACTCGTTCAAGCATTTTTTTCTTTTTCAGTTTCACTTCATTTTGTAAAATGGACTTGAGCTTGTCGAGTCTGCTGTATAATGGTAAATACCAATAATCCTCTTCCAGTAGCCTAATGAACTTCTTTGCAGAATAAAGGCGATACTTGTCACAATAAAAATCTTCTTCCGGATGAAAACTCCTGAAAATATCCTTCACATATTCGTCCAAGATTAATTTAAATAATGGTGAACCCTTAAATCCAGATATCCAGATCGCCGCTTTTGTTTCTTCATCATCCTTTTCCAACAAACTTGTTAGTTTATTATCAGCTACTATCTTCAGTTGCTTTCCGATTGCTACTTGAACATACTCGGTGAATGTGAATTGTTTTACTTTTTCAACACCTAATTCCGGCAATGCTTCTGAAATATAATCAATGAATACCCGGCTCGGGGCAAGAATCATCAACTGGCGTGGGTCAAACAAGTCTTTATAATGGTATATAAAATAAGAAATCCTATGTAAGGCAATTGTTGTTTTACCACTGCCCGCAGCCCCTTGAACAATGATTGGTTTATTTAAATCAGCACGAATGATTTTATTTTGTTCTTCCTGTATTGTGGTAATGATATCGGTTAAACGATTGCTCGAACTTTTAGAAAGGGACTCCTGCAATAATTCATCCGTTGTTGTTAAATCTATATCCCTGACCTCTTCTAGCTCACCATCTTCTATCATTAACTGCCTCTTTAAAGTGATGTTCCCGCTAAATGTCTCCCCTTCTGCTTCATATTCAATTTCACCAATCCGACCCTCGTAATAAAGATTAGCTATTGGAGATCTCCAATCGACGATAATCTGTTCCTGGCTTTCCCTCTGATAAAGGGAAGTTTTTCCGAAATAAAGTACTTCACCCAGATCACCATCATTTCGTTCGAAATCAACTCTTGCAAAATAAGGCTTTTTGCTTGCCATGCGTAAGCTTTCCAGTTCAGATTTAGACATTTCAAAAAAGTTGGCAGTCGTCAACAACTGAGAATATAAGCCCGACTCCGACCAATCCGCATCACCAAAAGCCTCCTGCATATTCCGCTGAAATTGATCTTTGCTGGTTTCTGATGTTTTGATGACTACATCTATATACCGCTTAGTGAAATCCAACCGCTGACGTTCTTGTTCAAAATCAGGATGTCTTACCAAAAGAACCATCCTCCTTCCTACTTTTTATTGATTAAACTGGAGAAAAAATACCGATACAACGATGAAATGGACATTCATATTATCAGAAAATCCAATGGTTGACAAATCCCCTAACTTAATAAAAATTCAGGGATATTAGCTTATTATTTGAAGAGTAAACTATATATACCAGTTTAAATCTTTCCTTACTTCTCTTCAAACCGCTTTCATGACGGCACAAAATTCCCCATTATTAGCAAGAAGACGAACTTAAATTTCACACTATTTAGGAGCAGCCATTCCTACTGTATTACTTGCAGGAGATGTAGAAACGACAAAATTTCGCCGTTAGATATAAAGGTATTTTCTGATGTACAGTTAAGTCGTTCTTTAACAAGATTGAAAAGAATATGTGGATTGACAGGTGCTTTTTTTTTCAAAGAATCGATTATGGTTTAATCTATTAAAAAAGCACCCGTTTATTCGGATGCCTACATACTAAATTCTCACCTCAAACTCACCCATCTAGGTTAATAACCTTTTTTGTGAACTATAAGATTAATAGAAACGTTTTTTTAAAATTGTTAGAATTCCCATTTAGATTTACATTTAAGTTCGGTTTTACATTTGTGTTGGAATTTACTATGTATTTTAGGAAACCAAAACGTATTTTTTTCATCCTAACAACCTCCTTTATACTGTGTATGATTAATTTGTGGTAGCTTAACGTCTAATTTCTCAGCGATTTTATTAATCTGCAGTTTAGTTAAACGCGCTATAGCAATCTATTTGCGTGGAAGGAATAAACATATTAGAAATGATTAATTATTAATCTCATTTTAATTAACTTATAATGCATAATTCGGACAGCATCCAACCTCATAACGACATCAAATATCTCTTCCACTACTACATAATAAAATAAAAAGCCCCTACGAGTTTCCCATGTGGATTGAATTGTGTGTGAATGACGAAAAATATATATGTACGTCAAAAATATTTGGTGAAATTTTCAAGTTATATCCTAAAACATAAAAGCTCGTTAAATTTTTGCCCCTAACCGTTTGTTTTTGCTAATCTAACTTTAATTTTCCTCTGAAATAAGATACAATCTAACGGACGGCAAAGTTTTAAAAATATACAAGTGTAAACTTCTGCTCATGTTATTCAGTGTCTTTAAAAAATAAAAAGTTGCTAAAAACGTTGATGCAAACGTAGTTTTGGAGGAATGTAAATAAATGATTACTGTAAATAATGTTGGTTTACGCTATGGCGATCGTAAACTGTTTGAAGATGTTAATATAAAATTCACGCCTGGTAACTGCTATGGACTAATTGGGGCAAATGGTGCCGGTAAATCCACGTTCTTAAAAATTCTTTCCGGTGAAATTGAAGCACAATCCGGTGATGTTCATATGGGGCCTGGCGAACGCCTAGCCGTTTTAAAACAAGATCACTTCGCTTATGAAGAAGAAGAGGTTCTTAAAGTAGTTATTATGGGGCATGAAAGATTATATGAAGTCATGCAAGAAAAAGATGCAATCTATATGAAAGAAAACTTCACTGATGAAGACGGAATGAAAGCAGCCGAACTTGAAGGTGAATTTGCCGAATTAAACGGTTGGGAAGCTGAACCTGAAGCTTCGATCCTTTTGAAAGGTCTTGGTATTACAGAGGACCTTCACACTAAGAAAATGGCTGAGTTAAACGGTGGCGACAAAGTTAAAGTATTGCTTGCTCAAGCACTATTCGGAAAACCAGACGTTCTTTTACTCGATGAGCCTACCAACCACTTAGATTTAAAAGCAATTAAATGGCTGGAAGAGTTCTTAATCAACTTTGAAAACACAGTTATCGTAGTTTCCCATGATCGTTACTTCCTTAACAAAGTATGTACGCATATCGCGGATCTTGATTTCGGTAAAATCAAAGTTTATATTGGTAACTATGACTTCTGGTATGAATCAAGCCAGCTTGCTCTTAAATTAACACAAGATGCCAATAAGAAAAAAGAAGAAAAAATCAAAGAACTTCAAAATTTCATCGCCCGGTTCAGTGCAAATGCATCTAAATCGAGTCAGGCAACTTCCCGTAAGAAATTATTGGATAAAATTAGCTTAGATGATATTCAACCTTCTTCCCGCCGCTATCCATACGTTGGCTTTACACCGGAGCGTGAAATCGGAAACGACCTGCTTCGTGTAGATGGAATTACAAAAACAATCGATGGTATTAAAATATTGGAAAACGTCAGCTTCACGATGAATAAAGGTGACAAAATTGCTTTTGTCGGCAAAGATGAAATTGCAAAAACCACCATGTTCAAGATCTTAGCAGGTGAAATAGAGCCGGATAGCGGATCTTTCAAATGGGGTGTTACGACTTCTCAGGCATACTTCCCTAAAGATAACGCTGAATTCTTTGATGGTGTTGATTTAACACTTGTCGATTGGCTGCGTCAATATTCTCCTAATGATCAGAGTGAAAGCTTCCTTCGCGGATTCCTGGGCAGAATGTTATTCTCTGGTGATGAAGTTACGAAAAAGGCAAGTGTTCTTTCAGGGGGCGAAAAAGTCCGCTGTATGCTTTCTAAAATGATGCTAAGCGGTTCAAACGTTCTAATGCTTGACGAACCGACTAACCATCTTGACTTAGAGTCAATTACGGCATTGAATAATGGATTAATCAGCTTTAAAGGGTCTATGATTTTCTCTTCTCATGATCATCAATTTATTCAAACGGTAGCAAACCGAATTATTGAACTTACACCAAAAGGTACTATCGATAAGCAAATTAGTTACGATGAGTATCTTGAAAATACTCAATTGCAAAAACAAGTTGCTGAAATGTACAAATAATGGATTAATGAAAACAGCACATCCTTTTATAATGGATGTGCTGTTCAGTTTGTAGACAAAAGGGGTTCGGAATTAAAACATTCCGAACCCCTTTTGAAATTTCCTTTGAATTTTGCTCAATATTAAGGAATTGGGTCTC
>NZ_JBNNTG010000013.1:0-116468 GCF_050278525.1 Peribacillus sp. NPDC096540 | reverse complement strand
AACGCAATTACTGCCGCATTTGATACACCAGGCTGATTCCTTAAAACACTCTCTATCTCGTACAACTCTATCCGATATCCTCGGATTTTAACCTGTTCATCTATTCTTCCCAGGTATTCCATCTCACCGTTAGGCAGCCATCTCGCCAAATCTCCAGAGCGGTATAACTTCCCTTCTCCATATGGATTGTCGATAAACTTCTCCGCTGTTAATTCAGGCTGGTTTAGATATCCTTTGGCTACTCCGTCTCCTGCGATGCATAGCTCACCAGGAATGCCTACACCACATAACTCCATCTCATTCAGTATATATAGCTGCATATTGGCAATGGGATGTCCGATTCCTACACTTAAACCCTTATCTTTTTCTTTGGAATAGACATAATCACAGCATCCTACTGTAGTCTCTGTAGGGCCATATTCGTTATGAATCTTTACGTTGTCTCCCAATAGCTTCTGCGTTTTCCATGCCGTATCTGTTGTTAACTCTTCTCCACCGACAATCAGCGTTTCTAAATTCGGTACATCTACGCCGCCTGCATAGGTTTCCAGCATTTTCAAATGAGAAGGGGTAAGCTTAAGGAAGGTTATCCTGTTATCTTTGAATGCTGCACTTAACCTTTCCTCCGTGTCTCCTCCCTTTAATAGAAGAGATCCACCACTAATAAGCGGTAAATACAAGGAAGTTACGGAGAGGTCGAAACTTAAGCTTGTAATTAATACCGTAGTACAAGCTTCTTTCTGGTACTCTTTATCTGCATATGACAAGTAATGATCCAAATTACCTCGTGTAACCGCCACGCCTTTGGGCTTTCCTGTAGTTCCTGATGTGTAAATCACATAGGCTATGTCGTCTTTTTCAACGGCACACTCTGGATTTTTCTCCTTCTCACCCAGATCTTCAAGATTCATAGAGATGAATGGGATTTCTGTTTCCAGATTCTTCTCTCTTGTTAATATGACTTTGGGTGCTGCATCGTTAAGGATATGTTCTATTCGTTCCTTCGGAGTCGTTGGATCAATCGGTACATAGGAGGCTCCACTCTTTAGCACGCCTAAAATTCCAATAATCGTTTCCGCTTCCAGTGAAGCCATGATGGCAACTCTATCATTTGGCTGGACACCTAACGAAATCAGTTCCCATGCCAATGCATTTGCCTTTCGGTTTACTTCTCCATAACGAAGTACTCCCGTTTCGTATTCGATTACCGTCTTCTCGGGTGTCTGTTCCGTATGTTTCTCGAAGCGTTCTACTACCGTATGATTCTGTGCATACTCCGTATGTGTATTATTGAAAACAGTTATTATTCTTTGTTGTTCTACCTCACTGACCATGTGTAGTTCAGACAATTTCATTTCAGGGTTAGCAATCACCCTATCTAGCAATACCTTAAAATGCTCCAGTATGACCTGTGCTGAAGTCTGGGTAAATAAATCACTACAATATACCAGATCTAAAGCGTACCCCTCTTCATACGCTGTAGCTTGTAAATCCAAATCGAATTTTGCATCAATGAAATGAATTCCCAACATGTCTACTTGGGCTTCGCCCATCGCAAGATGGATTTCTTCGTTATTCTGCATGGTAAACATAACGTCAAACAGCGGATTGCGTGACAGATCACGGCGTACTTCTACTTCCTCTACCAATTCTTCAAATGGGTATTCTTGATTCTCATACGCATTCAATGCCAGCTCTTTTATCTCGCTTAAAAATTCCAGGAACGTTTTCTCATCCCTTGGATATCCTCTCATTGCTAGCGTATTTACAAACATGCCTGCTATCGTCTCGGTATCCTGATGCACCCTGCCTGAGATGGGTGTTCCTACCACTATATCTTGTTGCCTGCTGTATTTATGCAGTTCTATCATAAATACAGCCAGTAAGGTCATGTAATCTGTAGTTCCATTTTGTTTATTTATATTTTCAATTCCAACTTTTTGTTCTTTACTAAGCTGAACAGACACTTGTGCTCCTTTGTAACTTTGGATCTTGGGACGTGGATAGTCCGTCACCACATCCAAAACGGGTGCCTCTTCTTTAAATACTTCTTTCCAATAGTCTCTCTGACTCTCCAGGTTTCTACCACGCACCCATTCACTATAATCTTTGTATTGGATTTCAAGTGGTTTTAATCCTTCACCGTTATACAATCGTGAGAAATCTTCGATTAATATATTTAGAGTCTTATGATCGGAAATAATATGGTGCATATCAAATAGTAAAATATATTTGTTACGATTCCTTTCTTTCACTACTTTAAAACGCATAAGTGGTGCTTTTCCGATGTCAAACGGGCGTACAAATTGTTCCATATCTGCTTCGCTGTAGCTGTCGGTCTCTTCATATTCCACTTGGTAGAATACCTTATCTGCAATGACTTGAAATGTTTCTCCTTCTGTCATTACAAAACTTGTTCGCAGCGACTCATGACGCTTGATCAGGCTATCTATTGCTTGTTGTATTTTTTCTAAATCAAGGTTACCCGTTACTTCTAGCGCTGACGCCATGTTATATGCTGTACTACTGCCTTCCATCTGATCCAGAATAAACAATCGTTTCTGTGTAGAGGATACTGGATAAGTTTCTCTCTGTTCTGCTTGTGGTATTGGACTATATTCGCCTTCTCCCGCAGCCTCCATCTTTTTCGCCAACACGGCAGGAGTTGGTGAACTAAATATCTCTTTTACTGGCAAACGAATCCCTGTTTTCTTCTCTATGGCATTAATTGCTGCCGTCGCTTTTAACGAATGTCCACCCAATACAAAGAAACTGTCTTCTATTCCGACTGGAGATACTCCTAGAATTTCCTCAAATACATCTACGATTGCTTGCTCCGTCTTATTACTTGGTGGTACGTATTTCAAGCTTTCTAACATATCTGGTTCTGGCAACCTAGTTTTATCCAGCTTCCCATTTATGGTTAGTGGAAATTCATCGATCTGTATCATAAAGGCAGGAATCATATACTCCGTTACTTCTTCTCTTATCGCTTCTTTAATTTCGGGTATCATTAGTTCCTGACCCTTCTCTGCAATGAGATATGCACAGAGAATTTCATCGTTTCCAACTTCTTTTACAACAACGACAGCATCTGCGATTTTACTCTGTTTTCTTAACACACTTTCAATTTCACCTAACTCTATCCTGTAACCACGGACTTTCACTTGTTCATCTATTCGACCTAAATACTCTATATTTCCATCTGGCTGCCAACGTGCCAAATCTCCTGTACGGTACAATTTTCCCTCACCGAAAGGATTTTTAATAAACTTCTTATCTGTCAATTCTGGCTGATTCAAATAACCTCTTGCTAAACCATCTCCTGCAATACACAACTCGCCAGGTATTCCAACACCGCATAGCTCCATTTCATTTAGAAGATATACCTTTGTATTTGCAATCGGACGTCCAATGGTAATTGAAGTAGAGTCTGTATTCACTCTAAAACTAGTTGCATTTACAGTAGATTCTGTAGGGCCATATGTGTTTAGCACTTCTACTTTTTTCGCCCATTCTTTTAAGCTTTCTAGATTACCTGCCTCACCACCTGATTCCAGCAAACGAAGTGTCGGTAATGCGTCAGCACACAACCCTTCTATTACCTTAGGTGTCAATGATGCTGTTGTTACATTATTTCGATCTATATAGTTTTGTAGTTGCTCCATATCATATGTTAAATTTTTTGGTACAATGCATAATGCCGCACCATTGCATAGTGCAGGGAAGATATCACCAACCGCTTGGTCAAAAGATACATTTGCAAATTGCAGCACCGTATCCTTGTCGTTCAGTGCAAATGTATCCTTATATGTGACCCACATATTGACCACATTTCGATGTTCAATTAAAACTCCTTTAGGATTTCCAGTTGTACCAGAAGTGTAGATACAATACACCAAATCATTAGACCTGTTAACATGCAAAAGATTGTCCGTTTCATTAGCATAATTATTCTCATCTTCTAAATCTAATACCGGAATCTCTACCTTCCCTGGCAACTTATTCTTATACGTCAATACAATCTTTGGACTACTGTCCTCCAGCATATAGCCAATTCTATTATCTGGATATTCCGGATTGATTGGTACATAAGCTCCCCCTGCCTTAATGATTGCTAATATTCCTACAATCATTTCCATGCTACGTTCTGTAACCAAAGCCACCAAATCGTTTGGAACCACTCCTAAATCCCGAAGGGTTCGCGCCAACTGATTTGCTCTCTCATTCAGCTCGGCATATGTCATCTTTTTATCATCAAATTTAAGTGCAATATTTTCTGCTGTTTTCTCTACCTGATTCTCAAATAAGCTGACAACTGTTTGTTCTCGAGAGTATTCTACATTCGTTGCATTGAAATCAACCAATATCTTCTCTTGTTCCCTGATATCAAGTATTTGCAAATCCTTAAGCTTTTTTTCTGGATGTGTTACTGCTTCCTCAAGCAGCGTTACATAATGCTTTGCCATATATTCAATAGTTTCTTGTTTGAATAAATCTGTGCAATACTCAAAATCAATTTCATACCCTTCTGACATACATTCAACCAGAACGGATAAGTCAAACTTTGAAACATTTCTTTTAATGAATGCACTTTTTCCGCCAAATAGGCCTTGCATTTCCGTCGGTTTTTTCTTTTCTTTTAATCCGAACATAAAATCAAATATCGGATTTCTTGAGAGATCTCTCTTCTTCTCTACGGCTTCAACTAAATCTTCAAATTGGTATTCTTGGTTATCATAAGCTTGCAGACACTTCTCCCTCACAGCTAAAATCAAATGCTCAAATGTATCATCAGGACAAACTTCTCCCTTTATTACCAGAGTATTGACAAACATCCCCAGCATACCTTTAGTATCTGCATGAACTCGGCCTGACACGGTTGTTCCTACAATAATATCTTTTTGGCGACTATATTTGCCTAATAATAAAATGAACACAGATAGGGTAACCATAAATTCAGTAGCACTATACTTTAGGGCTAAATTTTTAACCCCTGAGCTTAATGGCTCTTTTACCTTTGCTACAACATTGGCTCCCCTGAAAGACTGGATTTGAGGACGGAGGAAATCCGTCTTCAAATCTACCCTAGCAATTTCACCAGCGAATTCCCTCTTCCAATATTCTTCCTGTTTTGTGATATCATAAAAATTCTGCCATACGCTGAAATCTTTATACTGAATTCGGTTAGAATTTTTATTCATAAACTCTCCTCTTATTCATGATCAGTTCCATCATTTTCATAAAATTCGTTCACTTGATGCAGTATAACTGGTAGGCTTTCTCCATCACATATAATATGATGAATATCAACAAATAGGTAGGATGCCGTTGTTGTCTTAATTAATTTCACACGCATCAACGGCGCTTCGGATAAGACAAACGGTTGTATAAATTTATCGTATTCTGTTTGTATATCTATTGCGTCCACTTCGCTGTAGTCTAATAAAACCCTTGCGTCTGGAGAAATCGTTTGAATGGGTTCACCGTCCACAACATGGAAACTAGTTCGCAGTATCTCTTCTTGCTTTAACAGCTTATCCAAAGCTTTCTGTAATCTTTCTTTATCTAGCGGTTCTTCATAAGCATAGACATCCGATACGTTGTAGTTAATGTTAGGTCCGGTCATCTCGTCTAGAAGATAGAGTCGTTTCTGAGCTGAACTTGTAGGGTAGTATTCAGCTGCTGAAGCTTGTTCTATTGCCACAAACATCTCGTTCTCTATCGACCCCATATTTTCCGCTATCTGCTCAGGCGTACCAAAAGTAAAAATATCTCTAATTGACAGTCTTACTCCTATAGTTTTCTCCAATTCATTACACAGCAACACTGCTTTCAGTGACGATCCCCCTAGATCAAAGAAACTATCAGTTACACTAATATTTTCAATATCTAGGATGTGCTCAAATGCCTGCACGATCAGAGTTTCATATTCATTTCGTGGTGCAATATATTCCTTTGACTTATACTGCGGCTGTGGTAATGAAGCTTTGTCAAGTTTACCATTACTTGTCAGTGGAATCGTATCAATTGAAATAATATGTGCAGGCACCATGTAATCTGGTAACACTTTATTTAACTTAATCTTTACGTTCTTTTCTTCTATTTCTGTCTCAGCTATTATATAGGCACACAAGAATTTCTCTTTCTTTTTGTCTTCTCGCACTACTACTACAGCTTCACTTATCCCTTCAAGCTCCAATAAACGGCTTTCTACTTCTCTTGGTTCAATACGATATCCTCTAATTTTTGCTTGGTCATCCATACGTCCAATATATTCAATGTTTCCGTTAGGTAACCAACGTGCCAAATCACCTGTCCGATACATCTTTCCGGCTCCAAATGGGTTGTGTACAAACTTCTCGTCTGTCAGGTTTTGTCGATTTAAATATCCTTGAGATACACCCTCACCTGTTATACATAACTCACCTGGAACTCCAATTCCACAAAGTTCATTTCCATTTAACATATAAATCTTTAATGTTGGAAGTGGCTTTCCTATGTCGCTAATTCCGCTCTCGATGGCTTCAGCATCAATATCGCGATAAGTAGCGTATACCGTGGTTTCTGTAGGCCCGTACATATTAACCAGACGACAATGCCTATTGTTCTCATGCCATTTCTTCAAATGTGTTGGATAAAGTGCCTCTCCTGCAAAAATAACATATCGTAAACTATTTATTGTTTGTCCTGTCGTTGCATCGATCAACGTATAAAATGGTGAAGGTACCTGGCATAAGATTGTTACCGCTTCTTTTTGCAGCAGCTCTCCAAATGCATATCCATCTTTTACCGTATCTTCAGAAGGAATTACAAGCTTTGCTCCATTCAATAGGCTTCCGAAAATTTCCCAAACCGAAACATCAAAACAATAAGAATGGAATTGAACCCAAATATCATTTTCATATAAATCAAGCTTAAACTTGTCATTCTTAAGTAATCGCACTACATTTACATGCTGAACCATAACACCTTTTGGCCTGCCAGTCGTACCCGAGGTATAAATAACATACATCAAATCACTTGATTGATTTACATGGACAAGGTTACTGCATTCCATTTTATAATTTGCCTCATCATGAAGATACATGATAGGAATGTCAACTTCAGGTTCTTTTGTACCGCATAATACTACCTTTGGTTTACAGTCATTAATGATATAATTAATTCTTTCCTCTGGATAAGATGGATCAACGGGTACATAAGCTGCTCCAGCCTTTAAAATAGCGTATATGCCCACCACCATCTCCAAACATTTTTCTGTTGAGATAACCACAAAATCATTTGGTTGAATGTTATAGTCCTTTCGAAGTTTTCTTGCCAGAGCATTCGCTTGTTCATTTATTTGTGCATAGGTCATCTGTTGTCCTTTAAATGAGATTGCTATACTATTAGGTATTCTGGCAGCCTGCTCTTCAAATAACTGCACAATCGTCTTATTATGAGGGTATTCTGCATCCGTCATATTGAACTCATCCAATATTTTTGCTTCTTCGTACATATCTATCATGGCAATATCCTGCAGCTTCTTTTCCGGAGACATTAAAACTCCTTCAATTAGTGTTAAGAAGTGTTTTGCCATGTACTCGATCGTTTCTGGTTTGAATAAGTCTGTAGAATATTCAAAATCAATCTTATAGCCTTCTGAATCACTTATCATGGTTAAGGTAAGATCAAATTTAGAAATACTTCCTTCAACGGATTCCCTCGTTCCAAATTGAATACTATCCGAATAACTCTCTCTCTCATCGTCCTGCAATACAAACATCACATCGAATACTGGGTTTCTTGAGAAATCTCCTTTTACTCCCGCTGCTTCAACTAAATCTTCGAACTGATAATCCTTGTTATCGTATGCCTGTAAACATTTCTCTTTTGTACTTAATAATACATCCTCAAATGTATCATCAGAGCAGACATTCCCTTTGATTGCCAGAGTGTTTACAAACATGCCCAACATATTTTGGGTATCCGTATGGTTTCGTCCCGATATTGGAGTTCCTACTATAATTTCTTCCTGTCGACTGTATTTTCCTAACATTGAGAAAAAGGTGGATAACAAAACCATAAACTCAGTTGCACCATACTTCTTCGCTAACTCTTTTACTTTAATACTCGCTTTTTCTTCTACCTGTGTTCGGAAATTAGCACCTCTAAAGCTTTGTTTATGAGGGCGTGGATAATCCATGATTAAATCCAGGACTGGTATATCACCAGAGAATTCTTTCTTCCAGTACGCTGCCTGTTCTGTTATATCTCTAGCATTTTGCCAAACACAAAAGTCTTTATACTGTACTCGTGGTGTTAACAATTTTCTTCCTTCATATAACTCTTGTATTTTGTAAAGCATAATTGGCATGCTGCCTGCATCACATAAAATATGGTGAATATCCAAAAACAAGTATGAATCATTTGGAGTATCCAGTATTTTTGCTCGCATTAGTGGTGATTTTGACAGGTCAAATGGTTGGACGAAAGTATTATATTCATCTTGGATATACTGTGAATCTGCTGTATTTACTTCACTGTGCTCCAGCACAATTCTTGCATCTGAAGAAATTTTTTGAATCGGCTCACCATCCACTATATGGAAACTTGTCCTCAAAATTTCCTCATACTCTAATAATTGATCCAATGCTCTCTGAAGTCGCTCATTGTCTGGTTTAACTTTAAGCTTGATTACTAAAGGAATATTATAAGTTGTACCAGGACCTGTTAGTTGGTCCAAAAGATAAAGTCTCTTTTGAGCTGAGCTTATAGAATAGCTTTCTGCTTCTACTATTTCTGGTATTTCTTCAAACGTATTTACCTTTGAGTTTTTAATGGTTTCTGCAATATTCTTTGGTGTAACTAAATCAAAAATTTCTCTAAGTGGTAACCTTACCCCTGTACTCTTCTCTAATTCATTACACAGCCGGATTACATTAAGCGAGTATCCACCCAAATCAAAGAAATTGTCGTTTACACTTACTCTTTCCATACCAAGTACATATTCAAATGCCTCTACTACCAATTTCTCCGTCTGGGTCTTTGGTGCCTCATAATCCCTTATCATCTTACTTTCCTCAATATACTTTTCCGGGTCCGGCAATAATTTACGATCTACTTTACCATTTGCAGATAGTGGGATCTCATCTACCTGTATGAATTGTGCCGGGACCATATAATCAGGCAGATATTTTGCTAACTCTCTTTTTATTTCTGCCAATTCTACTGTCTCATCTGCAACAATATACCCACACAGCTGCTTCTCTCCATGTGAATCACTATAATCAGCGACTACGGACTGGTGAATATTTGGCAAATGATTGATACAGTGTTCTATTTCTCCTAGTTCGACACGATGTCCACGTATCTTAACTTGACTATCTTTTCTTCCAAGGAAGTCTGCATATCCTTCCAGACGCATTACACCATAATCACCTGTTTTGTACAGATACCCTAATCTATGGTTGATAAAGGTGGCCTTCGTCTTCTCTTCTTCATTGAGATAACCTACGGCGACTCCTTTTCCACCAATATGCAGTTCTCCTGGAACGCCTACCGGGCATTCTTCTCCACATTCATCCAGTACGTAAATTTGTTGATTTTTCAACGGATAGCCATAAGGAATGCTTTTCCACTCTGGCTTCACTTCTGTGATTGGGAAATATATGGACCATATAGAGCCTTCCGTTGCTCCACCTAAACCGATGACTTGTGCTTTTGGCATTCTTGTTTTGATTTTCTCTGGCAAACCAAGAGAAATCCAGTCTCCACTTAGCATCACAATACGTAAGCGCTCTGCTGCAGATCTCTGCACTGTATCTTGTTTTGTGCTTTCCAGATACATATCCATAAT
Source organism: Peribacillus sp. NPDC096540 (assembly GCF_050278525.1). Taxonomy (NCBI): domain Bacteria; kingdom Bacillati; phylum Bacillota; class Bacilli; order Caryophanales; family Bacillaceae; genus Peribacillus; species Peribacillus sp. NPDC096540. The sequence goes on along the minus strand of NZ_JBNNTG010000013.1, from coordinate 106,627 downwards.
TGCCGGAACCGAATTCCATATCGTGATTTCTTCTTCGATCATGATCTGATGAATGCTGGCCACATCTAAAAGATCTGGAATTAATACTAACTGGGCTCCGCTAATGAGTGCTCCAAAAATATCATAGACGGATAAATCAAAGCTCATCGATGATAGGGCAATGATTTTATCTTCGCTGCCTACTTGGAATTTCTCATTAATATCTAATAATGTATTCACTACTGCTTCATGGGTGATCACAACACCCTTAGGATGTCCAGTACTTCCTGACGTATAGATAGCATAGGCTTTATCCTGCTGGCAGCCTTCTAACGATTCTAAGGCGCCATCGTTATAGGTGGAAAGGTTCTCTTTTTCATATAAATCCGGATGTATCATGAGCTTGATATCACTATGTTCCACGATATATTCTATTCTTTCCTCAGGATGTTCTGGATTAATAGGAATATAAGCATGGCCGGCTTTTAAAATAGCCACCGTATTTACAATGGTCTCGATTCGTCTCTCTGCCCAAACTCCAATATAAGAATTGTGTGCATAGTTTTGTTCTGCTAAATAGCGAGCGACCTGATTGGATTTTCTCGCCAACTCACCATAGGTCAATGTATCCTGTCCTAATTTGACTGCAATCGCATCTGGAGTTTTCTGGCATTGCCGGTCTATTAATCTTTGCAGTAAATCTCCTTCATAATCTCCTTGTGTATGATTGTAATCAAGCAGTAGTTTAGAATGTGTCAAAGGTAGCGGCATAGCTGAAAGATTATTGTCTATAACTTGCTGTAATCGAAGTTGATACGTTTCAAACATGGCACGGATCATATCTTCATCAAACAAATCTTTCACATAATCCCAAGTCATAATTAATTGTCCGTCGCTTTCCGCAACTTGGAAGTCCAAAAATACTTCAGGGGTCTGATTTATTCCGTATTTCAATTCTCCCCTACTACCTATATTGGGATTGAAAAAATCCACTTCGTCACGAAGCATACTTGTAAATATAATTGGCATTATAGCTTGATCTTCTTGACCACGGTTTTCAGCCAGATCACGCAGGAAATCAACCCCACTGTAAAATCTGTAGTCTAACGCTTCAAATAACCGATTCTGAATCTCAGTAGTTCTTTCCCAAAATTGTCTGTGAGATGATAAATCGATATCTAACAACAATTTTGATACAAAATCCCCCATCAGAGACATTCCATCTTGATGAAAAGGCTGATTACTAAACAGATTTAAGCTAAGTGCCATATTTGATTGATTGCTCCATTTACATAGAACTTCCGCATATATTGTGCACAATAACGCAGATGGCGCAATTCTGTTATCCAAAGCTTTGTTTCTCACAATTGCCCAGTCTTCCGCAGAAATTCTCGTTTCTAAACGTTTCACTGTTGCGTTGTTTACAGCATTCCCATTAGAAATAAGCGGTAACTGTGGTGCATGTGGGAAATTGTCTACTTTCTTCTTCCAATAAGCTTGATCTCTTTGATGCAATGCTTGCATCAAATCTGAAACTTGCTGTGCCAAATGATTGGCACGATTATCAAGCTCTGCTTGGGTCGAATCTTTCTCCTCTTTCTTAACATCCTCTTTCTTAAGTAGCTTTTGCAAACGATCTTCTGGATGCTTTACAACTACTGAAAGCAATGAAACATAATCATCCACCATTTGCTTTATCGTTTCCTGTTTAAATAAATCTGTAGAATACTCTAAATTGACCACATAACCCTCTGATGTGTGTATTACCATTAAATTCAGATCAAACTTAGCTACTTTTCCTTCCATTGGTACCCATGTTCCACTCATAATGCTCTTTGAACCAGACATAATTTCACTCTCTGGCATCATAAACATTACGTCAAATAACGGATTTCTTGATAAATCTCTCTTTACATCTACTGCCTCAACCAAGTCTTCATATTGAAAGTCCTGATTATCGTACGCACGAAGACATTTTTCTTTTACTCCAAGCAATACTTGTTCAAAACTCTGCTCTTGTTTCACATTTCCTTTGATTGCCAAGGAGTTTACAAACATCCCCAGCATTTCTTGTGTATCAACGTGGGTTCTACCTGATACAGGAGTTCCCACTACAATTTCTTCCTGCTGACTGTATTTGCTCAATAGAAGCATAAAGGTTGATAACATAATCATGTATTCAGTAGCACCATGCTTCTTTGCTAATTCTTTTATTTCTATACAAACTGGTTCTTCAATCTTAGTTTTTAGATCGGCACCATTGAAGCTCTTTTTCTTAGGACGTTGGAAATCTGTATTCAAATTTAGTATTGGTATTTCACCTAAGAACTCGTTCTTCCAATATTCCGCCTGTTTCGTAATATCCTGAGTCATTTGCCAAGCAGAGAAATCTTTATAATGAACCCTTGGCATTGGTAGAGTATGTCCTTCATATAACTCACTTATCCAGTTCATCATAATAGGCAGACTTTCTCCATCAGAAACAATATGATGAATATCCAGCATCAAGTATGAAGCTTGTGGCGTCTGTAATAACTTAACCCGCATCAAAGGTGCTTTCGATAAATCAAATGGGCAAACAAAACTATCATATTCAGCTTGAATATCTAGTGTATCTGCTTCTTTGTATTCTAATACTACTCTCGTATCTGGTTGAATTACTTGAACTGGCTCTCCATTAATAAGATGGAAGCTCGTTCTCAATACTTCTTCTCTCTCTAAGAGTTTATCTAATGCTCCCTGTAGCTGCTCTTTATCCAGAGTGTTTTCATATTTTATGACATTCGAAATGTTATAGGAAATACTAGGACCTACTAACTCATTGAGAAGATAAAGTCGCTTTTGAACAGAACTCATAGGATAGAACTCTGCTTTAGCTATTTTCGGTATTTCCGAAAAACTATCATATTGCAAACTTTTAATGCTTTCTACAATGCGTTTTGGTGTAGATAAAGCAAATATTTCACTAAGCTGCAGTTTTACTCCAATTGTCTTTTCTAATTCGTTACACAATAATGTAGCTTTGAGTGAATGACCACCCAAGTCAAAAAAGCTATCATTGACACTAATTTCTGTTATTCCAAGGATTTTCTCAAATGCTTCAACTACTAACTTCTCTTCTCTATTTGTTGGTGCTACATATTCCTTAGGCTTGTATTCTGGTTCTGGTAGTGCCGCTTTGTCCAGCTTTCCATTATGACTTAACGGAATTTGGTCAATACGAATAATATATAAAGGAACCATATAGTCTGGTAACTTCTTGCGTAACTCACTCTTGATTGTATCTTCGTCTAATTTTTCTACTTCTGTATGAACGACTACATAAGCACACAGATATTTTTCTCCTTGCTTGTCTTGTCGTACTACAACGGCTGCTCCACTAACTCCTTCGAGTTCCATCAAAGTACTTTCAATTTCTCCTGGTTCGATTCTGGAACCTCTTATTTTAACCTGATCATCTATACGACCAAGGTACTCGATAGTTCCATCCGGCATCCACCGTGCCAAATCACCTGTTTTATACATCCTTCCTGAACCAAAGGGATTTTTAATAAATTTCTGTGCTGTCAATTCTTCACGATTTAAGTATCCACGCGACACACTTTCTCCTGCAATACATAATTCCCCTGGTACGCCTATTCCAGCTATTATTTCATTAGATAATATATAAATTTGTGTATTACTAATAGGCTTACCAATCAATACTTTATCTACATTTAAGTCTGCTGGACAATGATATCCACTAGAATTAACTGTAGTTTCTGCTGGACCATAGAGATTCAGCAGTTCTGCTCTTACTTGTCCTTTTTCCCTTAATTGATTGTAATGTCTCACACTTTCTGCATTCAGTTTCTCACCAATATTAATGATATAACGCAGAGTATTTATTTTCTCTTTGCTCATATCTAATTCTTCTAAGAACATATTGAACATTGAAGGAACGAACTGGATTGCATTGACTTTATAATCCTGAATTGTCTTGATTATTTTATCACTTTGACTTTCTTCTCCTTGTTGCAAAATAACAAGTTTACCACCCTCTAACATCCACCAAAATACTTCCCAGGCAAAAACATCAAATGCACAAGTGGTCTTCATTAAAAGAGATTCTCCCTCGTGTAATGGATATTCTCTTTGTGTCCACATCTGCTGATTGACTATATGCTGATGCTCTACCATAACCCCTTTTGGTTTTCCTGTTGTACCAGATGTATAAACCAGATAAATAAGATCATGAGGAGTATTCACATGTTCTAGATTCTCTGCACCTTCTTCATAATTGCTTTCACTATATAAGTTAACAACCTTTTCAGGAGAAATATTATACTTTCCATGACCAATTAAAACCGCTTTGGGCTGGCTATCTTCCAATATATACTTGATGCGTTCTTCTGGATAAAATGGGTCAATTGGCACATATGCTGCACCCGACTTTAGGATAGCATATAACCCGACGACCATCTCTAAACTTCTTTCTGCTATAATGGCAACAAAATCATCAGGCTGGATATGGTAATCTCGTCGTAACTTTATTGCAAGTTTATTGGCACGAGCATTTAGTTCAGCGTAACTCAATTTCTCATCCCCGAATACAACTGCTGTATTATCAGGTGTTCTTGCTACTTGTTCTTCAAATAATTGTACAATTGTCTTGTCCCTTGGATAGTCACTATCTGTTGCGTTAAACTGTACTAATTCAATCTTTTCTTCTGCTTCATTTGTCATGTCTAATTCGTTTAATTTCGTCTGTGGTGCTGCAATTGCTTGTTCCATAAGTCTTTGCAAATGAGACCCAATAATATTTATTTCTTCCTTATTATATAGCTTTGTACTGAATAGAATTCTAAAATGGATACGATCACTCTTAAATGCTGTCATTCCCAAGTCATACCCGATTTGTTCGCGGTAATATTCAGATTCCACATTTAATTTGCCATCAATATTTATACTTGTTCCTTGATAGCCTTCAAAGAAGAATAAGGTTCCAATTAGATTCCTTCCTAATAAAGTACGATTCTGTATTTCTGCTAAGGGAAGAAAATCGTGTTCATTTGCAGCAATTGCCTGGCTCTGTAATGATTTCAACAAATCGGCAAATGTGTCTTCGTTTGTTGTCGATATACGTACTGGTATTGTATTGATAAATAAACCAACGATTTCTTCAATACCTTCAATCTCTGCATTTCTACCAGATACAACTTTTCCAAAAACGACATCATTTGTTGAGTTGTATTTTTCCAATAAAACTCCCCAACAAGCTTCTACTAGCGTGTTCAATGTGACATCATACTGGGCACATATCGCTTCTGCTTGTTCGGTTACCTCCAAGCTTAACTTAAACTCTTGGGTCTGACTCTCTTCTTCTGTTTCTTCTGGACGACCCATAGGTAGAATTTCAGCCCTTGTCTCATATCCTTGAAGAAGGTCTTCCCAATATTTAAGGCTCGGCTCTTTATCTTTTTCATTTATATAATCTACAAATTTTTCATAGCTACCCATTTTATTAGAAGCAGTCTTATTAGGTATTTTTAATTGTTCTTCGTCTGTTGCCATATACGCATTAAACAAATCTTTACGCAAAATGGGTAAACACCAACCATCTAGAATAATATGATGGTTCGTCATGATCAATCGATATCCACTATTTTTTATTTTTATCAGATTCATACGAACTAGTGTATCTTCTTCTAAATCAAATCCACGTTTTACATCTTGTTCCTTTAAATCAAGATAATCGGATTCATTATCTACTTCCATATAATTAAATTCCGGCATTCTTTCTTTCAATAAAACCTGTCTTGGCACACTTACTCCCCGATAACAGATCTTTGTACGTAAAATATCATGCTGTGTTGCTAGATATTCAAAAGCTTTATGCATCTTCTCTACATCTACTTCTGCCAATCGCAACGTCTGCTGAACAACATACTTCGTAGAGGATTCATCCAAAAGCTTCTCATAGAGCATTCCCTCTTGCACAGGAGCCAATGGATAGATACGTTGAATTTCTTCGCCGCGGATTTTGACAGCTTCCTGTACATAACAAAATTCACTATCTTGCCATACGCTCTCACCAAAATCACTTGCCGTTGACTCACTCTTCTGTGCATGGGAGCAATGTTCTGCGACTGCTATAAGTTCTTCTTCATATGCTTTTCCTATTTGCTCAATTCTCTCAGCCAAATAACGACTGCTGTTGCAGGTTACTGTCATAGATAAACTACCTTTTTGCACATGACCTATGACGTTAATGGATGGTCCAAATTGATTACGAGGATCCGTATCCTGTCCATAACCTAGTTGTGAAAACTCAAAATATGGATCGCCAGATTCTTTCTTTGTTCCTAGTTCTCCAAGATAATTAAATGATATATCTGGTGCCACTTCCACATCCATTTCTTCTGAATTAACCATGTCTGCATTCTTTATGAGGCCATAATCAATTCCATGTGCTGGCACACGTCGTAGTATCTCTTTCGTATTTCGAATATCCTGAGCAATATTAGTGCCTAACTCTTCTAAAACTACGGGATATATACTAGTGAACCATCCTATTGTCCTACCTAGGTCAAAAAAGCCTACTGTTTCTTCACGACCATGTCCTTCCATCTGTATAGCAAGCGTTCTCTGACCTGTTACTTTGTTTACCGCACGTCCTAGTGCTGTTACAAGTAAGTCATTAATCTCTGTATTATAAGCATGTGCACTTTCTTTTAATAACTTTTCTGTGATAGTGGCATTGAGACATGCCACGGCTGTCTTCGGCTCGAATCTATCATCAGTGCTACCTTCTTTTAACTTACCATCAACCAATTTATTTTCTATTTCTGACCAGTAAGCTATCCTTCTCTTTAACTTTTCACTCTGGCTGTAATGAGCTAATCCTTCGCTCCATACTTTAAAGGAAACTGTTTTAGCTGGTAATGTTATCTCTTTCTGATTCAAAGCTTGAGAGTAGCCCTTCTCCAAATCCTCACTTAAAATTCGCCAGGAAATCACATCCATTATCATATGATGAGCTAGTAGCATCATATAATCCTGCTCCGACGTACTAAATAAAACAGCCTGCAATAATGGTCCTTCCGCCAAATCCATCTTTACTTTCGTTGTCTTAATTTTTTCCTGAATCTCTTCAGATTCACATGTTATTGTTGTAAAGCCGTACCATTTCTTATCTTCTACTTTCCCTATTACCTGTTTCTTATCTTTGTACGTAGCTCTCAACATATCATGATGCTGCACTAACGCAGATAAAACTTTTTGTAGTGCCTGGGCATTTAGTTTTTCACGAACCTTAAACACTTGGCATACATTAAAATGTTCAGGATCCATCATATTTTGTGCGAAGAAGTAGTTTTGAATTGGTGTCAGTGAAATTTCACCACTTATTTCTCCTTGCTCCGCAGGTATAATTTCTTTTTTTGTGGATAAATTCATGGCTATCAGCTTTGGTGTTCTCTCCATCAAAAGATTTCGCATGGAGCTATCGTATCCAGCTTCTCTTATCTTGTTTAGAATATGGATAGCCTTAATGGAATCTCCACCCAAATCAAAGAAATTGTCGTTTACACTTACTCTTTCCATACCAAGTACATATTCAAATGCCTCTACTACCAATTTCTCCGTCTGGGTCTTTGGTGCCTCATAACCCCTTATCATCTTACTTTCTTCAATATACTTTTCCGGGTTCGGCAATAATTTACGATCTACTTTACCATTTGCAGATAGTGGGATCTCATCTACCTGTATGAATTGTGCCGGGACCATATAATCAGGCAGATATTTTGCTAACTCTCTTTTTATTTCTGCCAATTCTACTGTCTCATCTGCAACAATATACCCACACAGCTGCTTCTCTCCATGTGAATCACTATAATCAGCGACTACTGCCTGGTGAATATTTGGCAAATGATTGATACAGTGTTCTATTTCTCCTAGTTCGACACGATGTCCACGTATCTTAACTTGACTATCTTTTCTTCCAAGGAAGTCTGCATATCCTTCCAAACGCATTACACCATAATCACCTGTTTTGTACAGATACCCTAATCTATGGTTGATAAAGGCGGCCTTCGTCTTCTCTTCTTCATTGAGATAACCTACGGCGACTCCTTTTCCACCAATATGCAGTTCTCCTGGAACGCCTACCGGGCATTCTTCTCCACATTCATCCAGTACGTAAATTTGTTGATTTTTCAACGGATAGCCATAAGGAATGCTTTTCCACTCTGGCTTCACTTCTGTGATTGGGAAATATATGGACCATATAGAGCCTTCCGTTGCTCCACCTAACCCGATGACTTGTGCTTTTGGCATTCTTGTTTTGATTTTCTCTGGTAAACCAAGAGAAATCCAGTCTCCACTTAGCAACACAATACGTAAGCGCTCTGCTGCAGATCTCTGCACTGTATCTTGTTTTGTGCCTTCCAGATACATATCCATAATTGCCGGAACCGAATTCCATATCGTGATTTCTTCTTCGATCATGATCTGATGAATGCTGGCCACATCTAAGAGATCTGGAATTAATACTAACTGGGCTCCACTAATGAGTGCTCCAAAAATATCATAGACGGATAAATCAAAGCTCATCGATGATAGGGCAATGATTTTATCTTCGCTACCTACTTTGAATTTCTCATTAATATCTAATAATGTATTCACTACTGCTTCATGGGTGATCACAACACCCTTAGGATGTCCAGTACTTCCTGACGTATAGATAGCATAGGCTTTATCCTGCTCACAGCCTTCTAACGATTCTAAGGCACCATCGTTATAAGTGGAAAGGTTCTCTTTTTCATATAAATCCGGATGAATCATGAGCTTGATATCACTATGTTCCACGATATATTCTATTCTTTCCTCAGGATGTTCCGGATTAACAGGAATATAAGCATGCCCGGCTTTTAAAATAGCCACCGTATTTACAATGGTCTCGATTCGTCTCTCTGCCCAAACTCCAATATAAGAATTGTGCGCATAGTTTTGTTCTGCTAAATAGCGAGCGACCTGATTGGATTTTCTCGCCAACTCACCATAGGTCAATGTATCCTGTCCTAATTTGACTGCAATCGCATCGGGAGTTTTCTGGCATTGCTGGTCTATTAATCTTTGCAGTAAATCTCCTTCATAATCTCCTTGTGTATGATTGTAATCAAGCAGTAGTTTAGAATGTGTCAAAGGTAGCGGCATAGCTGAAAGATTATTGTCTATAACTTGCTGTAATCGAAGTTGATACGTTTCAAACATGGCACTTATCATATCTTCATCAAACAAATCTTTTACATAATCCCAAGTCATAATTAATTGTCCGTCTCTTTCCGTAACTTGGAAATCTAAAAACACTTGAGGGGTCTGGCTTATTCCGTATTTATTTTTTCCTAATTTTGTCAAAGTATCTTTAAATTCCGATTTATCGAATAACATACTAGTAAATACAATTGGCATAATCGCTTTACTAGTCATTTCTCTTTTACTTGCAATATTTCGTATAACATCAACACCACTATAAAAACGATGGTCTACTGCTTCAAATAATATATCTTGAACCATAGATGCTCTATCCCAAAAAGCACTATGAACAGACAAATCAATATCTAACAGCAAAACTGATGTAAAATCTCCAATCAACTTCATTACGTCTGGATGAAAGGACTGTCGATTAAATAATGTTAAATTAAGTGCCATTCTGGATTGATTGCTCCATTTGCACAAAACTTCTGCATAAATTGTACATAAAAATACGGATGGTGTTACACCATGCTGAGTTGCCAAGCCTTTCACAATATTCCATTTATCAGTTGTCAGACTCTTCTCCATTCGCTGAAATATTGGTCTCTCTATGGATTCTGGCTCACAAACTAATGGTAGCTGAGGTGCATATGGAAAATCTTCTATTTTAGCTTGCCAATAGTCTTGAGCTCTTTGATAGGCGGAAGATTCACGAAAGCTCTCCAATGCCCTTACATAATCTGAAAATTGGAATGTTAAAGGTTTAATCTCCATATTCGGTTTCTCATAATAATCCATTATCTCTTGTATAAAAATTAATAAACTGCCTCCATCAGCAATTAACAAGTCAATATCCAGGAAGAGGTAATTCTTTTTCTCATCAAGAATAAATGCAGACAACTCAAATAATGGCCAATGATCTTGTTGGAATACAAAATGTGACCTACGATTTCTTTTTTCCAATATACGTTTTTGTTGATCCTCTAAAGACAAGTCTTGTAAATCTTCAATACAAATATCATAAGAAGAAGCAGAACGTCGAACTTTTTGCATTCCTGTATCATCAAAAATAGTACGTAGCATAAGCTGACGCTCTAAAACATGATTCAATGCATCGTTTAAGCGTTTAATATCTAATGCTGTTTCAAACTCATAATAGGCATGTGTGGAGATATTGCCCATTTCCATAATATTTTGTCTTCCAACTAAATAGGCTCCTTGTATTTCTGTTACCGGAAACGGCTCATACCACATGTCTTTATTCCCTGTTAATTCAGATGTATTGACATCCTCTACCTTTAGTTGTTCATCAACGATCATAATTATTTGTTCTAGCGTAGACATTTTAAAAAGGCTTACAATAGGAATTTCAACTTGAAATCGTTGATTTATTTCATCCTGGAAACGAATCAACGTTAACGAACTAACTCCCATCCGAGAAATAGTATCGTCTACTTTCAAAGAAGGGATAGAGAATACTTCTTTTGCAATTTCAACGATTCGATTTTCAATCTCAGTTTTGTTCCATGCTGACTTCTTTGCAGATTCCTTGATACTCTGATAAGAATATGGAGCTATTGCGATAACTTCATCAAACTCATGATTCTCAAATCGCTCTATTAAAAGAAATCGTTGCACCTTTCCACTTGTTGTTTTCGGTATCGTTTTTATTGGAATTACATAATCTGCAGCTATTCCAATCCGTTCTAATACCATATTCTGCACTTGATGGGCAAGTGGCAAAAATGCCTTGGCATCTTTTCGATTATGTACAAATACTATAATTTCATCCCTGATAGATGACTGATTGCGAACACCACACACAACGACTTGAGACAATTGTGGGATCGCCAATGTTAACATATTTTCTATATCACTAGCATAATAATTCTGACCATTTACAAACAGAATATCCTTCTTTCTGCCCATTACAATTAGTTCTCCATTGCGTAAAAATCCTAAATCTCCTGTATGGAAGAAGCCCTGCTCACTAAAAGGGGAACTATCATGATTCATATATCCCTCAAATACATTTTTCCCTTTGATCACTATATTGCCTATGTAATTTTCCCTTAAGATGTGGTCTTCATCATCTACAATCAATATTTCTAATTCATATAATGGTTCTCCTACTATGGCAAACTCTGCTGCATTTGGCTCCTTCGTTTCTAAATCTTCCACTTCTTGTCCAATACGAGCTTTATGACGGTTAATACATACACTTCTATTATGTCCTTCTTCAGGAATAGTAACAGCCAAACAAGCTTCTGCCATACCATAGACTTGATGGATCGTATTTTCACGCAAGCCAGAAGACGAAAATTTTTCATAAAATCGTCTAATGGTGTCCATTGATATTGGTTCTGCACCACACATTATGTTTCGCACACTAGATAAATCAATATTTTCTAAATGTGAATCCTTTACAGTCTTCATCATCCAGTCTAATCCAAAATTTGGACTTACAAGCACCGTTGCTTTTAATTGCGCACATTTTTGAAGATATAGCCAAGATTTCTTTAAAAATGTACCAGAATTTAGAAGGGAATGAGATATACCCGCAAATATCGGAGTTAAATGATAACCTATCAAGCCCATATCATGTGTCAACGGTAACCAACTAGCCATGACATCATTTTTGTCTAGTTTCATACGATCTACTATCTGTGCCAAATTATATATTAGATTTTCATGTGTCAATTTTACTCCTTTGGGGTTACCTGTGCTGCCAGACGAATATTGTATATATGCTATATCCTGACAATCTACTGTAATGCATTGGCCCTCTTCCAGATTCGATGCTAATGTTTCATACTCTAAATATTTCAAATTAATTGCTTCATAATTTTCTCTAAATATATTTAAATTTCTTTTATCAGAAATTATCCACGCATTTGACAACTGCTCGCTTACTTTTACCAACTTTTTGAAAGCTTCCGTATCAGGCGATGCAAGTAGCGGCACAGACAAAGGAACGGGTATCATTCCTCCTAAAATACAACCCCAAAACAGCCTTATAAAGAATAGATTATTGTTTGTCTGAAAGATAATATAAGAGCCCTTCTGAAATCCCTGCTTTTGTAGTGCCCCTAAGATGCATTTGGCATTAAAATAAAGATCTTCATAAGACTCAAACAATTCAGAGCCATCGGATTGAGTAAAGTAAACTCCCCTTGATTTTTCATTAGAATAATGTCCAAGTAATTGATCTAGTGTTATACTAACTTCATCCTCTAATAATGATTTTGCAGAAAATTCCATTTTTTACCTCCATAATAGTAAGTTTTATGCTATGATATTATTTTTATTACAATTGATGAAACGTATTGACCTTGCATCTTTAATATTAAAATTTTTGTTGAGAATTATGTATAAAGTTCCACAAGTTTCACAAGATAGTATCTTATTAAGGCGTAAAATATTTTGTGTAAATTCTCTCTCCCCTTTTCGCCTGTTATTAACAATTGTTAATAGCAATTTTTATCCAGGTAGTCCATAATATCTTGCACCACTAACAATTCACTAAATCGCTCTTTCTGAAACTTCCACATCAAACTCCTCTTCAATCCTTGAAACTAGAGAAAAAACATCTAGTGAGAAGGGGAATTTGAGAAAACGACAACGAAGAAAATTATAAGAAACTTTACATAATGATCAAAGGAAGAAAAAATGTTAGAAAAATTAACAACAATACTGCAGGGTTATGTGAAGAACACCCTACCAATTTCTGAGAATGCGGCACTAGTAGCTGATCTGGGACTAGATCTATAAGCGATGAACAATGGGAACAAATTAAGGATATGTTTCCTCCCTATAAAACAGGACGTCCATCAAAATTAAGTAATCGCACCATGTTCAATGCGATTCTTTGGATCGCTCGAAGTGGTGCTGCTTGCCGTGATCTACCAGAAGAACGTTACGGTTCATGGAAAACGGTCTACAGTCGTTTCTGCAAATGGAGAGATACGGAATTGCTTGTCGCCATTTTCCAATGACTTAACGTAGAACCTGATTTGGAAAACTTGAGCATTGATTCTACATCGGTTAAAGCCCATCAACACAGTGCTGGTGCTAAAAAACGCAGGAGGACACGAAGTAAATCAACACATCGCCTCAGTCGTGCTGCCAAACTCCATACTTTAGTCGATGGATTAGGAAATCCCCTCGCTTTTCTTCTGACGGGTGGCCAAGTCTATGATTCCGTTCCAGCAATAGATTTACTTCAGAAAATTGATATTACGGGAAGCCATATTCTTGGTGATAAAGCATATGGTTCCGAAACTATTCGGAATTGGATTACGGCCAAACAGGCATCCTATACCATTCCACCTAAAGCGAATAGTCGACATTCATGGAAAGTGGATTGGTATTTGTACAAAGAACGCCACTTATTTGAATGCTTTTTCAATAAAATCAAACATTTTCGCCGCGTGGCTACTCGTTACGACAAGCTAGCGAAGCCATTTTTGTCGTATGTGATGTACGTGGCTGCCATTTTTAAATTGACTCAGTATAATGCATTTTCAGACACGCCCTAGTAGAATAATCTCCCTTTTTTTATTCAATTTATCTACTAATTATAGTATAAATTGACAATAAGTTCAATATTTTTAGATACATTTAATCATTTTTAAAATATCTTTAGATAGGTCAAACGCCCAAAAAAAAGAAATCTGTTAGTAAATGATACAAATTAAAAGTGTTTAATTTATCGGTAAAAGTCAACACTCAAGTACCCCCCTCATGTGCGAGAAAGTAAAAAATATTTTCTTCGTTAGCCCTCCCTCCCGTTGCCAGTTTCCCCCAAGTGGAAACCAAAATAATTAACTGAGGGATATTCTCTAAAGATAAACACTTTGAGCTACTTCCAAAGGTTCGGGTGCAATACCAAGACAAATAGAAAAAAGTTGTTGGTCTACTTTTAGATAACCCCTTAGGCGGTTATCCCGAACAGTCTATGTATGAATTCCACTTCATTTTGGAGCAGACTCCCCCCTTGATGAACCTGCATCTTTTTACTCCTACGTTCTATGCCACTCAGTATAAAAGTGGCTCACGAAAAGATTTCAACCCTAACATAGAACGAATACGCTTCTTTATAAAGCCATGATCTTGCTCCACTATGTTATTCAAATACTTCTGTTGTTTAAGTTGCATACCATCAGGTATACTTTTCTCTTTTTTCAACTGTTCAATTGCTATAGTATAGGCCGGATTCTTATCTACGGTCATGCCACGAGGTTTAAAAACACGAAAAGGCCGCAACGCTTTCTTGAAGAAACGCTTTGCAGCCTTGTGATTCCTTGTTTTACTGAGGTGAAAATCAATGGTATCTCCTTTTGAATCAACAGCAAGATATAGGTACATCCATTTCCCTTTTACTTTAATATATGTCCCATCCACTCTCCACGAGTCATTTGTTGGCTTAAGGTGACGTCTTACTCTTTCATCTAATTCCGCTCCATATTGATAAACCCAGCGCATAATCGTTGTGTGGGCTATCGATAGACCACGTTCTTCCATCATCTCCACTAAATTACGAAAGCTCAAATTGTACCGCAGTTACCATCTCACTGTTAACAAAATAATGTCAGGCTGATAATGTTTCCACTTGAATAAATTTTGCTTTTCCATACTGATCACGCACCTTTTTTAGAGTCATAGGATCAGTATGTCCAAGATTTAGAGATTATTTGCACTTGCCTTGAAATTTTTGCACCAGAACCGCAAAATCTTTCGTAAGTTGATCAACTTTAACTGAGCCCACAAGAGCCACCTTTAATTATTGATTTTCCTATTCCATTCTTTCCTTACACGATCGTAGTTTTCATTCACCCAATCAATGTCTAAATCAACCGCATGTGACTTAACACTTTTTAATGTAAGTAGAGTTTTGGACTCAACATCAGAATTGATCGGAATATGGTACCAGTCAGCCAAAACCTGCTGTCCGTCTTTAGATAGCAAGAAATCGATCAGCTGCTTTCATAGCTTCATTCAAGGATCCAGCTTTATCTCTTCACTACCAAAATTACAAAACGCCGGAAATCTCACGGAACGTCAGTAGCTTTTCTATTATTATGATTTTTGTCCTATTTTTAATAAGTCTGGTTGCTGGAATTCGATTAAAATTCCATGATATTGTTTTAATAAGCTGGTCCTTCCACTTTAGCTACACGGATGATTTTATTATACAATTCACCATAATTTCTAAATACGATTCTACTAGTAGCAGGATCATTTTCAGAACAAATAGACATTATATGATTATTATCAATTGAAAATAGTCTTAAGTACTTATCTTCACGTTTGTCGATTCCTACATCAATGTGTATATCGTCATTCTTTTTAATGATAAAAGAAAAAGAGTCTAAAGGAATCGACAACCCAGCTCCAATTATTTTTAGATAACTTTCTTTTAAGGTCCACAGTTTATAAAAGCAATCCAGTCTTCTACCAAGATCTTGAGTTCGTAACCATTGATATTCAGTTTTACTAAAAAATCGTTCAGCAATTCCTAGGCAATCTATCGAATTAACCCGCTCAATATCAATTCCGATTGGCCGTTCATCTACTGCTGCAACAACCCAATCCCCCGAATGTGAAACATTAAAATGAAATTGATGCCAATCTTTTAATCTAGGTTTCCCATAATGATTGTACTCAAATTGTATGTCCTCATTGGAAATTTGTAAGTGATCACAAGCCGCACTTCTTATAAGAATATCACCAATCAGGGTTCGAATTTTATCTTTTCTATTTATTAATCGGAGAATCCTCCTAGCTTTGTCTTCAGCTACAAACGAAAAAAATTTTTCGTATAAATTTACTTCTAACTCACTTGTTATATTTACAGCATAGATATCCACAGTCCATAATTCCTCCACAATTTTAATATCCAACCTTAAAATGGGGATAAAATAATCTCTTAACTCCTTATTTTCAAATATTTTATCCGTTTGTTTTTTCTAAAGGGAGTTTATGACAATCCTTTTTCTTGATTCGTCTGTGTGGAGCCTTACCTCCTGACAAAATGATGTGTAGTGTTTTTTTATACCCTCTATCAATAAGTTTATAAATTAATTCATAGGCAATTAAACTTTCCATGCTATGTCCATAAAGAATATAATCCTCTTCATCATCTAGCATAGTAACGATTGTATCTGGTTACTGAGAGTTGTATATGTAAAATAATATCGATAACCATAGCAATTTTTTTATTAATCCATATGCAATAAAAGAAAAACCTACGCCAAATCCATTCAAATTTTTGCTGCTTGAACTCTCTTCCATATTCTTTGTTTCCAGTCTTCAGCTAACGAATCCAGTTTAAGTAAAGCATTTGCGCCTTGCAGCCCATCTCGTTTATGAAGGACCACCTCTGCTGCATAATGAACTGATATTTTTTCTTGCAAACGTTCTATTAGCACGATTTCATTTTGTTTATTTATCGTTCCTTCTTGAAGTACTTTTGCAAAATAACCAGTGAAACTCGTTTTTAGCACAAGTTCCAAAAACTTAGGTTCTTGATTGAAGTGGGAAATGGTCGAACAAGGTACCCTCCCCTGGTTAATTTGAACAATCACTTCGCCTATTTGATAAATATCGCCGATATATGTTGTTTCTTCCGTCATCCCTGTTATGGTTAAATTTTCACCGAATGCAGGGATATCCAGCTTTTTAGAGAATTTTTCATTCCATAATGAATAATGCTCAAAGGGGTAAAAGCACAAAGCCCGATCAGGACCTCCATGGAACTTTACATTACCTACCCCATCACCCATTATGCCTGATTTAGTCACTGCCACATTATCCTGTGCTTGTTTATCCATGCCTGAAAAGATATCGATATTCGAAAAATTTTCCTGTTTCGGCTTCCCGGCATGAAGAGATTTGATTTTTCCATTTTCCATTTTGCATCTTCCATTCATATTTTAATTTATATCATCCCATATGTATAAAATATACTAAAAATCCATTTTATTCTGTAGTTTTTTATAAGAAATAGCGGATCTAAACATGCAAAAACCCCCATGATCCGTTAAGCGGGCGAAATATCATGATTTCCAGAAAAAATCATAGGTTAGTTTAGTAATTTTGTTGCTATTTCAGAATTAAATATGGTAGAATACGAACACAATATATAGTCGAAAACTACAACCGTTCGCCTATATGTTGATTTTCACGATTGAATTCCTCATTGTCGCTCTTTAGGGAGCGAATTTTTTTGCCTTCATTCCCATCCATCATTTTCTTTTAATCCCATCAATCAGCATAATTCTTGATCCAATTACCTATTTACATGCATTACATATGTAATTTTAACGAATCATTTCTTTGTAAAGTCTTTCCCTAGGCTAAAACGAGCAAGAAGCCAAGCGACATAATGCGTCATCCGCTCAGCTTCCTGTTTTATGCTTGTTTCTTTTTTTTCGGTGCCGCTTTCTTTCGGGTCGTCTTTTTCTTTTCCGGTTCATCATGTTTCGTTCGGTCAATGGAAGCCTGTAAGGCCTCCATTAAATCGGTTACATTGTTGGAAACTGGCTCTTTTGTTTTGGCTGTAATCGTCGTTTGCCCCGTTTTCTTCGATTCAATCAATTCAAGTAATGCGGTTCGATAGTCATCGGTGTATTTTGCCGGATCGAAAGTAGTCGTTAATTGATCTATTAATAACACGGCAGTATCTATTTCCTTTTTTACAATGGTATCATTAGCAGGGATATTCGGAACATCCGCTGCTGAGCGAACTTCATCCGGATAATGGATCGTTTCCATCACCAAGGTATTATCAACGACTCGAATAACCGCCATTTGTTCTTTTGAGCGAATGATGATTTTCGCTAACCCTACCTTATCCGATTCCTTGAGGGCCTGTCTCAGAAGTGAATAAGCCTTTATCCCTCCATCATTAGGCGACATGTAATAACTCCGGTTAAAATATATGGGATCTATTTCTTCTATTTTAACGAAATCCACGATTTCCACTGCTTTTTCTTCATTTTGTTTTTTTAGCTGTTCTAATTCACTGTCTTCCAATACTACAAACTTTCCCTTTGTATATTCAAAAGCGCGGACAATATCATCCTTTCCCACTTCTTTCTGGCAGACAGGACAAACCTTTTCGTATTTAATCGGTGAATGACACTCCTTATGCAACGTCCTTAAAGATATATCCTTATCTTCCGTTGCAGCATGAAGTTTGATTGGAATGTTCACCAAACCGAATGATATGCTCCCCTTCCACATCGTATGCATAGTCGTCACCTCATAACTAATTTTTAAAGAGAAGAACAATTTTATTATTCCCCTTTGTAAAAAAAAAACCGAAAAAACAATTGCCAACTCTAACACTTCGTTTTTTTGGCAAAATAATGTTAATCAATCATTTGCGGAGGTAATACTAAATGAAACCGATGCTGCCAACCTATTACCCTGAAGCCCCTACCTCCAAAGATTGGCGTTATGAGGTCAAATATGACGGCTTTAGGGCAATTTTAACGATAGACTCCGATACGATAAGCATCTCGAGTCGAAACGAGAAGGAATTATCACCACTTTTCCCAGAAATCATTGCTTACATTAGAAATCTGGAGCTGGAAGATTATCTCCCACTGCAGTTAGATGGAGAATTAGTTTGGCTTACCAATCAAGCAAAGGCAGATTTTTTCCAAATACAGTGGCGGGGTCGCCTTGGGAAACAATCCTTAATTTCCGAAAAAGCTCATTTTTCGCCATGTCGGTTTATAGCCTTTGACCTGCTTCGCATCAGCGGAAAAGACATAGCTGCTAAACCTATGGAAGAACGAAAGGGATTCATGCTGAATATGGGTGAAGTACTTGGTTTTCCTATGCCACCTGACCCCAACGATAAGGCTTTGATACAATTAATTGAGAGTTTTGACGTACTGGATAATGCCTTGAATATGGTCACCCTATTGGATGGCGAAGGGGTTGTCGCCAAGGAAGTTTGGGGTACTTGGCAAGAAGGAAAACGTACTGCATCTTGGATCAAGGTGAAAAATTGGAAGACCGTTTCTTGTTTCATTACAGCATTGCACAAAGAAAATGGTTACGTTTCCCTCGCAGTTTTCAAAGAAGGTGCAGTAACGAAAATCGGTAGTGTTAAAAATGGAATGAGTGGACAAGACAAAAGGATATTGCATGAACTGATCAAGCAAAATGCATCAGATGAAGATGCACAATTTTTTTATATCCATCCATCCATTTGCATCGAAGTTCAATTCCTACACGTATATGAGGAAAATGAATTGCGGGAACCTCAGTTTTCGCAATGGCTTTTACAAATGGCTCCCGAAGAATGCACCTGGGAGAAATTCGTGATTGGCCAGTACACTTTTCCAGATACTGTACAGATAACCTCAAAGGATAAACCGCTTTGGATAACCGGTGGAAAAAAGGTGGTAAAAGTTGAATACCTCCATTATTTAAGGGAGGTTTCATCCTTCTTCTTACCATTCTTAAAGGATAAACTGCTTACGACGATCCGCTATCCTCATGGCACTATGGATAAAGAAAGATTTTTCCAGAAAAACAAACCTGATTATGCGCCGGCCTTTATTAAAACGTTCATGGATGAGGATATCGAGTATATGCTGTGTAACGATATTGAAACGCTTCTTTGGTTTGGTAATCAACTTGCATTGGAATTCCATGCCCCATTTCAGAAAGCGGGTAAAACAAGACCTGACGAAATCGTCCTGGACTTAGACCCTCCTTCCATCGAATTTTTCTCATTGGCGATAAAGGCCGCACAGGAAATTAAAAAAGTGATGGAATCATTAAGGATAAGGGCTTTTGTAAAAACTTCAGGTAACAAAGGACTGCAAATTCACATTCCTCTGCCTGAAGACAGATTTACTTATCAGGAGACACGCATATTCACCGACTTTCTCGGCGACTACCTAACAAGTTCCAACCCAAATGATTTTACAACGGAAAGAATGAAAATAAATCGGCATAATCGACTATACTTAGACTTTGTGCAGCATAGTGAAGGAAAAACCATAATTGTGCCTTATTCCCCTCGCGGAAATTCTTTCGCGGGTGTTGCTACACCTTTGTTTTGGAAGGAAGTGGACGAAAGTCTCCAGTTAAAGGACTATACGATTGAAACCGTACCAAACAGATTAAAAAGGGAAGGGTGTGCATTTATGGATTACAGACTTGTCGATAATGGCCCAGCCTTTTTGGAAGTATTGTCATTCCTAAAACAAAAAAAGACCAACTAATTGTGAACTGCACCCCAATTGTTAGACACAATCTATCGATTGGAGGTGCTATTTTCCATGACAAAATATTCATTAGCGTTGAAACTAAAAGCTGTCCTTGCTTATTGGAGCATTTCAAAAAAGAACTGGAAGATTGTCCAGCATTACGATCACCGACGAATCAAAGTGAAATTAAAAGGCATGAGCCCAGTAGATTACCGGGTTCAAGCCCTCAAGTTTACTTATTAAATAAAGGTCTAACTTTTTGGGTTCAATTCATTGTTGGTCTTTAAATTTATAATGTCGTTTTCAAATAACTTTGAACTTCATCCTGCAGCTTGGAATATAAGCTTGTTTCCGATTCAAAAACCTGTTTTTCAAGCATTTTGAATTTTTCAGGCTGATCTAAGTTTATTTCAATCAACACCTTGAATTCATAGGTTGCATTCCCGATTAAATCTATTGAATACTTTTGGCTTTCTTCATCTTGATGGACGACGCATTTAACTTTTCCGCCGTTATTATAGACAGATATTTCACTTTCCAACGCATTTAATCCAACAGAGCATGTTACTAGGCTTGAAGCCGACATCGCCGTTCCACATGCATTAGTGAAGCCTACTCCCCGTTCAAATGTCCGCACATAAATGCTCCCTGGTTCCAGCTCTTTCACAAAGCTGACATTGACACCATCAGGGAAAAGCTCATTCGGTTTATTGACCTTTGTCGAAAGGTCTGCCTGCAAATCACTTTGCAAAACGTCACTATCGACGAGCGTGATTAAATGTGGATTAGGAACCGCCAATGCCGAAAATAATAGGGTATCATGAAGTTCCGGCATTGGTTCGTTTAGCAATTGTTCTTTTGCTAATACAAGAGGAAGATCTTTTACATTAAAACTTACCGGGGAAATTTCCACCTTGAAAGTCGGGATGCCCTCATAAATATCTTCCGTTTTCTCCACGAGTAGATTTGCCTTCATCGTCTCCACAATCATTTTATCAAGCTCTAGAACGTCGTTCGTATAACGAGCCACACAACGAAGTCCATTACCACACATCGATGCTTCCGACCCATCCGCATTAAAGACACGCATTCTTGCATCTGCATGTTCACTTTTCATTACAAATAAAATACCATCCGCTCCGAGCTTTTCCCTATTACAAAGAGTCTGGGCTAAATTTTTGCGCTCTTCTTCAGTAAACGTCAAGGTTGTTGTTAATTCATCAATGATTAAAAAATCATTGCCTGATCCATGGCTTTTTAAACCTTCAATAATCATCCTGTCACTTCCTCAATTTGCTGCTTTTTATATCATTATTTTAATATCTTTTATCATAGCATTTTCAGAACAGATGTGTCATTGCGAAATTTATAATTAATCAATATTTCCTTCAGGAGTTTTTTCATCTCACCTATTATAGTACAAAGTGGAAGCAAAAGCCTTGATACTACTGTTATAGTCAACTCCATTTTAGTTTCTATATGCAATAAAGAGCGGTTGGAATAAGAAATTTCTTATTCCAGCCGCTCTTTCAAAATGTCAACCAATCATTCCGATAATAAAATATACGATAAACAAACCTGCACTCACATACATAGGAGTTGAGACCTCTTTTGCTTTTCCAGTTACCAGTTTCAAGAACGGGTAAAGGATAAAACCAAAAGCCATTCCATCTGCAATACTGTAAGTAAATGGAATGATTGTGATAATCAAGATTGCAGGTATACTTTCGGTAAAATCGCTAAAATCTAACTTTTTAATATTTTCTAACATCAGAATGCCAATAATAATTAATATTGGAGCAATGGCGCTGTCTGGGATCACTTTAATTACCGGTATAAATAATAGGGAAATAATGAATAACAGACCTGTCACTACTGATGTCAAACCAGTTCTGCCTCCTGATGCGATTCCAGCTGCTGTTTCAACAGTTGCAACCGTCGGACTTGAACCAAATATTCCTGAAAGAAGAACGGAAACACTTGTAGCTTGCAGTGACTTTTTATAAGCCTCAGGACGGTTAATACTTTGTACATGTCCGTGTACCAGACCAATATTCTCAAAGACAAGAACCATTGTCATAGCAAAGACGCTTATCCAGAATTCAATTCTGTCTGCCTCAATGAACGATAATGAAAAGAAGAGATCACTGTAGGAGGCTGTGTCCAAACCTGAAAATTGGATTTCCGAGAGTTGAACTGTACCGAACCAATAAGCAATAAGACTACCTGCAATGATGGTAATCATAAAATTACCCGGAATATTCTTGATAAATAACGTGATGGCCAGTAAAAATGTCAGCACCGTTGCAAGTACAGCTGGATCACCTAAATCTCCAAGGGCAACAATTGACGACGAACCGCCTGTAATAATCCCGCCCTTTTCGAGACCGATTAGCATCAAAAATAAACCTAGACCCACAGAGATGGCATCTTTTATCGAACTTGGGATCGAATCACTAATTAATTTCGAGTATTTTGTAAAAGCGATGACTACAAAAATAAATCCCGAGATAAAAACAGCACCAAGTGCCGATTGCCAAGACAGACCCATTCCTTGAACCATTGTATATGCAAAAAGGGCATTGACACCCATGCCTGGAACAATAAGGATTGGAACATTTGCCCAAAGCCCTATCATGATACAGCTTAAAGCTGATAGAAGAATTGTGGCAATTACCGCACCATTAATCGGTATGCCCGCCTCTGATAAAATCAGAGAATTCACGACGAGAATATAGACTATCGTAAAATAGCCGACAACTCCGGCAAGGATTTCACGTTTTCCATTCGTTCCATATCTGGAAAAATGAAATAACGCTTCCAAGTTTTTTTTCTTCATGTTGTATCCTTATTAAATTTATCCCTCACCCACCCGTTTGTATCTGTGACAAACTACACTTGGCGATTTTAACAAAAAAACTGATAAAAATAAATAGGATTTCTCTAACTTGAAAAAACTGTCGGAAATAATTCCGACAGTTTTCAATGACCCTAATTGTTTTTATTGGTTTTTTTCTACCGCATAACCGTCAACAACCAATTCTAATTTACCTGTATCCGGCGAAATAATCAGTCCATGTACAGGAATATTCTTTGGAATTAAAGGATGGCCTTTGATTACTTCCACGCTTTTTTTAACACTTTCATATACATCATCAAATCCGCGAAGCCAACTACGGATATCTATTCCCGCAGCTCCAAGTGTATCAATGGTACTTTTCGGAATATCACGATCAATCATCTTTTCAACTACAGAATCAGCATCAACTGATGCCATTCCACAGTCATGATGAGGTATAACAAAAACTTCATCTGCTTTTAGCTCATAGATAGCTACAAGAATACTCCGCATGACGCTTCCAAATGGATGGGAGACGATTGCGCCAGCAGTTTTCAATATTTTCACATCGCCATTTTTGACATTCAGAGATTTTGGCAATAACTCGACAAGCCGAGTATCCATACAACTAATAATGACCATACGTTTCTCAGGGTACTTATCAGTTGTGTACTTAACATATTCACCTTCTTCTACAAACTGTTCATTAAATTCAAGAATTTCATTAAGTAAACTCATAATTACCACCCTTTTTTCTATGTATTTCACTTTTATTATATCAAATATTTCGAAGATTGGTTAAAAAGATATTTTAGTCAATTAGAGCGATGGTTTAGAGTAGCTGCACAAAACCCAAATATGATGATCTTTGGACTTTCTTCAACGTTAGATGAAAAGGTAAGAATAGGTGTATTTGTCTTAAATCTTTTCCCCCACTCTAAGGGCATCCACCCTTCTTGGTACGAAACAACCTTTTCACCTTCTTTTGTCTTAATCTCGAAAGAAGTTAAACTTCCCGATGTTTGAACAGGCATCCATTCTGTTCCGTCAAACTTATAAATCATTCCATTAATTTTCACGAGTGACCTATTTTCTTGATAAAACCCAATAACCCCACCTTGATGATCCAAAATCGTAACCTTATTAAAAAGACCTCTTTTAATATAGTACTTAGCAAGTAAATGCCCCTCATGGTCGACCAATTCATATCGCTTAGGCAATAGCATCGATAAGAAATTCGGAACCATCCACATGAACCACTTCATATTTAAATCTCGGATTTCGCCCAAAAGAGACCCATTAGGCGCAAATAGGAGTAGCCTTAAAGTTGGAGCAGGCATAAAAGTCAGTAATACATGTTCAGTTTGTAATAATCCTGTATTCGTTTCGTTTAGTTCAATAGGCAATTCCTTTACTCTATTTTCATAAATCCGATGACTTGCAAATTGGGCAATACTAAAAAAAATAAATGGAGCCGTTATCAATAAAATGTTACCAGGAATTATAGTAAAAGCATGACAAATAAAAAAAATAATGGCCAATACAAGAGCGATCCAAGATGCATGGAAATTTGAATTGCTCGTTTTTTGATAATATTCGCGAATATTCATATTCTGCTCCTTACTCCTTATATAGAAAAATCGCCGTCTGCATTGACAATTATTGATAAGATGCCAAGCAGCCTGTCATTCATTTCTCTTAAAGGTTATTGAAGGATATATCATAATACTTTATTCGCTTTAATGTGACCTATTCCCTTTTTTTAAATAATAGGGCAATTAACTAAACACAACATCGTAATTATTTTTCCTAACACAGTAAATATTCCCTTTCCAGATGATAAAAGGGAATCGTATATAACGAATCCCTTTTTAAAGTACTATAAAATTCTAAAAATTAGTGGAAAGCGATAGTCCGTTCCTTCATAAGCCCTGACTGCAGCTATGATGGTAAATACGATTAAAGCTATTCCGATAACCGGCAATAGTATGAATCCAATCAGTATCAGTGACAGAATCCCTGCAACAATCGAATATACGGTGTAGGAAATAAAAAAGTTCAGATATTCCCTTCCGTGATAATCTACAAATTGCGACGAGTCCTTCTTAAGTAGCCAAATGACCAAAGGACCGACAAAAGCTGTAAAAAAGCTGATGACATATATAAGGGCAGCAAACACTCTTTCATCTTTTGTAGGCATAGTGTCTTCTCCTCCTCTCTCATATGAATAATTACGAATCAAATAACAAATAGTTTCATTTTCCTTTCATTATATTCGAAAAAAGTTGATGAGGACTATCTTTTCCTCACAAATCTTGTTGGTATTTTATTTTCCCAAATCTGAACATTTTCATCCTTCTTGTGCATACAGATAAAATAAAGGATTGTCCTAAAACATCTTGACTGGAGTGATGTTTTTTGCTAAATCAATTTCAAGCCTTTATTCTTGGAATCATTCAGGGCTTGACTGAGTTTTTACCTATTTCAAGTACCGGACATTTATATTTAGGGCGGCATATATTCCATCTTGACAAGGCAGGAATTTTTCTGGACACCATGCTTCATATCGGAACATTACTGGCCTTAATAGTAGTCTACAAGGATGACATCATTTTCTTACTGAAAAACCCTTTCTCCAAAATGACGCTGCTCCTGATAGCAGGAACGTTCCCTGCTGTGGTTGCCGGTCTTTTACTCGGGGATTGGTTTGACGGCCTTTCAAAAACTGGGGTGACAATCGGCTGGGAATTTTTAGTCACCGGACTGATTTTATGGTTAGCAGACGGTGTAAAAAAAGGGAGCAAATCGCTGAATGAAATTTCCATTAAGGATGCCCTTATTATCGGGACCTTTCAGGCCGCAGCCATTATGCCTGCCCTTTCACGTTCTGGATTGACTATAGCCGCTGGACTTTTCTGCCGACTTGACAGGGCTACTGCCGCTTATTTTTCTTTTTTGTTATCTATTCCTGCAATTACAGGGGGCATCGTATTTCAGATGAAACCCATTTTTACAGGGGAGGTTGAACGGCTTCCATTCACAGCCCTTTTTGTCGGTACCCTGGCCGCAGCAATCTTTGGCTATATCGCCGTTGTATGGATGATCGATTTCTTAAAGAAGCGTTCTTTAAAAATATTTTCTATTTATGTATGGGCACTAGGTACAATCATTTTATTCATGCAATTCACAAGAAAATTTTAAGAAACAAAAGCATTTTCTCAAAAATAATTAGTTATAAAATCAGTTTTCTAATGAAAAAAGCACGCGTTTGCCTTCCAATTTTAACCTTCATAAAAAAGTTGAAATTTGACGAAAAAAAAAGGCAAAAAACCTATTCCCAAACCGTTTTTTTTTTAGTATTATACCTTCGTAAGGTTCTTTAGATTTGTATACTTTCAGACAATAAAAATAGGGAAGGCAAATGGTGCGCCACCGGTTTCCGGTTCTAGTGGGTTCGATTCCCACCCCGAAATTTTTTGACGAACGACTTAAAAAATTTCGAGGGTGGGCAGCGACTACGCATAAGAACTGCCCTCAAACGGAGGGACGGAAATGTTAAAAAAGAGAGATTTTACAGATTGTTTTTCTCTTTATGAACAAATGACGCATCCAGATGTCTTCCCTTTCGTGCGCCATAAAGTAGATTCATATGAAGAATATGTATTCGTTACTAAGCAAACGATCGAGGCCGAAGAAACAGGTGAACTCATTTCACGAACAATTTTAGATGAATGGGAAAACCCCATCGGTTGTATTTCTTTATACGATATCGAAAATGGTGCCGGTTTCCTTGGCACGTGGCTTGGCAAGCCCTATCATGGTAAAGGATATAATGCCATCGCAAAAGATGCTTTCTTTAAAGAGCTTTTTTTCGAGCTCGGTATGGAAACAGTCTTCATGCGTATCCGCAAAAAAAATATCCGCTCTTTGAAAGCCGCTGAAAAGCTTCCATATGCCGTCAATGCTAACGAAACGAGAAAGTCCCTTTACGATCAAATTAATCATGGCGAAGATATCTTTGATTTATATGAAATCCCTAAAGATTTATACACCTTTCACATCCTTAGACAGAACGATGATGACGGACAGCAGTTACTTGAGGCATAAAATAAATAACGTAAGTTTATATCCTCGGAGCTTCCTAAATTGGAACGCTCCTTTTTCAATTTTTCCAGGAAGTTATAAAAGAATGTTGCATTCCCCTATTATTTTTAGGATTATTTTTTTATAATGGATACACTTGACCCATTCACAAATATATTCAAACCGTTTTTGAAAGGAACTAATCATGAAGAAATCATTTACTTTTATCATGCAACTTTTAATGTTGCTTATCCTTTGCAAGCTTGGCTATTATTTATCTGATCACCTTCAATTGCCTATTCCAGGTAATGTAATCGGCATGATTCTTTTATTCATATTATTACAAACTAGAATTCTAAAAGTCGAGTGGATTGAACTTACTTCAGGATTTCTGGTGAAGCACCTTGCCTTTTTCTTTATCCCTATTTCTATTAGCTTAATGACCATGGGGTGGCTTTTTATAAAATTTGGTCTGCCGTTAGCACTCACTTTGGGCGTCAGTTTAATTTTCGGATTTATCGTTTCAGCGTGGACGGTTCAGAAGTTATCTCATAGAGGAGAGGTTAAACAGCATGACAACGCTCATTACCATTTATAGCATATTAATAACGCTCCTTGCCTATTCTATTGGTAGGAAAATATATGCTAAACATCCATCACCCTTTACGACTCCCGTATTTTTTAGTACGGTAACAATTATTCTTGTACTGCTGATAAGTGGTTTAGATTTCGATGATTATTCAACAGGTAAAGACATCATTACCTATTTCCTGGGCCCAGCTACCGTTGCCTTGGCCGTACCACTTTATAAAAATAGGGCAATAATTGTTAAATACGGAATTCCTGCTATTAGCGGCATGATTTTAGGACTTACAGTAACATTAATTCTTGCCTTAGTCATCGCTAATGCCTTTTCGCTACCACAGTTCATTATTCAAGGATTGGCGGTTAAGTCGATTACAGTGCCAATTGCTGTAGAAATCACCGAACTTTATGGAGGTAGTCCTAATGTTTCAGCCGCCTTCGTTATTTTGACCGGAGTCCTTGGTACAATGATTGCCCCTAGAATGATGGATAAACTAAACATTACTATGCCATTCGCCCGCGGCATTGCTTATGGTACTATTGCTCATGGTCTTGGTACTGCGCAAGCTGCACAGGAAAGTGAATTTACTGGTGCTGTCGCAGGGGCAGCCATGGCTATCGCCGGTATCCTTATTTCCTGCTTCTTTCCTCTAATAGATAAATTTTTATAAAGTAAAAGAACCGCAATGTCAAAAGACGTTGCGGTTCTTTTGAATCTGCAAGGCTTATCATATCATCAAACTCAGTACCCATATCAATCCTTCTGTTTCA
This sequence comes from Peribacillus sp. NPDC096540, assembly GCF_050278525.1. Taxonomy (NCBI): domain Bacteria; kingdom Bacillati; phylum Bacillota; class Bacilli; order Caryophanales; family Bacillaceae; genus Peribacillus; species Peribacillus sp. NPDC096540. Next base: position 77,902 of record NZ_JBNNTG010000013.1, on the reverse strand, counting down.
TAAGCAACTTTCCATTTTCGAAGCGTTTCAATCCTGCTTTATTGCGGATAACAATCCCAACTCCTGGGCTACCAGTAAAAGAGGTTCTATGTCTCTAACAAATCATATTTGCACCAGAACCAGATGTTTCATAACCGAAAGCAACCTTTCGTGTTTTATTTACCATCGCCATGAATATAAAATTCTATTGAAAATCCATACTATTCTAATTGTAATATAGTATTGTATAAAAGCTCCGTCCCTATGGCAATATCCTCTTTGCTTGCCCATTCGCTAGGATGATGACTTACTCCTTCTTTTGTTCTAACCAAAATCATCCCTATATCTGTAATTTTAGACATTACCATGGCGTCATGTGCAGCACCGCTCATTAAATATTTTGGTTTAATATTTAACTTATTACATGCAATTTCTAAATTATGGTTGATATATGATGAGCAGAGGGAAGGCTCGTGATGTTCAAGTATTTCTATATCATATTGTATGTTTCGCTCAACACATAATTTATCGATATACATTCTTATTAACTTTTCAATTAGTTGTAAATTTTCACCAGATAAATCTCTGATATCAAATATCACTTTAACGTCATTAGCTATGACATTAATTCCACCATGATTAACCAGTATATTTCCTGCCGTTATGACTGTATGGTGTTGTTGTAATGCTACCTCTTCACAATAAGTAATAATTTTTGCCATAGCTGCTAGAGGATCTTTTCTAAGGGGCATTGGGGTTGTTCCTGCATGTCCTAACTCCCCTTTTAACGATACTTTTAACCAGGTAAGACCTGCTATTCCTGAAACGATTCCAACAGGGATATCTTCATTTTCAAGAACCTTTCCTTGTTCAATATGAAGCTCTAAATATGCTTTTATCTCAGAAGCAGACCTTTTAGCATTTTTTATGAGCTTTTCGTTATATCCATTTTCTTTCATGACCATTGCTATCGTTTTTCCAGAATGGTCACTATTCTGTTTTAATTCTTGTAAAGTCAAGTCACCAACAACAGCCCTACTACCTAGCATTCCTGATGAAAACCTTGTCCCTTCCTCATCAGTAAATGCAACAATTTCTATAGGATATTTTGTCGTTATACCTTGATCATTCAATGTTTGTACTATTTCAATACCCGCAAGTACTCCTGCAGCTCCATCAAAAATACCACCATTAATAACTGTATCTATGTGAGATCCGATTAATACTACTGGTTCATTTTTATATATCCCTTCTTTTCTACCATAGAGGTTACCCATTGCATCTTCATGAATCTCTAAATTTGTTTGATTCATTAGTTTAATTAAAAATTCTTTTGCTTCTTTTTCTTGTTTTGTAAAAGAAAGACGGGTAACTCCACCCTGTTCTGTTCTACCTACATTTCCCAATTTCATCAAATTACACCATAATCGTTCTCTATCTATTTTCAATTAATAATCCCCCTAAATTTAGAAATACACAGTAACAACAACATTAACGGTGCTTAAACATATTGATGATCAAAAACTACTAAAGTTCTCCCTAAATCTTCAACACCTAGAGCTACATCCTCATATGCTGTCTATTCCTCAGGGCAATGACTTCTTCCATCCTTATATTGGAACAAAATCATCTCAATCGGAATTCTTGCAAGATGATTTGCATCATTCCCTGTACCACTTGGTAAATAGGCGTTTTGGACTGTTAAAGTACAAGCATTCTCAATCACTTTTCGTACCTCTTCCTCGATAAATGGGTTCTGATTTTGAGAAACAATCAAATGAAACATGTAACTCTCTTGAGCTATTAATAATACCAAGTATAGTACTCACTTATAGAGATACCTACCATTCTACATAAAAGAGAAAAGGAATACCTGGAAGCTAAAGATTAATTACTCCTATAACGTATGTGCTTACCTTTCATTGTTTTCTCCCTGAACCAAGAGACATTCTCTTTAATATTAAAATTGATTTTTTATCACAAAAATAGGAATCCAGTGTGGATTCCATAAATTTTTACGTACAGGAACTCTCCTGTGTAACATTTCCAAGAAACAAGATTGTTCAGGTGTTGACAAGCACCTTAAATATATCCTTTCCTTATTTCATTTATTAATTCTATCCCCAGTTCCACACTTAGATCCGTAAGTAATTTAACTTCTTCCTTGGTTATCTGATCTAAATGTGTTCCGCAGCAAATAGCGAAATTTCCTGGAAATTCCTTTCTAAGTAGAATAGCTATCTCTTCAGTGATGTAAAACTCCTTGTGATTCTGAAGTTGAACGGTCTGTATTGGTTCAAGCCTGTCCCCAGCGGTAATCGTTCCTAAATGGGGCCGATCTCCTCCTGAGATCATGACAACAAGATCGTCTCCCATGTTATAAGCATCCAATATGATATGAATTCTTCCATGATGTTTTTCTAAATGAATCATCTTATAAACACATCCTTGTTTTTTCAGGAGGCAGAGCAGAATATTATATGAGTTTGATACTTACCCTTTATCCTACATTGACTTCAGGGATACCTCTGCTCAAACCACCTATTTGCGAATATATTTTTTCCCTCTCTATTTATATATAAATATACTTATTTTCTATGTCTTCTTTGAATATCTTACAGTTTGCACTTAAAGCTTTACTTGATAGGTATCCCATTGTGATTTAACCTTGTCCATTACATCGTTAGGAATTTCCGCCTTTGGAAGTGCTGTTTCTTCAAGCAACGCAATAATGCCTATTTTTGTAACTGTCCCATCTTCGACTACTGCTTCTGCACGGTCAGCTCGAACTCCTTGAATCGTGAAAATATCCCTATGTGCCTTCATTCTTGCAGCAATAGCCCATTCGACGTCAACCGGATCATTGACGTTGATATCATCATTCACAACAATGACCTGTTTAACCAAATTACAATGTGCAAATGCTGCAAATGCTGCTTTTTGCCCCTCACCTGGCTTTGGATTGGAAAGTGAAACTACTAAATGGCAGCGCCCCATTCCACCTTCTGTAATAATTGCCTCTTTAACACTAGGTACAGCTTCTCTTATTTTAAGAAATGCTGTTGTTTCTATTGCCATCGCACCAATGAGAAAGTGCTCATGATACCTTCCAGGTAAAATAACCTGATAATAAGGATTGTGACGATGAGTTATTGCTTTAACGCGTAGAACAGGGCTTTTTCCATAATCAACATACATTCCATGAAACTCCGATACTAGCCCTTCTTGATGTAGTTCATCTGGAATAAATTCAGCTTCTATTACAATTTCTGACCCTTTTGGGGCCTCAACATCAACGATTACACCTGGGGATAGCTGTAGTGGTTCGTTAAACATGCCACCAGCAATTTCAAATTCATCATAACCTAAATTAACATATGCGTTTGCAGCAACCAAAACAGCAGGATGATTTCCAATAGATATTGACACTTCAAGTGTTTTCCCTAGATTACGTGCTTTTTCTAATAAACGATATAGATGGTGACTAGGTGACATACCTATCATCAATTTATCAGGCCCCAAAACGAGTAAACGATTCATCGACACATTTCTTTTACCTGTTTCTGGATCCTTTGCAACGACAACCCCTGCTGTTATATAATGCCCAGCCTCTTTCTCGAAGAACGTTGTGATAGGTAGATCTCTTAGAATATCTATATTTTCTGTTTTAATAACCTCACGACAAGGGGCATTCTCTACTAACACTGGTGCAAGTGGGTTTTCAATACCATTCTTAATATAGTTTAATGATGCCTCTAATGTATTCTCAATCCCGCACGCTCTCGCAAAGTTTTCTCGATCAACTAAATTGCCGACTGCTTTTACAGTATGGTCTTTAACATTTTCAAAAATAACAGCCGATCGACCTGGACATTGTGCTAGAACTGCTGCTAATTCAAAATTCACATCTACTTGTCCATTTACTTTTGTAACTCTTCCTATTTCTGTTAATGATTGAAGTGCATCGCGCATGTCTTGTCCTATAGTATTCAATATAATGTTCCTCCTTTATTTCATTCCTAGTACAATTTCCTTAATAGATATTTCATTGTAACCAGCGCTTAGATAAGTTATTTTCAATTCCCAGCTGATCTAGTATACGTGTGATGGTATGATTCACTATATCATCCACTGTAGATGGTTTATTATAAAATGCAGGCATTGGTGGGCTTATAGAAACACCCATTTTGGCAAGAGCCAACATGTTTTCTAAATGTATTTGATTTAATGGCGATTCACGGGGAATTAAAATTAATTTTCTTTTTTCCTTTAATACAACGTCTGCTGCTCTCGTTAATAAGTTATCTGCTAGCCCATGACGTATTGATGCAATGGATTTCATACTACATGGTGCAACAATCATTCCATCTGTGATAAATGAGCCACTTGAAAGTAGTGCTGCTTGATTTGAATTAGAATATGTATAGGTGGCGAGATTTTTAACATACTCAAGATCGTGGTCGGTTTCAAGTTTGATAGTTGTTTCTGCCCATTCACTGATTATTAGATGTGTTTCTACATCTACGTTTTTTAAAGCCTCAAGCAATCTTATACCGTATATCGCACCAGTTGCTCCAGAAATCCCCACTATAATTTTCATTTTTATCCCTCATCTCTGTTTTTCTCCGAATCTATATCCTATGGTTTTATTTAACATCTATTTTAGACAAACAAAAAGGGATAACTCGGGTTAAAATCCAATAAATACTGCAATTATAACTAAACCAACGGACGTGGCCCAAATTAAACACATATAAGGCATGATAAATCTTATCCATTGATTAAATGATACCTTTGCGAATGCGATAAAAGCAATCAATGCTCCTACAGTAGGATAAATCAGGTTGGAAAGTCCATCTCCAAATTGAAAGGTTAAAATAGCTAATTGCCTACTTACCCCTACCATATCAGCTATAGGTATGAGAATTGGAAGTGTTGCCATAGCTTGTCCACTACCTGAAGGTATAAAGAAATTAATAAATGTTTGTACGATGAACATTGCTACAGCAGTAACCATAGTCGGTAATCCATCTAAGATTGCAGCCATTAAGTGAATAACTGTATCAACGATATGACCTTGTTCCAAAAGTACTAAAATGGCTCTTGCCAAACCTATTGCCATTGCTGCTACAAAAATTGTTTTACCCCCTTCTAATAATTCGTCAGCAATCTTGTTCATTGTATAACCTGCAATAATCCCTCCAATAATTCCACCTAGTAAATATGTGGTGGACATTTCTACTAATCCCCATTCCCAATTGAAAGTTCCGTATAAAATGAATGCTATTGTTAAAATAAAGGTTAATAGAATTCCCTTGTGTCTCGTTGTAAATGGAATATCTCCATCTACTCCAAGTTCTGCATAACTATTACTTTTTATATGAGTTTCATATACGATACTTTTAGTAGGGTCTTTTTTAACTTTTTTTGCATATTGTAAAACATAGAATATAGATACTGCCATAAGAACGATAAAAACAATAAAGCGATAAGCAAAGCCTGAAAACATAGGTAGGCCAGCTAATGTGTGACCAATTCCAACTGTCCATGGATTGGAAGGACCTGCTGTCCATCCTACTACAACCGAAATAAAGGCAATCGAAATACCTACAATCACGTCATAACCGAGTGATAACGCAATACCAATACAAAGTGGTGCAAAGGGTATAACTCCCTCCAACATACCAGGAAAGGCTCCCAAACAACCGAAGAAAATCATGAGAGATGCCAATACATATTCACTTTTTTCTTTTCCTATTACATTTGATAATCTGAATATTGCTCCTTTGATAGCCCCTGTACCATCAAAAATCCGAATAGCCGCACCTATTAATATAATCATAATAATTAGCATTGTAGCTTGGTTTATTCCATTAGGAATGGCCTTGAATATATCAAAAAGAGCTACAGGTGTTTGCTCAATATATTGAAAACTATTTGGGTCGATTCTTTCTTGACCATCGACTTCGATACTTTGGTATTCACCTGCTGGAACAAGATAAGTTAAGAGCCCTACACTCACTATTATTGTAAATAGGATAACAAATCCGTTAGGAAAACTATTAATATTAAATATCTTTTTCCTATTTTTTTTATCGGGGGTTGTCTTTAAATTAACATCACTCATTTTCTACAAACCTCCAATATACAGTTTTGTTTTATTCTTTATTCTTTATTCTTTTTCTAGCGCATAATCTGATATGTTACTGCCAAGTGCCTTTTCGACATCAGGGATAACATTTGAATCCTAAACACTAGAGTAAATGAGTTAGACTCTATTTTGAGTTTAGGGTTTTCGTATTAGAAGGTGGCAGCGAGAAGCGCCGCCATATGAGTTTCTTATAAAAAAAGAAACGTTTTAGAAATCGTCAGTGAATTTATGATTTTTCAACAGCCATATTGACTTTCTCATACTTCTTAGACAGCTTCAGTAATGTTTCCAACATAACATTTGCTCCAATTTCAATATCTGACCATGATGTAAATTCATCAGGGTGGTGACTTAATCCCGCTTTGCTCGGAACAAATATCATACCTACATCCGTAATAGAAGTTAATGAATTAGCATCGTGATTCGCACCGCTAAACATGTATTTATAAGCAGTATTTCGGGATTTACATACCTCTTCAATACATTTTTGGATCGATTCTGTTAATGCATTTGGTTGCTTTTCTACTGCAATGGCTACTTCTGCGTCGATATTTTCGAGCATCCATTTTCTAATTTTTTCTTCTACTGTTTTCATCTCTTCCCAATTGCTGCCACGAATTTCAATCATTAGTTCGACTTGACCTGGCACAACATTTGCCAGGTTAGGAGAAGCAGTGATTTCGCCCACTGTTGCTACAATATTGCCACCTGCGTCTATTGCAATATTGTTAACGGTCTGAATGAGCTTTGCTGCATCTAGCAACGCATCTTTTCGCATCTTCATCGGTGTGGTTCCAGAGTGGCTTGCTTTTCCATTGACACGAACCGATAATCTTAATATTCCTGCAATAGAGGTTACGATCCCCACTTTTTTATCAATAGTTTCAAGTAAAGCACCCTGTTCAATATGAAGCTCAAGATAACAATGGTAATCAGTTGGTTTTTTTATTACCGAAACAACATCATCCCAAGTGAAATTCAATGATTGCAGCTTTTTCTCAAACTTGTTCGAGTGTTTTACAAGACCAGCTACGGCGCGGCTCCCAAAGGTTCCGCCGAGTGGATTTGCTTCCTCGCCGACAAATGTTGCTAGCTCTAATGGAATTTCAGGGTTATACCCGGATTCGATAAGCGTTTGAATACATTCCAAGCCCACAATGACGCCCAGCGCTCCATCATAAAGTCCGCCTTCTGGAACGGTATCAAGATGTGAACCAAAACAGATCGCCGGTTGATCTACATCTCCTAATCTGCCGAATGTATTTCCTAATCGGTCCTGCTTTACGGATAACGACAGATTGATCATTTTTTGTTTTAGCCATTCGATTGCTGCCTTTTCCTCTTTGGAATAAGCAAGACGTGTATACCCTTTTTCCCCGCTATTTGCAATCTGACCGACTTCCAGTAAATTATGCTTTAAACGGTCAATATTAATTTGAAGTTTTGTCATCTTCTTTCCTCCCCATCAATGAATAATAGCCCATTCATTGAACATAGTAAGCGTTTCCAAATTCAGTGTCGATTCAATGATTCGATACACTGCTTTCTCACTCATTTCATGTTTTTCATATTTTTATATTTGTTAACAAGCTCTTATTTAGGGAAAGGCTATTTAAACTCCCCTGAAAGGGAATATTCCTCTCATTTGTAGAATTAGAAATATATTCGGAAGGTGATATAACATCTTCTCAAATTTGTGGCTTGACAAGATTATTTCCTCCCAACTACATTCTCTTTAGCAGCTGAACCCGGAACAAATTGACCAAACCCTGGTTTTACACTAACAGCATTTCCGTCAAAGACAGTTTTGCCGCGAACGATGGTTTGGATGATCTTCCCTTTGATTTCTTTTCCATGGAATGGGGACATTTTCGAATAGGAGCGGAACTTGGTCTCATCAATAACCCATATGGCTTCTGGATCAATTACAGCAAAGTCAGCATCGTAGCCTACTGCGACCTTTCCTTTCCTAGGGATTTGGAAAACTTCAGCAGGATGGGTGGACATTAATTTAGCAAATTCGATAGGAGTTAATATTCCTTTTGCAACTGTACTATCAAACATTAAGGGTGTCATAATTTCAACACCCGGCAATCCTGATGCAGATAAAAAGATGTTGTCTTTGCCGCGATCTTTATGTTCTGGTCCCCATGGTGCATGATCAGATGATATTAACTCAATGTTCTGTGCTTTAAGTTGATCCCATAGACCTTTTACTTCATCAGGCTTTCGTAATGGTGGATTATTCTTCGCTCTTGGCCCAAATTTCTCTAAATCATGTACATCCAGCAATAAATATGGATAACAAGTCTCACTCGTCACTTGTACACCTTGCTTTTTAAACAGCTGAATTAATTCGATTGTACGAGGATGGCTTACATGGACTATATGAAGCTTTACTCCTGTCCAGTACGCAAATTCCAATAGCTTTAGAACGGCACTTGTTTCCGTTACTGGTGGACGCGTCTCCATGTGAGCACTCGGATATACTTTGTTCTCTCTTTGATACTCCTCGATTAAATCGACAATAATTTCATCATTTTCCGAGTGAAAGGCAGCTCTTAATCCTGTTTCTTTAATCAGATCCATCGCTTTCATAATTTCAGGATCCGGGATTCTTGGAAAACGGTATGCGTCTGTTTCAAATGTTGACATTTTAAAAGCGACCGCACCTGCTTCTGCTAATGGGATTATTTGATCTGTGCCTCCTTTTTTAGAAATCGTTCCCCATAAACAAATATCTACTATCGCTTCTTCTTCAAGTTTCTTTACTTTCTTTTCGAATTGTTCCACATTATTCACAGGATTCGGTAAATCATACGGCATATCCAAAAAGGTCGTTATGCCACCGGCAGCTGCTGAAGTACTCGTTGAAATAAAACCTTCATTTGGATTGCTGAAACAATGAACGTGCACATCAATTGTACCTGGGAAGACGTAAGCGTTTCCGAAATCAAGCATTTTTCCCCCTTGAAGATGGGTTGTATTTTTGCTGATAATCTCTACTTTTCCGTCCTTGACACCTATTTCTCCATTGATAACTTCTTCTTCCAATACCAATTTCCCACGCACTACTACATCAAACGTCTTCATGTTTCTCCCCTCCGCTATAAATGTTTTTGTATATCTTCTACTGCTTTCATTAAATCAGTAATAAGCTGTTTTTCGTCTTTTTTTAACATTCTTTCACGAGGTCCTGCAATACTTAAAGACGCAATGACTTGATCACCACTGTCATAAACTGGAACCCCGTAACTGACAACTCCTTCATCAATTTCGCTATCTGAAAACGCATACCCTTTTGAGCGAACTTCCTCTAAGTTTTTTTCCAATTCCTCTAAATCAATAATCGTATGATCTGTATGTTTTTGAACCAAACCTTGATGAAATAATTGATACAAAATTTCTTGATCCAAATAAGCAAGCAATGCTTTAGAAGAAGCCCCTCCGTATAAAGGTATAATTTGTCCTTGTTCAGAAGACACTTTAATTGGATGACCAGAAGGGACAGTTTCTAAACAAACCGCTTGAAGATTAGAAGAGATCAACAAAATGGAAGTTTCACCTGTATCTTGAGTCAACTGTCTCATTGCCGGCTGTGAAATTACAGATATATTCGTGTCCAATCTTACAATTTTTGCAAACTTAAGGAACTTATAACTTAATTTATAATAGCCCCCGTTCGTCTCCATGATATAGCCTTTTTCTTTAAGCAAACGTAAATGTCTATATACTGTGCTTTGCGGTTGCTCTAATTTATCAGCAATTTGCGGGACGGTTAAGGACCTTGTTTCAAAATCAAATAGATCTAATATTTCCAATGTTTTTTCAGCACTCATTATTTAAAAATCCTTCTTTCATCTATAAATTTGCTTTGAAATAAAATCATTTCATTAGCTCTCCAATCTCCTCCTATAGATTAGCATAATTCAAACTACCCTTTACTATTTATCATATAATGATAAATGATTATCACTTATTATTATGTGATTATAAATGGTTATTCAAATGAATTCAATCACTTTTCAGAAAATTTTTTCTACCATTCTGCTAAAAAAAATGATTCTTATGCCGACTTCCTAATAAAATGAACAGAAAAAGTGGTCTGGTACAAAAACATTCATTCGAAACACAGAGCCATTCATTTCTTTCAGATTTTAAGATTAAAAAGCAAATCCAATCAGTTTAAGGGATGAATTCTTTTTGATTAATAGCTTTGTTATAACCACTGCCTTTTGATCGGTTGTTTACAATGTTTTTATTAATATACTAGCAATGACGACTGAGCCTATTGTTACAGTTGTAAATCCACCGATTAACATTGGGCTCAATATTTCATCTAATATCATTTTTTCTTCCTCTTTATTCCTGCCCACGCTTCTACTGATTTCCTCACAAACAAGGTAATCACCGGGGAAGCCGCCTAAAGCTGTCAGTGCAACAGGAATACCTTTTAAAGGATCCCATTTAAACAATTTTGAAGCTAAAAGTCCACCGATGAAAATACCGAAAATTCCGACAAATATAATCAAAAAAGTTTCAGGAAGATAACTAATAAAGATACCAAATGTAATCTCATTCATAGCGGCAATAATCAAAAATACGAGTCCAGCCATCCCAACTGTGAAAGCATTAGCACGCTCCATAACACGGTCTGGATAAAAACCGATTAATTTCCCACCAATCCCAAGAGCCAAAGCCCACAAACTATATGGTATGCCGGTAAATTGATCTAGAACCACAGCAATTGCACCACCGATAAATAGCTGGAAAAGAAGAACAAGATTGGTTTGATATTTTTCCGGAATCCAAGTGGCATTTCGTTCCTCTACTTTTTCTGTATCGATAACATTTTCTACTCTCACTTCCAACGTGGAAGCTGTATAGGTTCCGGCATCTACCGCATTCCGAAACTTTAATGCATATCGACGTAACAAATTCGCAGAAAGAGGCATACCAAACAGAGATTGCAGTGAAAATATTAAAGCCGATATTGTCACCAGACTTGCCAAGCCTACTTCTTTTAGCCCTTCCGAGGTCACAAGAAAAGCAATCATTCCTCCGGTTAGTGGCCCAATTCCTGCAATGGCGGTTTTATAGTCATACACTATTGGAATCAAAAGAAGAATTAGACCTGCACCAAAGATAATTCCCATCAAAGAAATACTCACGGCCTTCCACTGACTACGAATAGCTTTGAGAGGGATCAACGTCCCCATATGAATAATGATTGGAGCTGTTCCTAATACGACACCAACTTCAACAAATTTAGAATCTCCGATAAGACTCTCTGGTATAATTCCCATCCAAATTAACAAAAGGTAACCAATTATGGCGACTAGGAACATCGAAACCCTTGCTCTTGTGAACACTGAAATAATTTCTCCTACAGCGATTAATGCCAAGATAATCATGGCTGCTACGACAGGTTCATGTATCATTTTTTCACACCCCTTTGCTTACCTAATTTTGTTTAGAAGTAGATTAAGTTTTCATGCATCGTTTTTATTTATTTCCCGTCTCTAATAATCTAAAAGAAGATTGAACAAACAATTCCACACCAATTTCTAATGCATCTTCATCAATGGCAAAACGTGGGTGATGGTGTGGGTAGATAATCCCTTTTTCTTCATTACCAGCCCCTATTTGAATATAAGATCCTGGAACTACTTTTTGATAGGCAGAGAAGTCTTCACTTGCCATAATCGGCTTTATAATCTCTCGACTTTCTTCACCAAATAGTTCACAGACGGTTTCGTCCATCAATCTTGTTATCTCTTCATCATTAATGGTCGGAGCATAACCGAACTGATAATCAAATTCATAAGTAGCTCCATGTGCTTCTGTAATCCCTTTTAGTATACGTTTGATAAAATTTGGAATATTTTCCCTGATTCCCAGATTAAAGCTTCGAACAGATCCGCCAATAGTGACCTTACTTGGAATTACATTAATCGCGCTTCCCCCATGAAATTGAGTCACTGAAATCACAAGCGTTTCCTGAGCATCCTGATACCTCGAAACAATGTGCTGGAGATTTGATACAACCTGAGTCCCAATTGTGATAGGATCAATGGCTAGTTCGGGCTGTGAGGCGTGTCCCCCTTTACCCACCACGGTAATTTTAAACGTATCAGCTCCAGCCATCGCTGGACCGTAACTCAAACCAATTTTCCCCAAAGGAAGATTCGACGAAAGATGAGCGCCGATAATCATATCCACTCCATCAAGAACACCAGCTTCCACCATCTCTTGGGCGCCGCCGGGAGGTAGTTCCTCCGCATGTTGAAATAAAAAGCGCACTTCCCCTTTAATTTGATCCTTTAACTGTGTAAGAATCTTTGCCACACCAAGCAGCATCGCTGTATGACCGTCATGTCCGCAACCATGCATCACGCCTGGATACCGTGACACAAATTCAAAATTATTCTCTTCTTCAATTGGAAGCGCATCCATATCGGCCCGCAGTGCAATAACCTTCCCAGGTTGCTGACCAATCAAACGAGCCATTATACTCGTTTTTGTCGGACGTGAAATTTCCAAATCACCAAAAGTTTGTAGCGTTTCATAAACAAATTGTGCTGTTTTTTCTTCCTGAAAAGATAGCTCCGGATACTTATGTAAATATCTTCGCCACCCAATCACTTCATCTTTAATAGCCTCGATTAAATCATGAATCATTATCGTTTGAGACATCCACTACAACTCCTTTTTCATTCAATTGATTATCATAATCTAAACCACTTATTCATTATCATTATTTGATAAGTGATTATTAATTATCATATAATGAGTATAAATGAGTTTTTGATAGAATTCAATAACTTTTCAGAAAATTCCCACTCGCTAAACCATTCCTGCTTTGAAAAAATAATTCTAATGCCGACTTCCTAATAAAAAGAACAGAAAAAAAGGTTCTGGTGCAAAAACATACATTTTTTTCGAATCTGAAGATTAAGAAGCTAATCCAAACAGTTTATGGGAGAATTCTCTTTGATTTTGGCAGACTCCCCCCTTGATATTATCCCTCTTAAGTAGACAGTGTTTAAAAAGGACCGTACTGTTTATCTAAGGGGGATTTTCTTATGGCCAAACAAGGGTAACAGTATAAAAATACTCAATAGAGGTTTAAATTAACAGCAGTAAAAATGTACCTAGAAGATGGATCCAAACAAGAGGGTAAAGACAAACCATTAAGGGCTTAAAACGCCTTGGCCGTAGACTGCAGCCTTAACAATCAGGAGGTAAAAACCTTCGATAGATGGTGAAAAATCACGCTACAATCAAAGTTTGAAAAAATGAATCTTTTGTTTTTGTTATTTCGTATAAGATACATAATCAAGAAAAGAGGGATAGTATGTAAAAGGTTCTCAATTCATTATTGAATGAAAAAATTCAAACTGACATCACTATAGCTCAAGTGATTTTAAAAAGGAAAATTAAGGTTATCGTTATTTAAGAAAAAACATAAATCAAGTATCAAAAAGAAAATAGGTTTGGACATTGGAATTATTATGGTGGGGATTAACAATCCTCTTATTTGTATTAAGTTTTGTAGGGATTTTCTATCCTATTATTCCTTCGGTTGTGGTCATATGGGGAGGATTTGTTGTTTATCAGTTTCTCATTAATCCGAATGAGTTATCCATATGGTTCTGGATCAGTATGGCTATATTAAGTGCTGTTTTAATCGCGGCAGATTTAATTACAAACAGTTATTTTATGAAAAAATACGGTGGTTCAAAAACGTCAGAGAAAATAGCAGCTATTGCCACTATTGTCGGTTCAATTAATCTCCCATTTTGTTTTAAGAGGTTTTTCACTCATTTGAAAGAATATTAGGAAGAATCACACAATAAGAAAAAGCTCCTACCGCCAACGATTCATATCAAGATCAATTATTTTTAAATCATTGATTTTTACCTGTTATGTTAATAAAAAAACGTTATGTTAACTAAAAAAATGTAATCAAAAAATAACCTTTTATTCCCCTTCTCTATTATTGTGCTGGTATTGCATCCTGATATAATTTGAGAACCGAATAGGCAGTAGTATCCACGGATACAGAGAATGGGAAGTCATCATTTTCTCTTTTACTAGTCTTGCGGCTAATTTCTTCAACATTATATGGGTCAATATTATTCACTATCCATTAACTAAATTTATTCCTTTCTTGTTTTGGGCTATATGGATTAAAAGCCTAATTTGGTTTATTTCTACTCTCTCTTACATTACTGAAAGACACTTATCTTAATAAAAAAGTTAATTACCTTATATGGTAAATTACTACTTAAATTAGATTCCTAATCTCAAGACTTGTTGCTTTCTTACTGTCACTATCATCTTTTTATAATCATTCAAGGCCTTTATTTAACCATGATTGAAGATACGTAGCACTATTGTTATCATTACTGATTCCTGCTACTCCACAAAACTTCAAAGCGATATTTAGTGAGGATTTGGAATTAATCTTTGTCATGTTTTAAACTACGAACTTATGTATTTTATAGGCACCAGCAATTATTTACTATTTATGATTGAGGTTTATCTTTTGCTGAATATAGGGTCTATATCCAAGGATTATTTTTCATACAAAAAAGAAGCCGAACCTCTAGTTTGAAATCCCCTAAAAGAGTCAGCTTCTTTATTATTAATTCTGGTTTCGGACTATTATTGACTTTTCACTATTTTATTTAGGTTACTAATCTCCTCTCAAAAAGTTAACTTCGTTTAGAAAAAAGAACCGCAACGTACTAGACGTTACGGTTCTTTTATGGTTTCTCTTTTTGCAGGTCGTAGTATAAACGTCGCAAAATATGGGTTTTATAAAGCTCCAGCTTTCTTCGCTCTATTGGATGGTATCTTATTTCTGCATCTTTTAATTGCTGAACGAACCATCCTTTGGAATATTTATAAGCCATTCTCCCCCTCCTCTGTTCGAAAAAGATATGCTTTGAAGAGGGAATTGATACTTATTTTTTTGCTTTCATTACATCAATTAATAATTCATACATTTCAGCCGCCGTTTTGAATGGGCGCTTTTGACGCATTTTCGCTTGATACTCATCTGATTTATTCACTAAATCAGCTAATGTGCTATTAAAGGTTTGATCATTTAAATCTTCTTCTTGAATGACTTTACAAAAACCTTGTTTTTCAAAGCTTGAAGCATTTAAAATTTGATCACCACGAGATGCATTGGCACTTAGCGGAATGAGCAACATTGGCTTTTGCAGACCAAGGAATTCAAAGATTGAATTTGAACCAGCCCTTGAAACAACGACATCAGCCGCCGCTAAAAGGTCAAATAATTCTTCATGGACATATTCAAAAGGAGCATACCCTCTTTGTTTCAATTCCGTTTGGACATTCCCTTTTCCACAAATATGAATAATCTGGTAGTCCTTTAATAATGCTTCAAGGTTTTCAGTAATCAATTTATTGATTTTTACAGCTCCAAGGCTGCCACCCATAACGAGTAACACTGGCTTGCTGTTCGTAAAACCACAAAATGCCTTTCCACTCGAAGCGTTTCCAGAAAAAATCCCATCCCGTAATACAGCACCAAGATACATGGCCTTCTCTTTTGGCAAATCCTTTTCTGTCTCCTGGAACGTGGTGAAAATTTTCGATGCAAGTGGCATTGCAATTTTATTAGCCAGGCCAGGTGTATAGTCCGATTCATGTATGGCAATCGGGATTCTCAGCATCCTACCCGCCAATACGACCGGTACAGATACGAACCCGCCTTTTGAAAATATGAAATCGGGCTTTGTCTTTTTTAAAATTTTTCGTGCATCAAAAATACCTTTAATGACTCGGAACGGATCTTTCAGGTTTTCCGCTGATAGGTAGCGTCGGAATTTCCCGACTGAAATCGTTTCATAACGAATTTCAGGAAATTCCTTTTCGATAATATTTTTTTCTATACCTTTTTTTGAACCAATATAAGTAATATCCCAATCATGCTCTAAAAATTCCGGGATAATTGCTGTATTAACAGACACGTGACCGGCTGAGCCGCCTCCGGTAAATACTATTTTCTTAGTCAATATTTCCACCTTCCAAACTTAAAAAATCACTTTGCATCCATATTACCATATATCCCTAACATTAATAACTTGAAAAAGTATTCAGTGAACCGTAATAATTATGTAATCATCGATTATTTTTCCTTTTTCATCATGAATATATTATAATCTTAGTATTCTACAATACTACAAGATACATTGGAGGAGTAATACATTGCAAGAAGTTTCTGAATCTCTTCATCAATTTGATGGAATTGAGGCATGGATCAAATTAGGAATTTCAATAGGTATTTTTCTAATTTTCCTTTTGCTTCGGAAAGTGTTTACCACCTATATATTCAAATTCTTTCTACGGGTTGCAAAAAAACGCAAGGTCGAAATTGCTGCTAACTTAATGCTTGCAATAGAACAACCGGTAAGATGGCTCATCGTTTTAATCGGTATGATTATTTCACTGCACTATTTACCGCTTGACTTCCCGTCAGCAGAATTCAAGAAGCATATATACAGATCATTCTTCGTCTTCTTATTATTTTGGACGGTTTTCAATATCAGTTCGATCTTAACCATCCTATTTCCGAAATTAGTAAGTAAATTCGGACTGGAAGTCGATCAAATTGTCATGCCGTTCTTTACAAAAATCATAAAATTAATCATTATAGCTTTTGGAGCCTCAATCATTGCGGAAGAATGGGGATTTAATGTCGATGGATTTGTTGCTGGTCTTGGCTTAGGAGGATTAGCCTTTGCACTTGCCGCTAAGGATACCGTCAGCAATTTCTTTGGTGGAATTGTAATCGTAACCGAAAAACCTTTTACAATTGGTGATTGGATCAAAACCCCAAGCGTGGAAGGAACCATTGAAGATATCACATTTCGAAGTACCAAAGTACGGACTTTTGCCCAAGCTTTAGTTACTGTCCCAAATGCTAACCTTTCGAATGAACCTATCATCAACTGGTCAAAAATGGGCAAAAGGCAGATTGCTTTTCATCTAGGTATAAATTTCACAACACCAAAAGATAAGTTGGAAAACGTCATTAAGAGAATAGAAGATATGCTCATTGACCACCCAGAAATACACCCAGAAACGATTCTTGTGAAATTTGACGAGTTTAGTCATACTGGTTTCAATCTCTATCTTTATTTCTTCTCAAATGCAACAGATTTTGGGGGATATCTTTCACTCAAAGAAGATGTTAACTTTCAAATAATGGAGATACTTGAAAAAGAAGACGTTCAAATTGCAATCCCTTCACAAGCATTCATCCTTCAAAAAGAGTCACTTGCGGACATGAATGATTTTGAATCCATGCGCGACTGAAAAAAGACTTGCCGTATTACGGTAAGTCTTTTTTAGTATCAAATAAAAGTTTAAACCATCACTAGCTTATGTGATATAATTCTTCCATTGTGTGAAAAATTTCAAAAATTGATATTGAGGTACATCGATGAATCAGACTTATTCAAAATCACAAAAGATTCGCCTATTATTTTATATATTAATACCCATTCTGATCACTCAAATTGGCCTTTATGCCATGACATTTTTTGATGTGATGATGTCGGGACAGTACAGTACAGAGGACGTTGCTGGCGTTTCAATCGGCAGTTCACTTTGGACACCTGTTTATACGGGGTTGAGCGGGATTTTGATTGCCTTAACGCCAGTGGTCTCACAGCTCGTCGGTTCAAAGCAGTCGAAATTCGTTTCCTATTCAGTAATGCAGGCAGTTTATTTAGCTGTCGCTTTAGCTTTAGTCATTTTAATCATTGGGGCGATTGCTTTGAACCCCATATTAAATGCAATGAATCTTGAAGATACTGTCCACCGGGTAGCCCATGACTATTTGATCGCCCTTTCAATCGGGATTATTCCTTTATTCGTATATAATGCTTTGAGAGCCTTCATAGATGCACTTGGCCAAACTAGAATTTCTATGATAATAACCTTAGGTGCACTGCCAATTAACGTCATATTTAATTACCTGTTAATATACGGAAAGTTTGGATTCCCCGAACTTGGCGGCGTTGGTTCAGGGTATGCAACAGCAATTACTTATTGGTTAATTGCCCTGATTGCCATCCTTGTTGTGGTGAAAATCAACCCATTTTCGACCTATAAAGTTTTCCGTGAGTTTTTCCGGATTTCCTGGAAAGAGTGGCGTGCACTATTAATAATTGGGGTGCCTATCGGGCTGGCTATCTTTTTTGAAACAAGCATTTTCTCAGCCGTTACCCTTTTGATGAGTAAATATGATACTGTGACAATTGCTTCGCACCAGATTGCGATGAATTTTGCATCATTACTTTATATGATACCGCTAAGTATATCAATGGCATTGACGATTGTAATTGGATTTGAAATTGGGGCAGCTCGATACAAAGATGCCAAAGAATACAGCTGGATTGGGATAACCATGGCATTAATGATGTCGCTTGTTTTGTCGGCCATTCTATTTCTCTTCCGTGAACCCGTCGCTTCGGCTTATACAAAAGACCATAATGTAATGATGCTGACATCACATTTTTTAATATATGCCATCTTCTTTCAGATTTCAGATGCCCTCCAGGCACCAATACAAGGAATACTACGGGGATATAAAGATGTAAATGTTACCTTTGCTATGTCTCTCGTATCCTATTGGATTCTAGGGCTCCCTATCGGTTTTTTATTTGCAAAATATACAGATATGGGAGCCTTCGGATATTGGATTGGCTTAATTTCTGGTTTGGCTCTTGGAGCTATAGGTTTGGCAGCGCGTTTAAGGTATATACAGCAAGTAAAATATAAAAAAATGGTTTAAAAAAGGGTGAGGCCGAATGAACGGACTCACCTTTTTCCATTTTAATAATCAAATCAAACGCTAAGCCTTGTAAATTTTACCCAAAACATCTTTTCCGCCTGTGACCGGAATGATGCTTCCGGTAATAAAATCGGATTGTTCATCACATAAGAACGTGATGACCCGGGCTAAATCTTCTCCCGTCCCTGGTCTGCCAATTGGAACAGTTACATCCTTTTGTCCTTTTGCAACTATTATCTCTTCTTCCTTCCATTCATCAATAATATCGCCGGGACAGACCATATTCACGGTGATTCCATTTGTTGCTTCTTCAACAGCTAAAGTTCTCGTTAAGGAAGTCAATCCGCTTTTGGCTGCAGCAAAAGCGGAACGATAAATCCAACCTGGTGCCGTATCACAACGGTCAAACCCTAATGTAATGATTCTACCCCAACTTCTTTTGCGCATATGAGGAATAATTTCCTTGGCAAAATAGAAAAAACCATTTAGATTACCGTTCATAATGTAATTCCACTCATCACTGCTATATTCGGTCATAGGCCTACGTTCATGCATATATGGCCCAGCATTATGAATGAACATATCAACATGTCCAAAGTCCTCTATGATCAATTCTGCTACCTGCTTGCAATCTTTCTCACTTGAAGCATCACCTTCAATCGCCAGCGCCTTAACATGGTACCTTTCCTGCAATTCAGTCACCAATGCTAAAGCTGCTTTTTTACTTTTTCGATACGTAATGATAATAGACACTCCATTATTTGCAAGTGAATAGGCGATTCTCTTGCCAATTCCCGTTGCTCCTCCAGTTATAAAAGCTACTTTATCATCCACAGGCTCTACCTCTTTATCTAATGGATTTTACTTAATTATACATAAGTTTGATTCATTTTCTATAATTTAGCAAATATGAGAATGAACATCTAGGCTTCAACATGCATAAAATAACAGAAATAACCCTGTCAGTTGATTGCAGGAGAGAGGAATTCAACATGTTTCCATGGAATTCACTTTTTTCTTTAAAAAATAATTCAAACCAAAAGGACTTCATGAAAAATATGCAGCAAAATGATGTACAGTCGTTGATTGAAAAGGTATTTTCGCAGGTTATCCCCGACAATATGCAAGGAATGATGCAACAAAACGATACTAGCTCAAAAAAAGAAAATACCAGAACAGAACACCCATTACATGCCGAGGTATTTGAAACCCATTTATTTGTCTTTGTAAGAATTCCCATAGAAGATGAAGCATGGCTAAAAAAAATGAAACTTTACCATACATCTAATCAATCCATCATTGAGGGAATCCCAGAAGCGTCGGACCGACATATAATTACATTGCCTGCTCTCGTAAAGAAGAAAGGAGCATCCGCACAATTCAAAGAATCAACATTGGAAATCCGTCTGCAGAAAAGTTACAATACCCAGTATTCGGAAATAGATGTTTCAGAAATTTAATTTGGCCTTAATGGAGCCCCACTAATGATTAAGTGCGGTTCCTTCTTTTGTGTTGATGCAATTATTTGTAAAAATGATGTTATTAATAGCGGTATCGACTCAATTATCCGCGGAATTGATGCAATTCATTGGAGAATCAAAGCCCTTCACTATCCTATGTATTTCAACGACTTTATACAAAAAGTGAAATAAAACAAGAAAACAAGCTAATAGAAGTAATTGAGAGTATAATAAAGAGGATTAAAGTTCTATTTTTTACTTTAATAAACAGTTATTTAACAAAGTGTTTTATTTTAGGGGGTACATATTTTTGAAACAATCAAAACCGAAAACATCTTGGTTTAGTTTTGGAGCAATCGGTTTATTATTGCTTGGAAAAATGAAATGGCTCTTAGCTATACTTAAAATAGCTAAACTAGGGTCGTTAATTTCTATATTTATCTCATTAGGAGCATATGCCCTGGTGTACGGTTGGAAATTTGCTGTAGCTCTTGTTTATTTAATTTACATTCATGAAATGGGTCATTTACTTGCTGCTAAAAGAAAAGGAATTAAAACCTCAAAAGCTATTTTCATACCGTTTGTAGGAGCTCTTATTTCTCTCAAAGAAGAACCAAAAAATGCGAATGAAGAGGCGTATCTGGCTTATGGAGGTCCTTTATTAGGCACCCTGGCTTTTCTACCAGCCATACCACTATTCATGATGACAGATAATCCATTTTGGCTATTGGTGATTACACTAGGAGCAATGATTAATCTATTTAATCTAATGCCCGTTCATCCACTAGACGGTGGGCGTATAGTCGGTGTCATTTCTACAAAGATTTGGGTTCTAGGAATTATCGGCATGGTTGTTTACATGTTCTTCCATCCTAATCCCCTATTAATTCTGTTCCTATTATTCGGTATAAGTAAATGGTGGAAGGAATTCCGCAGCGAGATTACTAGAAGCCAAAGAGCTAGCGTAATAGAATTCAATCAATTTGGTTTAGAACAGTTAGAACGATATGCGGGTGCTTCGGAAGAAGAAAAAATTCGCTTGTTTAATGTTTGGAATCTGGAATTAAACCAGCTGAATGAAAAGCTTAACAAAGCGAAGACGTGGCATATTCCACTTTTCGAAGATAACAAGCTAAAAGAAAGACAAATGAATGAGAGAAAAGAAGAGATATATCGGTCATTAATCGAGGCTGCGCAATCTGAAAGTGATTATCAGTATGGACCTACTGACTTCGAAGACATTAGCAAGTATGAACTAATCGTTGCGCGATTCTTTAATGAAGTACAAGAACAAACGAAAATAATGGAGAAAGAACAATCTTATTATTCGTCTAACCTAAAAACAAAAGTGGTTTGGTTTTCACTATATATAGGATTAGCCATTATCTTAATGATAACAAGCTTGTATGCCGGAGATTTAATGGAACAATACAAAACGACGTTACCTTAAGACGCTCTACAATTAGAAAAAAAGAGACCAATTATAGTGGTCTCAGACTGTAGACAAACTCGATGAAAATCGAGTTTGCCTACAGTTTTTTTATGGCTTGTACAATTTGAACGTTGATTGGAACGTAGGGCACTCGCTTTCCGCGGGCGGTCCGGGAGCCTCCTCAGCTTGCGCCTGCGGGGTCTCCCCTAGACGCGCTTTTCCCGCAGGAGTCTCGCACACCCGTTCCAATCAACTTTGTTATAAAATTTAGATAGAACATCTTTTGCCTACAGTCTTATTTGTTTTAAAATGGAAGTATTAAAACTTGAGGTGATGTTGTTAATCTTTAATATGTAAATGTACTATAGTTTTGATTCATCCACTTCAATCGTATTTCCTTTTTTTCATGACTATCCAAAATGCCCCCCTTAAGGCTGCCTAATAAAAAAAAGTGTCTAACTTTTTGGGTTCACTTCAAAAAAGAGTGTACCCCTATTAGGGTACACTCTTCTATTAATCTATCATTCTTATTATTTTCCGATGAACTGTTGAGTCCAGTAGTTACCAGATTCTACGTAGCCTACTCCGATATGAGTAAAGCTTGAGTTCATGATGTTTTCACGATGTCCTTGGCTGTTCATCCAAGCTTCAACTACTTCTTCAGGTGTTTTTTGACCTTGTGCGATATTTTCCCCAGCTGATGTGTAGCTGATTCCGAATTTTTTCATCATATCAAATGGAGAGCCGTAAGTTGGGCTATTGTGATCAAAGTAATTTTTGTCTTTCATATCTTGAGATTTCAAACGAGCAACCTTGCTCAATTCTGTATCTATTTTAAGAGCTGCCAAACCTTGTTTTGCACGCTCTGCGTTAGTTAATTTAACCACTTGTTGTTCAAAAGCGCTTAATTCAGAGCTTGTCTCTGTTTTTTCATCAGTAGTTTTTTCAGGTGTTGCTACAGGTTTTGCATTCGTTGTTCCAGCAGGTTTTTGAGCTGGTTGTTGAGCTGGTTGTTGAGCTGGTTGTTGAGCTGGTTGTTGAGCTGGTTGTTGAGCTGGTTGTTGAACTTGTAAGGATTGTGAAGCAGGTAATGTTATGTTGTATTTATTTAAATATTGGTTAAGGACTTGTTGCATATCTTCTTGATTAATAGATTTATATGTTACTTGTTTAACAGTATCACAGTTTGCTGCTTCTGCTTGGTTAACGCCAACTCCTGTGAATATAATAGCTGCTGCTGCTGCTGCTGACATAAACATTTTCTTTTTCATTCGTAATTCCTCCTGTAAAGTTCATTGGTGTTTTCTTTCTGAACTCATCATAACATGCGTTTTTTGTAATATAGGCACCATCTATTTCCAAATGCTTTACAGGTAACGAATGTGAAAAATTTATTATCCAAGTTTCATCGAAAGCAAGCAAAAAAGCTTTCTATATCTATGTTTTGCTATCTAGTATATATACTCATATTTTTCCAGACAATCCTTGTCAATGGTAGTTACATAGAACCATTTCCATGGAATACTAATAACTTTTAGTTGACATCTCATTGCCAACCCCACTAGTATGACTTTCTTTACTTTTATGTTACAAATTTTTCGATTTAAATATGATTTTCGTTATTTTTCTGTATGCTTTTTTAAATCATGAGAATTCAAATTTCATATATCCTATAACTCTTTTAAAATCCTTCATTTTTCCAAAAATAAAAACAATCCGGGTAAACCCCGAATTGTTTTAACTTTAACAGTAAAATTATTATTTCTTTTCTTCCTTATTCATCTCGTCCATTTTCTTTTTGCCGCCGTTTTCTTCACGCTGGCTTGGTTTACCTATGACGAATTCCTCTTTAGGCATGTTGTGCATATTCCTTGCTGTTACATGAGCATAAACATAATAGGTTCCTTCTTTATCAAAGGTTTTTTCCAATTCATAGATACCCTTTCCTTTATGTTTTACTGCCGTTTTGTCATGGTCATCACTATTTGCAAGCCATGTTTCAAAACTGACATCATCCGCATCCGTCACTTCTTCCTCCCCATACGTCACTTTTGCCTGAAACTTTACCGGCTCATTTATTTCTCCTTTTATAGGATCGACTGTTAACTCGACATTTAGCATTTTCGGAATTTCCTCTTCCTTGCCACATCCTGCCAACAAGATTAAAGCTGTACATAATAACATTATCTTTTTTATCATGAAACGATTCCCCTTTTTATGAAGTCCAATCTTCTTTTATGGTAGGAAGCACAATGCTGACTTTTGTACCTGTATGTTCCCGGCTTTCTATTTCAATTTTACCATTTTGTAGTTCAACCAATTTTTTCACGATGGAAAGTCCCAGCCCCGATCCACCATCAAATCGGCTTCGTGCTTTGTTTACTCGATAAAAGCGATTCATGACATAAGGTAGATCGGCTGCAGGAATCCCATTGCCTGTGTCAGTGACTATGAGCTCGCAATCTTCTTTATACTGTCTTAAAGTGATTTTGATGAATCCATCTGGATTCGTATACTTAATGGCGTTATCAAAGACATTATGAAGGATTTGTTCTATCCTTCCTTCATCTCCTATTATAATTGGGTCCGGATCTAGTTCAAGCTGTAAACAAAGCTGCTTTTCTTTTAATATCGGTTCATATTTGGCAAGTACATCTTCAATGAATTGCGCATAGGCAATCGGAGTTTTATTTAAAGTAAATTGATCACTGTCCAATTTAGATAAGTCCATCAAATCTCCTACAAGCCTCTGTAGCCTAAGTGCTTCCCTAGAAATGAGTTGAAGATATTTTTGTTCTTCTTCCTCATTTTTCACAACACCATCCAATATAGCCTGCGTGTAACCCTTCACGTAACTCAGCGGCGTCCGGAGTTCATGGGCAACATTTTCGAGAAACTCTTTTTTTCTTTCTTCCTCTAAATGTATGGATTTAGCCATTTCATTAAAAGCATGTGCTAGATTCCCTATTTCATCATGACTCCTTACCTGAATCTGTATGTCATAATCTCCCTCTGTGACACGATGGGCAGCTGTCTCGATTTCCTTAATCGGACTGACTAGCTTTTTCAACCATTTTGTTGTTAATAAAATGGAAACGATTAAGAATAAGAGAACGGCTGCCACCCATTTTACAGCAAATTCCTTAAATAAATCAGTAATCGAGTCTACAGGAATATATGTATAGATGATACCTTCGAGGCGGTCGTCATCAATCAAGGGAATGATCGCTGCTACGATGTTCTTTTCAAACCTTTTCTCATAGCCCTCTTTTTCAACAACCTTTCCATCTAAGAGCATTTGTCGTTCTTCTGCAGAAATGAGGGTGTCATAATTGATTTCAAAGGGCAGGCAGGCACTTAATTCTCTTGGATTATTTACGACAAAGACCTCGCTGTCATTTTTACTGTTAAACCATTCAACCTTTTGTTTGAAGTCATCACTGATCTCGCCTCCGAAATAGTCCGCTCCAAGCAAGGAAGCTTCATTTACTAGATCTGTTTTCAGCTTTTCCACATACAAATTTTTATAATAATATTGAGAAAGAGAGTAAGCGAACAACACTGATAGAATAATCGCTGTGATGATAGTTAGCCATAATTTAAAGGAGAGTGATGACCACTTATTAATCATTTTTTTCCTCGATCTTATAACCAATTCCCCAGACCGTTTGAATATAATCGGCTGCCCTCAATTTCATCCGAAGCGTTTTGATATGGGTATCGACTGTACGTAAAGATCCTCCATATTCTCCGCTCCATACATTATCAAGTAGTTGTTCACGGCTGAGTGCCTGATTTTTATGGCGCATAAGAAATAGAAGCAATTCAAACTCTTTCAAGGTCAAATTGATTGGCTTCCCATCTAGTAGAACCGTTCTAGACTGGAGGTTTAAATTGATTTTACCGAATCGGACGGAATTTTGATTTTCTTCATTCAATGACGTTTTCCCTGTTCTTCTTAATACCGCTTCCACCCTTGCTACGAGTTCACCCGGATTATATGGCTTTACAATGTAATCGTCCCCACCGAGCTTCAACCCTTTTACCTTATCCCATTCTTCACCTTTCGCACTGACAAAAATAACAGGAACATCCGAATTTGTGCGGATTTTTTCACAGACAGTAAAACCGTCCATTTCTGGCATCATGATATCCAAAAGGATTAAATCGACATCATTTTTTTCAACCAGACTTATAGCTTCGTTACCATTTGCAGCTTGAAGGCATCGATACCCTGAGTTAAGTAAATACATTTCAACTAAATTACGCATATCTTCTTCATCATCAACGACTAAAATGGTGTAAACGTGCATGTTATCTACTCCCTCAACATCAATTGAAATGGACCTTCACCGACTTTAATGGTTTTCTTAATATCGACTGTTTCAGCATCCATTACATACACTTCATCACTATCATATCCCGCCACAATCACATCTTGTTTAAAGTTCGCCATTTCAAAAGGATTGACACCGACCACTCTGCTTTTCACTTCTTCATATTGATCATTCAATTTATATAAGGAGCTTGTACCATGACTGAGGATAAAAATCCCTTCATCATTCTCAATGAACTTAATCGGCATAGTCGGAGCCTTCAACTTTTCCTTTAACTCTCCCGTTTTGGCCGAATATATATAGAGATTTTCTTCTACTTGGTCCCCAACTCCATGGCCTCCTATCCAAATTTCATCCTTTTCTTCCCTTATTAAGGTACCAGTGGAAGAACTATGTATCGGGAATTCCATATCAACCTTTTTCGTTTTAAGATTGATCACCGAACATTTGGTATCGCCAAAGTTAATTACATATAAGCGATTCGCTTTCTCTCCTTGAAGAACGGTCAAGGGGCTTTTCCCAACCTTGACTATATCCTGCTCCTCACCTTTATCATTTAAAAAATAGATGGAATGATTCGACTGATTAACTGCTACGATGGTTTTTCCATCATGTAGCAACTGCATATTGACAATTCCTTTCCCTATTTCCCAGCTATTTATCAATTTTCCAGCTGATAATGAAAACACCTGGATTTTCTCCATCTCTTTTCCATAAAGAAGTATAGTATCTTTATCCGCTAGGAGTAATGCTCCGGTAATCGGTTCTGAAATATCCCAATTGGCAAAAGGTTGATAGTTTTCATCTATGAATGTCAGGGACGTATCCTTGATATTGACGGTCGCCAAAAAAGATTTATCTTTGTTTATTTTTGTATATGTATCACTGCTATTACACCCACTAAGTAGTATGACGGCAAACAAAAGCGCAGCACCCCACTTCATATTTTAGGCTCCTTATTCATTAAATATCTATTTTTTAAAAATTTTAACAATGAGTTGTGAAAAAAGTATGAAGCAAAAAAGAATATTAGCTAACATTCACTTGTTATATTTACTTCGAAGAGGAGAGCCTTTCCAGTTCCGTGACATAGACCATAACGATTGCGTTCTTTTTCTCATCAGAAAGCGAAGATTCCATCACCCGTTTAATACTGAGGTAAAACTTTTCAAGTATTGGTTTTCGGGCACGAGGATGGGCATTCTCATCTAAAAGTTCACGACGAATAAGTTCTGTTAGCACTTTTCCCCCTTCCCCATTCGTTATCTTCCGATTATTCCAGACACTAATATACGCTTCCAATAATGCTTCATTCATGACCGTTTCTTTCATAAAATTATCCCTTCCATCCATTACTAATTTATACATATTAAGAATCATTTTCGTAAAGACTATCATTTATATTACGATTTCACTTTTAAAAATTCAAAAAAGGAGTGAGTATAATGTCTCAAGTATACCGCTGTCCAAATTGCAGGACAAATAAATCTCGCTTCAATCTCATTCAGCAAATACCAACACCTGTTAAAAAGGATCCGCAATCCGGTGAGATTATTGAACAATACTCGAATGATTCTCTTCAGCCATTCCATCTAGCTTATAATGGTCCTGAAGTTCGTGTGCAATGTGCTGCATGTGGGTTAATTGAAGATGAGAAAACATTTGCAGCCTTTGGTGGGCTGCAGCAATTAAAATGGTCAGACCCGATTAATGGGGTCTGACCATTTTTCAATCTTTTCCGGCAGCCATTTTGGCCCGGTCAATGGCAATTGGAATAGCTTTTCCGTCCTCATAGCCTTCATTGAGTAAGGCATTCGCAATCTGAATTGCTTTTTCCCGGACATCTTTATCAAGATTTTTCATTGAATCAGGGTACTCGTTTTTATTCCATGGCACCTTATACCGCCTCCTTGAACAGAAAGTTACCTTTCTTTTCCCGTCTTTAATTGGCGGTAAACGATTAATGGCCTGCTTTTACTTCCAAAGCTTTTAACTGACTGATCATCATTTCTTTATCCAATTTTTCACCGATAATTACGATATTTAATGGCATTTTTATCATTTCATTCATATACATTGGCATTCCGTAAGAGTATTGAAATAAATGTGGGTACTGTGAATGTGTGAAAGAAATGTATCCTTTCATTCGATAGACCGTTTCTGGAAGTGCCCTAAGCCAATCTTCAAAGTCGGTTTGTGCCACTGTCCCTTCAAAAGTATGAACAATGGCCGTTAAATGTAAATGGCTGTGGACACCAAGTTTTTGATGGACTTTAGGCTGTTTCCTTTGCATATGTTGCAGAGATATCAAGGAAACGGCTGCATACTCTGTCAATAAACTTACAGCTTCAGGATTCAGCCCTTGAATGGAATAAATAAGCTGGGCAGCCTCCATTTCGCTTACTAGATCCGCTTTGTTTAATAAAATGAAATCCGCATGATGGATTTGCTCAGCAAGCAACCGGCGAAGCTGTGGAGAAAGCTCATCTCGGTCGCGCCACCTCAACAAGTCAACGACTGTTATAATCCCTTTATATTCCAGGTTTTTCGCGAATAGCGGTGACATAATTCCATCAAGCACTTCAACTGGATGTGCAGCACCTGTTGTTTCAATATAAACGGCGTCTAAATCATTTTCCGTCAACAATTCATGCAGCTGAACCTCGAGCTTATCCTGAATTGTACAACAGATACAACCGTCAAACAGCTCCTTCAGAGGTACGTCATCACCAATCAAACCGCTGTCTACTGATACACTGCCGAGCTCATTTAATAGCACGGCCACTTTTCTACCCGCTTCACTTTCCTGCTTTAATATATTTCGAAGAAGCGTCGTTTTCCCGCTGCCGAGAAAACCTCCTAATATGTACACTTCGGTTGTTTTCATTCGTATCTGCTCCTATAGTCCAGCTAAATTTAATTCCGTTAAATTTTATCATACTTGCCCTTTTAAAGCACTCGCCAAGGCCACATAAAAAAACCAGCCTGAAAGCTGGTTTTTCTCGATTGATTTATGCTTGAACTTCGTCTTTTTCGTAAATTGGAACCCAACCTGCTGCTGTTACGAAGATCCGGACAGCTACAGTTTTTCTATCTTCTGCTAACGTGAAATAATGACGCGTCGATTCTGGTACACTAATCAAATCTCCAGGATTCAGTCGTACATCAAACCATTTTTGTTCACTGCCTTCAATAGCAAAGATACTAGTTCCACCGGCTATAAAACGTACTTCATCATCTTCATGATGATGTTCCTGCTTAAAGTTTTCAAGCATTTGATCCAAGTTTGGGTTAGCATCGGATAGTGTGATGATATCATGTGCTTTATATCCGCGCCTTTCAGAAATCTCTTCAATTTCTGATTTGAATGTTACAAGAATTGCATCTTTTTCGGCTTCAGTTAGATCATATTTTTCTACCAGATGAGACGGTAATTTCGAAATATCCCATTGTTCGTATATAACGCCTTGTGTTTCTAAAAATTTTTTTACCTGTTCACTGTTTTCAATAACCTCATTTGTTTCATGGAATCTAATTGTAGCCATTACCTATTCCTCCTCTTTGAGTTTTTATCTTACCGAACCTGTAGATAATGCCTGTTGCTGATTTAGCAACAGTTGGTATTGAAACAAAAATTCACATGCTTCTAGAATTTTTTTTGCTTCAAGTCCACTTTTCCCCCAAACAGTGATCCCGTGATTGCGAATAAGCACGGCTCCTGAGTCTTCTTCGACATGAGGCTTGAACTTTTCAGTTAACAGAGGGATGTCAACGTGATTGTAGATTATTGGAATCCTCAGCTCTGCCTCTTCATTCCATCGCCCTGTCGCTTTAATAATTTCATGATTACGGAAAGTCACTTCCCCTTCATCTCCATATAATTCAGAAATCACATTATTTTCTACTGTATGAACATGAAGTACACAGTTCGCATTGGTTCTCTCGTAAATCACTGTATGAAGCTGAGTTTCCGCAGATGGCCTTAGCTCTGTTTTCTCAACTGGAATTCCTTTTAGGTCTACTAGTAAAAAGTCCGCATCTGTTTGCTTCCGTTTATCCTTACCACTTGCCGTAATATAAAAGGAACTGCTTTTAGTCTCGCGAATGGATAAATTCCCACTCGTCCCCATAAACCAATCCCGTTCGGCAAGTTCAGCCTTAATTTCCGCTAATTCCTGCCACTCTTTTGTATGGTTCTTCATGCTTTTACCTCCATCTGCTGTTTTAAAATGTGCATCACATCATAAAACGTTTCAAATCCTTGATGGGGAATCTCTTCTGTTCTGCATCTCTCAAGCAGTATGTCACGGGCGATAACAAAATCAGCCTGCTTTGCCGCTTCAAAATCAGTCACCGAATCTCCAATAACAATTTTATAATCATCTGCTTCTGTAATTTCCCTCATAATGGATGGCTTACAACAACCGCAATCCTTGTTACAATGTTCATCACAAATATGCGGCCACTCAATTAAGATCTTTTCCTGATTGAAATAGGCTCTGTTACAATAAACACAATCTGAAGGCAAGATATCATTTAAAAGCGGTTCAATAAAAAAGTCCATACCGCCGCTTACAATATACAAAGGTATGTTCGCTTGTTTTGTAAAATCCACAAATTCGTTGAATCCTGGGCGAATGCCTGCTGTTTCCTTCACATATTGAATAATGTCGTCCTTTAAGCTACTGTCAAGCAGGGAAAACATTTCCCCAACTCCTGTAGATATGCTGATTTTTTGCTGAAGAACACCGTCTTTTAGCTCTTCCCATCCCGGAGGTGCAAATTTTTTCATGATAGAGATGATATTATCTGAGTTAGTAATTGTTCCGTCAAAATCACAAAAAATTATCGGTTTCATTATTCCTTACAAGCCTCCCCATAACTCAAGTGCTTTGCTTAGTGCTTCTTCTTCATAAGCCGCATCAGATAATTTCTTGCCTGTAAGAACAGCTTCTACAGCAGAACGGAAAGCCTTTGCCCCGCCCATTGCTCCGTCGGGATGTCCATGGATTCCACCGCCTGCATTAATTACGCTGTCCGTTCCAAAATCCTTTATTAGATTAGGAACCATCCCGGGATGAATACCTGCAGAAGGAACCGGGAAAGCCTTTTTCCATGACAGCTCATCTTTCGTTAAAGCTTCAGCAATCGCTAATGTTTCCTCTTTTTCAAGTGCCACATTTCCATATGGTGAAGGGAATAGGGATAAATCCGCACCTGATAGTCTTACTAATTTTCCAAGCAATAACGAGTAGCTGACACCATAAAATGACGATGACGCTAATGCTCCGCTGTATGCAGGGTGGGCCATAATCGGAAGATTGATACGATCGTGTTCACGCAAAGCTTGAAGTACATCCAATCCATATGTATGAACGTTAAATAATAAGGCATCGGCTCCTGCTTCTGCTGCACGCTCTGCCTTATCTAATAATTCAAATGTTTTCCCTGATAGATTGACAGCATATAAAGTTCGATGGCCTGTTGTTTCATAGACTTCTTTCAAAATTTTTCTGCCCGTTTTTATTCTATCAATGAATGGGGTCTGCTCCTGATCGAAGAGAATCTCGTCATCTTTTACCAGGTCGACTCCTCCTAATGCTTGTTGTTTTAGCTGCTCATTATGGAAGGAAAGATCCCGTCCTAATACCCCTTTAAAAATACTCATCACGAGAGGCCGGTCAAATACGTTAATCTTTTCTCTTATGCCTGTAATCCCAAATTGAGGTCCTTGAAAAGCATTGTGTATCTCACCGACAAAATCCAAGTCAATCAGCTTGATTTCCCCATCCAATGACAATTTACCGAATACTGTTGTGAGAATAGCCGGTAAGTCATTAGAAAAATTCCCCGACGGGTAGGCAATTTTTATCGTCGAACGGTACACCTTACGATTGAAATAACGGTTTGCTCTATCTTCTTCAGAAAGAGGGGTGACGGAAACAACACGCCCCTTATGTTTCTCCAACTGCTTCTGGACCAAATGAGGCAGGTCCGTCCATGTTCCTACTGTCAAACCTAAAGCAATGCTCTCGGCTTTTTTCTCATGCTCACCATTGAAATCATGAATTAAATAAGTAGCGATTATCTCGCTCATCAGATCACTCCTATTAAACGTTAGTAAAGTCTTGAAGTCAGTATTCTAATATCTAGCTTATACGGTTTCTATCCATTTTCCTGTTACCACGATAAATGGAGAAGGGAATCTTATCGATTGTAATCCATGATTGAAACAATAAAAGCCCCTTCATAAAGAAGAGGCTTTAAAAAAGCCATCTTCTTATCTCCCAGCTAATAGCTGCAAGAATTAGCACCGTGCCTTGTGGATTCCAAAAAAATCCGGCGAAGAATTCCGCCCCATTTCGCAATGGAATTACGGTCGGTTGCTGGGCTTCATAGGGCTAGTCCCTCCACCTGCTCATAATAAGAAAACGCTGATATATTTAAACTTCAAGTATCAAAAGATTAAGAATTTATTTTGTATTCTGACAGGTAATCCATACTTTGTCAATAAGTTTTCAATAATTTAACGGTAGCTAACTTGTAATCTTTTTCCTATTCTCCAAATATGTTCAATGCGCGAATCCGTTCAACCGCTTCTTGAAGCCGTTCTTCCGAAGTAAGTAACCCTACCCTAACATACCCTTCTCCAAATTCTCCGAATCCATTTCCGGCAGCAACAGCTACGTGAGCATGCGTTAATAAATAATCAGCAAAACTTTCAGAGGTGAAGCCTTCTGGAATCTTGAGCCATGCAAAGAAAGATGCTTTAGGAGCTTGGACATCCCAGCCGATGGATCGTAATCCATCAATAAAAACATTTCTGCGTCCTTCATATTTATTCACTAATTCTTCTACGCAACTCTGTGAATCCAGTAACGCACTTGCCGCTGCTTCTTGAATTGCTGGGAAAAGACTTACATAAAGATGGTCTTGCAAGAGTTCAAGAGCTTCGATGACACTTTTATTTCCAACAGCGAAGCCAACTCTCCACCCTGCCATATTATATGTTTTAGATAGAGTATATATTTCGATACCTACATCTTTTGCCCCCTCTGCTTGAAGGAAACTAATCGGTTTTTTCCCATCAAATCCAATCGCACCATATGCAAAATCGTGAACCACACAAATTGAATGTTCTTTCGCAAACGAGACGGTTTCCTCAAAAAAACCCACAGTTGCTGATGCTCCAGTTGGATTATTCGGATAGTTCAAGAACATCATTTTGGCTTTTTCAAGGGTTTCTGTATGTATTTCTCCATAATTCGGAAGATAATCATTTTCTTCTGTCAAAGGCATGATTTCTGTTTTTGCTTGGGCTAAAACTACACCAGATAGATAATCAGGATAGCCTGGATCAGGTACCAGAATTGTATCCCCAGGATTTAATAAACACTGTGGAAGTTCGACAAGTCCTGCCTTTCCACCAAATAGAATAGCCACTTCACTATTAGGGTCTAACTTGACACCATATTCACGTTCATAAAAGACAGTCGCAGCTTCTTTTAAGTATTGATGTCCTCGGAAAGGAGAATATTTATGATTTATTGTATTTTCTGCAGCAGTCTGCAATTTTTTCACGATATGCTCTGGCGTCGGCTGGTCAGGATTTCCCTGCCCTAAATTAATGACATCATGACCTTGCTCTGTAATAGTCTTAACTTTTGCAACTAGAGTAGCAAAAAACTGCTTGGGTAGTTCCTGAAGCTGTCTGGATTTTTCGAATTGCAACATTTAAACACCTTCTCTGAAATTTCTTGAAATTCTAGTCACAAATGATATATGTTTATCATAGTCTTGTAAAGTGTTTTTTTACATATAGATGTTTTAAAAAATGAAATGGAAAATCCAAATTGATAAGCCTTTAGACAACCAAGTATTAATTTTCATTTCGCAAACACTGGATAGAAAAAACCAGGTACCGAATTCACTAAAGTTACGGAGGCACGTAGCAAAATTTCTGAATTCGAAGAACGCCGGCTGGATTATTATTAAATTACCCATTGACAAACTATTTAAAAAGTTGATATTATTTTCCCGAAGATTAAAATTTCAGAAAACATATACATTTACTCTTATCAAGAGCAGGCTGAGGGATAAAGGCCCTATGAAGCCCAGCAACCGACTGTAATACCATTGTGAAATGGGGCGGAGTTTCCGCCGGATTCTAAATCCACAGGGCACGGTGCTAATTCCACCAGAAAGCAATTTTTCTGGAAGATAAGAGGTCCGAAGCTAAAACTTCTGCCTCTTTCTATATGAAAGAGGCTTTTTCATTATTATGTAAAGTATTTGGAGGGGAAAAGAATGACTTTAAACCATTCGAATTATGAATTACTGTCAAATGAAACTGCAATAACTCTTGCAAAAAAACTAGGGTTGGTCAATACAGACGCCACTTTAAAATGTAAAGAGATTGGCGATGGAAACTTAAATTATGTCTTTCATATTACAGACACATCCACCAAAAAAGGAATTATAATCAAACAAGCGGTTCCTTATGCGAAGGTAATTGGCGAAAGTTGGCCGCTGACTTTAAAAAGGGCTGCAATTGAAGCAAATGCACTTATCCATTTCAAAAGCTATTGTCCCAAATTTGTACCACAAGTATATTATTCAGATGAACAGCTTGCTATCACAATCATGGAAGACCTTTCTCACTTAAAAATAGCGAGAACAGGCTTAATCGATGGCGATCAATTTCCATTACTATCGAAACATATTGGTGAGTATGTTGCGAAAACGGCATTTTACACATCTGATTTTCATTTAGAACCGTCTGCGAAAAAAGAAGTGGCTCGAAACTTCACGAATCCTGAACTCTGCAAAATTACTGAAGTTTATGTTTTCACGGATCCTTTTTTTGAAGACCTACCGGGTGAGTATGAAGTAGAATTGACGGATGCTGCCAAAAGCATTTGGAATGATCAAGAAGTAATACTTGAAGTCGCTAAGCTAAAACAAAGTTTTGAAACCGAGCAGGAAGCCTTACTTCATGGAGATTTACATACGGGAAGTATATTTGCAAGTATTACCGAAACGAAAGTTATTGATCCTGAATTCGCTTTTTATGGACCAATTGGTTTTGATCTTGGTCAATACACAGCCAACCTTCTCTTCCAGGCAGTTACACGTAATCCCGCTGGAAAGGAGGAAATTTTTACACATCTCCAAGAATTTTGGGATACTTTTGAAGAGACATATACTAGTCTATGGAATACCCAAAACAAAAGTCCGTTTCGTCAAGTAAATGGTTATCTATCATATATGCTCACTAAATTCAGACGAGATGCATACGGTTTTGCTGGCTGCGAGCTGATTCGGAGAACAATAGGCTTATCTCATGTTGCAGATTTAAATGCCATTGAAGATAAAGATACAAGAATAGCTGCCAAAACGGCTACATTGAAAATTGGTGCTTTTTTAATTAAAAAACGGGAAGAATTAGATGTTCCAACTGTGATTGAAGCGTTGAAGCAACATACACTGCCTTCTTATTCAACCCTTTAAAAGGAGAACTGCATATGACGACGACAACAGCCTTACCTTATCCCGTTCAATGGGATGATACTCATATAACGTTATTAAATCAACAGGCTCTACCTACTATTACAGAATTTATAAAACTTTATTCCGTTGAGGATGTATTTGACAGCATTTTGACATTAAAGGTCCGCGGTGCCCCAGCTATTGGTCTTACTGCAGCATTCGGTGTCGCACTTGGAGCGAATCAGGAAAGTTCAACGGATTTAGGGGAATTCAAGCAGAATGTAACTAAACATATTGAAAAACTAGCCTCTTCACGACCTACTGCAGTCAACCTTTTTTGGGCGTTAAAAAGGATGGAGAACATTTTGCAAGCAGCCAAAAGCATCCCAACTGCCAAAGAAGCACTTTTATTGGAAGCAAAAGCAATCTTTACAGAAGATGAAGAAATGTGCCGAAAAATCGGAGAACATGGTTTATCCTTATTTACTGAAGGAGATTCCATATTAACGCATTGCAACGCAGGGGGAATTGCCACTGCTCGCTATGGTACAGCCTTGGCTCCCTTTCACCTAGCGAAAGAAAGAGCCTTTCCGATAAAGGTATATGCATGTGAAACAAGGCCTGTCCTGCAAGGGGCACGTTTGACTGCTTGGGAACTAATGCAATCTGGAGTGGACGTCACTTTAATTTCTGACAATATGGCTGCTCATACTATTCATCATAAACAAATCAATGGCATTATAGTTGGTGCTGATAGGATTGCGGCAAACGGAGATACTGCTAATAAAATTGGGACTTTGGGATTGGCAATATTAGCTAATCACTACGGTATCCCATTCTATGTGGCCGCTCCTTCAAGCACTTTCGATCTTTCCCTTGAATCTGGCACATCCATCCCGATTGAAGAGCGGAATGGGGACGAGATTACCTTCATTCAGGGAGTAAGGATAGCCCCGGATAATGTAAAAACATTCAATCCAGCCTTTGACGTAACACCGAATCATTTAATCACGAGCATCATAACAGAAAACGGTATCATTTCACCAGACTATGTGAAAAACATTCCGCTTTTTGTCAATTGAACCAAGTTTCATTTTTTAGATGAAACTAATAAAAACGAGGCGGAATCACATAGGTGATTCCGCCTCGTTCATTTAACTATGATATCTATTCTTCCGAGGTTCTTTATAAAGGATTCTATATTAAGTCAACCTTAATTTTTCAAAACATTGACTAGATATAAACAAATAGTAATCAGCACTTCTTACCTTGAAAAAAATTCTTGAAGTGCCTCCTTATTTTTCGTGTAGTCTATTTTTAAAACTGCTCCAGACTGGGGATATATTTCATCTTTAAAGCTTCCTTCAACTGGAACCCTTAAGGATTCGACAGAATCTGGGGTTTGGAAGACAAATTTAGAGCCAAATTTCATAATCGTTTTCAACCCAATATCCGTATCCAGGTAGGACATCCATTTTTCAATAATACTAGGAAGGGCGACCATGCCTTCAAAGGAAGAGATTTGATTTATAAACCCCGGTTTTAATTGAACTAATACTTCCTGTTGACGCGCGACCCGCCCAAAATCACTTTCATCATCATGTCGGAACCGGACATATTTCAATATTTCCTCACCATGTAATACATTTTCACCGGTGCTGGCTTCAATGCTCATATCATCAATAATTTCCTGATTCACATCTACCACCACACCCTCTGGGGCAAGTAGGTCAACCATCTTTACGAATCCCTTAAAATCAATTACTGCAACATGATCGACTTTAATATCAAAGTTTTCATGTATTGTTTTCTTAAGTAGTTCACTTCCACCATAATAATAATCAGCATTTATTTTGTTATATCCGTATTTATAACCCGGTATTTTAACGTAACTATCACGCATAATAGAAGCCAGTTTTAGCTTTTGCTGATCAGGAAAGTAACGTGCTAGTATAACAGAATCTGCCCGAGAATCCTTCTCCCCACGAGAATCGAAACCAATCAATAGAAATGTTTTCATACTTTCTTGGCTCTCTTCTTTGGAAAGGTTTTTTTCCGTTTTTGCATTCCTATTTAATTGGGGAACAGAAGAATATGAACAACCAGCCATCATTAAGACAATTAAACATATGAACAGTACCTTCTCTTTCATATCCTCACCTCATCGGTAAAAGTATCCATATCCCCCCCTTATATTGAAGTCTTAGCACTTAACGATAAACAGCCTGTCAACGATAATCGCTGACAGGCTGTTTATACTCAATTATTTGATTTCCTTCTTTAAAACTTCCACTGCTTTTTTCACTTGTGTATCATTTTCAAGGATTTTCTCCCGGATAACCTGCATTAATTTCACGGTTGTATCGTCTTTGATAATACCTGTTTCTTTAATCTTTTGTTCTTTTTGGAATTCTTTGACCGCATTTGTTGTTTCTTCATCAAAGAATCCATCTATCTTACCTGGATTATAACCTGCTGCTTTCAGCATTTCTTCAGCTGCCTTTACTTCACTGGAAGAATCAGATGCTTTCAATTCCTTATCCGGTGAAATAAATGGAAGACTTGCATAATCAGGAAGATTTACTTTAATATCCGGCTTGATCCCTTTTTTATGAATCCAATTACCTTTAGGAGTCAGCCATTTTGCTGCAGTGTATTTAAAGTTAGATCCATCTTTGAAGTCTTGGGCTGTTTGCACAGTTCCTTTCCCAAATGATTTAACACCTATTAATGGAATATCCGCCGATTCACTGACAGCCGCTGCGACAATTTCAGATGCACTTGCACTTCCATCATCAATCAATACGACTACCGGAACCTTCAGCTCTCCATTATTCTTGGATTTATAGACATCTTTTTTCCCGCTGCGTTCCTCAACTTGAAGAACTACTTCCCCATTTGGAATAAACAAGCTTGCCATATCTATAGCTTGGTCTAGCAATCCACCAGGGTTACCACGCAAGTCCAATATAAGGCCTTTCATATCCTTTTTGGACATATCATTAAGTGCCGTTTCCAACTCTTGAACAGTATGCTCAGAAAAACTTGTTACTTGGATTTTGGCAACTCCATCATCTAGCATTTCGGCATATACTGTTTCAATTGGAATGGTATCCCGCTTAATCGTAAGAGCAATCGGTTCTGCCTTACCTGCTCTAGTGATGGATAAATCCACTTTCGTCCCTTTTTCGCCTCTGATTTTCAGGACAGCCTCAGAAGAGCTTAATCCTTCAAGGCTCTTACCGTCCACACTTAAAATGATATCATTCGGTTTTACCCCTGCTTTTTCTGCTGGAGACCCTTTTATCGGTGAGACGACCATAATTTTTCCATCCTGCTCTTGTATCTCAGCACCGATTCCTTCAAAAGATGAAGAGATGCTCTCATGGAAACTCGATGCTTCCTTTTTATCCATATAAGTAGAGTATGGGTCATCCAATGATTTGATCATTCCATTAATTGCCCCGTCAACCAGCTTGTCTTGATCAATCTCTTCATAGTACTTATCTTTTATCGTATCGTATGTAGAATACAGTTTTTCAAATTCCGAATGTTTATCCGGTGCTAAAGACTCTACTTTTTTATCTCCAAAAGTCAAGGCTATTGTAGTAATCCCTGCGGTTAGAAATATGAGTAAGAAAATCCCCATAATGAACGTAAACTTCTTTATTTTTATGAATTTCCCTGCCTCTTTAGGCTGTTTTTGATTTTCTTCTTCCACTGAAGCCTCACCACTTTCATTCTTCATGACGATATAAACTTTCTCTCTATTTTATCAGCTTTCAGGCTAATCGGAAAATATTAGTTATCAAAAAAACATTTTTTGATCATATATATATCTTTTTTCACCATTTCGCGTAGGTAAAATCAGATATAAAATTCTTAACCAAACCCATAATAATATTTCCCTGCCAATAATCTGTAAAATTACAAAAATGCGGATACCATGGGATAAATGAGTCTGTATCCTAACTATAATCGTACAGCTTCATTTATTCCTTGTCACCCGCAAGTAAATTTACATCTTATTATCAGTCCTGTATAGCAGCTTCTAATGCTACCTCAATCATTTCGTTAAATGTTGACTGGCGCTCCGCCGACGTCGTTTCCTCACCAGTTAAAATGTGATCGGAAATAGTTAAAACAGAAAGAGCTTGACGTCCAAATTTAGCAGCAAGCGTGTATAGGGCAGCTGATTCCATTTCTATAGCTAGAATCTGATATTTCGCCCATTTTTCTAATTCACTGTTATCGTTGTAAAAGTGATCGGCCGTAAACACGTTCCCCACCTTTAATTGCAAACCTTTGGCAATACCTGCCTCATAAGCTTTTCTTAGCAAATCGAAATTCGCTGTTGGAGCAAAATCGACTCCCCCGAATGTCAGGCGGTTCATTTGTGAATCCGTAGAAGCACTCATTGCCAGGATTACATCTCTAACTTTTACATCTTTTTGAATGGCACCAGCAGTCCCAACACGAATCAGCTTCTGCACATTATAGCTATTCATTAATTCATTTACGTAAATGGAAATGGATGGAACACCCATACCTGTACCTTGGACAGAAATGCGTTTCCCTTTATATGTCCCTGTATATCCAAACATGTTACGTACTTCATTGTATAGTTTAGCATCTTCTAAAAATGTTTCTGCTATGTATTTTGCACGTAACGGGTCCCCAGGAAGTAAGACCGTTTCCGCAATTTCATGTTCTTTAGCACCAATATGTACGCTCATACAACTATGTCCTCCTTAACTTTTGGTTGAAAAGATATTCAAAAACTACTATACCATATCAACCTCAAGATAGGAAAACAGAACCTTAATTTCAAGAGCCTGTAAGGGATTGAAATCTGGAATCTATTAAGAGGTCTAGATTAAGGCTCATACATATAAAAATACAAACAAAACGGCGGTGGTCCGCCGTCTTTTAAAATAATTTTTAGAATTAAGGGAAGGAAGCTGCTAACCGTCTAATGACAGGTTACTCATCGACTTCTTCATCAATTATGCATTTTTCAAGAAGATATTCGAATGTGATGTCAGCAAGATCTTCAACTTCAGCTTCTGTTGGAAGATAGCCCCGTCTTATCAATTCTTGGAAGAAGAATTCCGCTATCTCTTCTGTATCAATAAAAACCTCAATTTCTCGCAAATCATCGCCCCCTTAATTAAAGGTGTATGAATGTATAGAGACAAATATTCCAGTAAGGCATTTCATAATAGAAAAACATATGAAGCGTTTACTTGTTTATGAAAATTGCCTCCACTAATTAGTATCTATTCCTGCCATATTGAACGAAAGCTTCTGTATAGTTATTAGTTAAATGGCTTCTTAGAACGGTGGAATACCTTTCACTTTGTTTGCTTTTTTTTCTGATCCGGATAAATTTCCTCTGCCGCCTTTTCTATTTTAGCAAGGGCGATTTTCATGATATGGTGATATTCATCATCGCCAAAATGTTCATAGAGCTTACAGTAATCATTATATAAATCTAACAGTCCATCGATCATTTCCTTTTTTTCATTTTTTGTCATAGTCATTTCTCGCTCACCTTTACCAGGGTTGTTTTGTTTAGCAATGATAGCAAGCTCATTATTCTTTTTAGAAAGGAGCAGCCCTAATTTTCGAATTATTGCATCTGCACGTTTGGCATCGGCTATTAAGGTCAATTCTTCTTCATGCGCTTCAAGCCATTCCCCGTCGGAGATTCGTGATAACTCATAGATCACATCCTCCCAGGCATTTTCCTTATAGCGCCATATTTCTGTTCTATAGCCGATAATCTTGAAATAATCCTGTTCATATCCATCTACCTGGACTAAGTCACCTAATAAATATTTATACTCAATATCGATCTGTTCTCTTTGATAAAGGATTTCTCCTTCGTATTCATTTATGGATTGCAATGTTTTTTCAATATAAAGACCTTCACTATAATTCACTTCATACACATAAGCACCATCGAGAAATTTTACATCGGTTATTTTCCCGACTGTCCCATACATTATTATTACGACTGTATCGCCTAATTTAAATTTCGGCTGTTTTTTCTTGCCCATAAGAGACATCCCCCAATATGGTCCTTATCGTTTGATTAGTAAATTATATGCACAAACAAACATGGAGGTTAATAGAAAGAGGGGGGCATTTTGCTCATTTAGATACAAAAGTACTCTCATTTAATAAAGGGTCATATCAACACTTAGTGTCACTATTCATTCTTTACGTATAAAAACCGTCTCATCGAATGAGACGGTTTTTTGTAGGAATAGTCAGGATCACGTCTGTTCCTTGGCCATATGTACTTTCAATTTGGAATTTCCCTTTTAGTTCCTCCATAATTTGGATGCACATTGCTACCCCTAGACCATTTCCATCCAATTTCGTGGTATAAAAGGGCATGCCGATATTTTTTAGATTCTTGGGGCTGATTCCTATTCCATCATCACGAATGATTAGTTTTATATATTGAGGAACGATAGTAAGATTCAATTCAATCCGCCCCTTTGAATCGAATGCTTCACAAGAATTATTCAAGACATTCAAGAGAACCTGCCTCAATCGGTTTCGATCGGAATAAATATATACTGATTGTGTCACCCTATTAATTAATGTTACATGAGAACTCGGAATTGAAGAAGAATAGACATCGATAATTTCATCGAGGAAATCTTTTAGATCAAATTTCTCCCATTCAAGCTGATGAGGCTTCGCTAAATCAAGAAGTTGAGTCACAAATACATTAACCCGATTGACCTCATCAAGCATTACATCACTATACTTTTCAATTAAAGTTTTATCATAATCCTGGCTCTTCAATAGTTGGAAGAACCCCTTTATTGTCGTCAATGGGTTTCTAATTTCATGGGCAACCCCTGCAGCTAGCTGACCTACATATTTCAATTTTTCCGTACGAACGATTTCCTTTTCACGATCCTCTATCGTTTCCATCATTCTCTGAAAAGCAAGGTTCAGTTTTACCATTTCTTCAAAACTTCTCTTGTTAGAAACGACGAATTCTTTTCCTTCAATAAATTCCTCAGTTGCTTCAACAAGATCTTGAACAGGTCGTACAAGAGTCTTTGTAAATAAATAGACCACTATAATGATTGATACAAATACAATCGTGTAAATGGTTAGATAACGTGACAAAAGATCATTCAAAGGCTGGAACACTTTTTTCTTATCAGCACCCACAACCACAAACCATTTATTTTCCGTTTGGGCTATCGTTTGTACAGCCTGGATAGCATATATTTTCTCTCCATTCTCTGCACTATACAAGTTATCCGTTTCAGAAGCTTCCATCAGTTTTTCTTTTGTTAAACCCATTTTCTCTAAGGTAGAATTCTGTTTGACACCATGGGGATTTTTTTGGGAAATCATGATACCTTCTTGATTAATCATGAAAATGTTCACAGGATACTTATCGCTAATATCAACAGTTTTTCTCTCAATCATCTCCCAAAGCTTTTCTAACCGGAAAGCCGAGGACACAACACCAATCATTTGCCCTGTACGATCATTTACCGGTGCACTTATAGTTATAATGGGTTCAGAATAAGCTCGTGTTTTATACACGTCAGAAAGAAATTCATTACCGTCTACGGCTTCTTCAAACCATATACTCTCAGCTAGGTTAGCTCCGATCATTTTATTAGATGTATCTGCAATAACTTTACCTTCCAAATCCAAATACAAAGCTCCGTAATATTCCCCTTTTGCTCCAATGAACTTTTTTAGTTCATTAGACTTCTCTTCTTTTGATGAGTCAGGATTTATGATTACCGAATTTGCACTTATCAACTTCACATCACTAATCCGTTCGTTAAAATAATTATATGTTTCATTAACGATATTAAGTGCACCTGCATTCAAGGCATTTTTTGCCTCTTTTTCAAGCAAGGAGCGTTGTGACCCATAGGAAATTATTCCTAATATCAGAACTGGTACACTGGCTATAAGTAAAGAATAAAGCAAAATTCGGGTTTGAAGGCTTTTAAGCATCCTTCGACCCTCCCTATTCCTGATCTCCCTACTGGAGTCCTTCTTCTATTTGGACATATTGTTCCCACGCACGATCAAATACAGTCATACTTTCGAGATAGTCGCCATTCAATTCTAAATAACTACTTACTTCATTATAATCATCCGATTGCTTTGGGAAACTGTGATCGTTATAAGCGTGATTAGCAAATTTAGTGATGGCATC
The DNA here is from genome assembly GCF_050278525.1 of Peribacillus sp. NPDC096540. Lineage (NCBI taxonomy): Bacteria > Bacillati > Bacillota > Bacilli > Caryophanales > Bacillaceae > Peribacillus > Peribacillus sp. NPDC096540. The sequence goes on along the minus strand of NZ_JBNNTG010000013.1, from coordinate 34,001 downwards.
AATTTCTTTCGGTTGTCGGAACTTCATTAAATATAAATAAAATGGTCTCATGTGACGAGCCCTCCTAAAAAAGTAACTAAGATTTCAGCTTTAATATATCGGAAACTTTCTCTTCCGTCTACATTTTTAAAAACCAACATGGGCTTTTCTTCCTAACAATTATAGGACAATTAACGATATTTCACCAGAAACCGCTTCACTTTATATCGAAATGCATTCGAATGCATTTCCTTCTTTCTCCATTCTTCATCAATAACTTTGCCGAACCAAATCCTCAAATGAAAAAAAATCCCCTGTTATGCACCAGAGGATTTTCAATGAAAAGCATTTATAAAACCAGGAAAGGATCACTTACAACGGGTTATACTATTCTCTTAATACTAAAGCCTTCTCTAAAGCTAGAAATCCAATGTCAACATCTGCTACTACCGTTTTAGATGCCGTAAAAATTACTCATTTCTTTTAATTCTAAAACTTGTGTGTATATTGATTATTCTCTTGTATCTGCTATGCCACCATCTCGGCATTCCACTTCGATTTCATATTATTTACCTGAGTTTATTAGGGAATCTCTTTTTAAGGAGATTTAGCTTTTCATTGAGCCTCTTTCTTTCATAGATACTAAATTTATCACCAGTTGTACAGCCATAGCGTCGTCTAAATAACCAATCGGAAAGGTGTAATCCGGTATTACATCCACTGGTAATATGAAATATATGAGCGCACTTCCAATTAAGGTGAGTTCAGCTGGAGTACCATTCTTTAAGCGGAATTTCTCATACATTTCCTTCAAATGACTAATAAATGGACCTATACTACCTACTTTTTGAACCTTCTCCCCAAAGCTATTAAGGATCGTTTCTTTTCCCTCATCAGTTTGTGTATATTGTTCATAATTAGCTAATTTTTGTTTAACACTTGCTAAAGAAAAGTCTTTATCATATAAATTAGCAGATTCGAGGACGGTTTGAATGCTGTCAACTGAAGCATGAATATCCGAATCTGGTTTATCCTGCTGTTTTTCAATATCATAGCCAGCTGCAGCAAATAACTCTGAAAAAGGAACTCCGAGGTAGCTCGCAAATTTTTGTAGATGCTCAGGCCTTGCTTTCCGTTTACCATTGATAATCCTTGAAATCGTAGCTGTATCAATATCAGTGAGCTCACTGAGTTTCCGCATTGATAATGACCGTTCCTTCAATAAATCTTTTAACATTAAACCGAGATTACTATTTGTTCTTCCTTCAGACATATTCTATTTTCCTTTCTATTATAGCTCCGTTCAAAAAGAAGCATAAAAAGAGTCGTGAAGACGAGGTTTTCGAAATGATAAAATATGCGACAGCTATTTTAAGCAGTCCTTTTGAATATCGTTGATGATCGATCCATGAGATTTATTACAATCCTATTCGTTCAAACTAAGGCACAAACATTTTCAGCACGCATTAGAATTTCTAGAGAGTAATAGGATTATTTAAAACCTACTTGGTTTTGTAAACTAATTATTTCCCTTTATGAAAAGAGTATAACCTAACATTTCTTCTAATCATACTGCACTTCTATTTCTCCTTCAATATAGAAACTTAATTCAGATAAAAGAGCGCATGTGAGTTTGTTTATTACTATGTATTTCTGTCACCAAGACAAAGTTTTTTTAACTTCACTGCACTCTTTGATTCAATTAACACTCCTATTTAGAAGTTACTAAATTAATTATTCCACTTACTATCTTTTCAAATAAATCCGAACATCCGCTACATTCAATTTATTCCTATTTTGACAAAATGTCAACACTTTAACCAGACTGATTCCTTCCCGATTCACGAAATGATAAATCGGTAATATTCGTTACCCTTTAAATAAATTAAAAATATTTTCTTCATTCAAAGGAAATAAATAATTTGACAAAATGTCAACACTTTAACCAGACTAATTCCTCCCATAACCATACGAGCTGGGGACGGTAAAAAATCTTCATCTTTGTCATAGTTGGACCCTGTTAATCTAATATATTTCATTTAATGTGATGTTATGTAGCGGACGGATTTTCAATGATAAATTCACAATATTTCACTTTTACTAAACATATATTTTTTTGAACGTTTATTTACACTGAATACTAATCCCAGAGCAATCATATTTGTTATAAGCGCACTTCCACCATAACTCAGCAATGGCAAAGCGATTCCAGTAACCGGCATTAAACCGATTGTCATAGAAATATTTTGAAAGACTTGGAATGATAGTAACCCAATAACCCCCGTACAAATAAAATAGCCGAACACATTATTGGAACTAAATGCAATAATCGTTATTCGATAAAGCAAGATAAAATACAAGCTTATTAATATAGTTGCACCAATAAACCCAAATTCTTCACCAATGACTGAAAAGATAAAATCAGTGTGTGCCTCGGGTATTCTTCCACTTTGTACTTGGCTTCCCTGATTGAATCCACTCCCATACATTTGACCTGATCCAATCCCCAAAATGGCTTGTTTTAGTTGATAACCATAGCTTGAGGCATATTCATCAGGGCTTAACCAGCCATAAATTCTCTCCAATTGATGTGGCTTAATAATTTTCGAAAAAATATCATAAGAATTATTATGTAAGTGGACAAGAAGGCGAATTAACGCTACAAAACAAGAAACCAAGATGAAAACTATTTTGTAAGATATTCCAGAAGCAAGTATTAAACTAAATGTTATTGCTGCAATGACTAGTGCAGACCCTAAATCAGGCTGTACCAAAATTAAATAGAACGGAACAATTGTAAACAAAAGTACCTTTATAGTAATTGGGATACTATCTTTAAATGAAAGTGCTCGATTTGCAACTCGTTTTAAAACTACAGCTAAATATAAAATTAGAAACACTTTCATAAACTCCGAAGGCTGCAACTCAAAAAAACCCAAACTTATCCATCTTGTAGCTCCATTTTTAAACGTTCCAAAAAAATGTACTAGTATTAACAACCCTATTCCTACCGAGTAAAGGGGCGCTGCCCATCTTTCAAGCAACTCAAAATCAAATAACGCCACTCCCACCATAATAGCCACACCAATGATGTACCAAATTATTTGTCTTTTCACAAAATAGTAAGGATCATGTGTTTCATATTGCCCCGAGCCACTATAAACAGCAAACAAGCTGTATATGAATAAACAAAATAAAGTAACTAGCAAGATGTAATCTAGCTGATTTTCATTTCTCTTCAATTAATGCCTACCTCTCCCAGACCTATATTCAATTGTCTCTATCCACGGTTCATAACTTTCCTCCTTCTCTTTAATCTCTATGAATATTTTGCTTTTTACAGAAACATAGGTCAAATAGAATGTTTACGTGAATGATGACTTCAGGTTATAAGGAATTGAGACATAAAAAAAGACTTCCTTTTATAGAAGCGTCTCTGGACATTTTTTCGCAAGCCTAACCTAACAAGAGTCATATTCAAATAACCACTTCATCATATTAATTTATGTAAGGGCTGTCAATGTGAATTAATGTAAATACTCGATTTCATGCCGGCAGGATTCATTGGATTCGTGCGATTAGTAGAAAAGGAATTTGTTATGCCAACTTTAGTTTTGAACGTTTCACATTTTACAAAAAAGAAATCATCTAATATATATGGAAGTCCCCACAGCCTTAACATAACGAGATCTTTCGTTAATAAACATAAAATCACGTCTACTATCTAATCCAGTTATCCCCTCATTATGAATTGTGTTTCCATTTTATTTCTCCCCTCAATTTGTTTCAAATAAGTAGATGAGTCGTATTCAAGTAAGAGATATTCACCTTTTATTACATTTATTCTTTGCCAATATCTTTTAAGCGAAAATCTCGTATATCCCAATCATAATAAGTAACCATCCTGAAATAGATGTAGAATATTTACCAACAAATGTTTTGATAAGTAAATAGCAAAGATGACTTCCAACTCCAACTGTTACTATCGAGAAAAAGCCAATAGATATTACTGTCCAAATGGCCGAAATACCATTTGCACCAATAGCAATTCCACTCGCTAAGCAGTTTGCAGATAAGATAAACCCAAGGGTGATTGCTTCTCTACAAGAGATTGTATAATCCCTATCCTCGTCAATCAATTCAGGATTTATTAACGTTTCTTGCTTAGAGAAACGATTGGACAATAAAGTCCATAAACCAATAGCACATAGCAAAAGACTTCCCAAAAGGTTAGCTTTACTAGGTGAAATATATTCGATAATCGTACCACCGGCGACAACTGCAATATAAGTGATAATCATCGACATAATAGCAATGATAACGTTTGAAAAAATTGGGATTTTCGTTTGTTTTGCTCCATAGGCTAAACCAATCCCTAAATTGCCTAAGTTAGTTGCTATACCTATAAGAACAATAGTGAACCAATGCATGGCATCCTCCTTTTAAGCATCTATTCATTTAACCAAATGCATGAAAAACTTTTTTGTTCAAAAAAAAACCTACATTCAGCAGCGTTTTCTATAAATCGATTTATTATATGTAATCCTCAACCGCTTTAGGGAAAGCATCTGCACATTGTCATATGATTTACCTGTCTTCGGGTAAAAAACCGATTCATATTTTTTATTGATTTACGAGTCCAACCACCCTTTGCTTCTAATGATCGATTGAAATACATTTCAAATCAAAATAACTAGTTTCTGGGATCACTTTTCTCCTATGTGTAGATTTTTCGATATATCCAAGTTTTGTTTTAGCCGAAGAAACATATAAGTAGGAGATAATATGTTTCTTCGACCCTGTCTATTCGCTTCTCCTACGAAAAATCAAAGTAGTTCCGCTTCAATAACCTCTTCATCTTCAATAGGTCTTCATACTTCGTCTGTTTTTCCAGCTTTTTCGAATCAATTAAAAATAGCTGATCTTCAATTTCTTTTACTATTTCATCACTCTGAAAAAGAGCTTTACAATTCTCACAATGGGAAGAAGGAGTTTCAGTAATTTCAACGGCTCGCGTTCCATCTGGTAATTCCCAATTGACCGTACCTGTTACCGATGAAAGTTTTCCTATCTCACACCATGGACAAGTTTCCATGCTATTCATCCCCCTTTGGAGTGCTCTTTTTTTGCTGGGCCTGGAATTTCTTTTCTTTTAGCTGATCTCGCTTTTCACGTTGATTTTTTAAGGAAGCATGCTCCGGATTGGTAACGTAATTTTCTCGGCGATTCATTCTCTTCAGCCCGACAGGTACTAAATTAAATTGCTTGTCGTTCATCAAACCAGCTATTCCTATATCTGACCTTTTTTCTTCCATATCAGGGTATATCCCTTTGAAATAATCATCTGCAAGTCCTGGTGTGTAATGCTCAGGTTCTGGATATGTGGTAATCACTCCTTCAAAATTACGAAGCACTGTTTTTGTCGGTGATTGTGAAAGGATATAATTGGGTTGTAATGTAATTTTTCCTCCACCCCCTGGGGCATCTACAACAAAAGTAGGGACGTCGTTTTTTATTGTAAGTATGAGATGTGTGTCTTATTCTAAAGAAAACATGCGAAAAGAAGCCAATAGACACACGGTTGTTCCACTGACTCCTTAGTTATTTTGCTAGCACCATCTGTTACTTTAATAAGCAAAAAGAACTTAGCTATTGTTTAACTTACTTTTTAAGTGGGTACATATAAATTAAACAGCAAGTACAGAATAATCATCTCTACTTGCCTTTCAATTGAACTCTATTGTTAGTTTTTCTATATTATTTATTTTATTGCTTTTATTTGCTGTGAAAAATCCAATCTTTTCACTATCACCTTACACCTACCCATTTTTTTCTCAATGATATTGGGGTTCTTACGATTAGTATGAAGAACATATAACTCATGAGTAGGATTTTCACGATGAAGTTCTTGATAAGCTTTCATTGCATCTGGAGAAATAGGAAATTTCTTTTTGGTACTTTTCCCTAATAGTTTATTAAACATTTTTTAGATGGCTATCTGAATCCGCACTATCAGTGGCTATTTCCCCCAGCAATTCGCTTGTTTCTGTCACTAAAGAATCGATTTCTCCGTTAGAAAATGTAAGAATCTTTTTACTTTTACCCCTCATTAGTTAGATTCCATAAGAGGTACTTCTGACAAAACATTAAATACATATACTAAAATAACAATAAATCCATTAGAGTAGAGTGTATTATTTAATATGAATAGTGAGAATGTTAAAACGTTGAGATCCAGCAGCTAAGTCTGAATTCTCATTGGGGTTGGAAATAACCTTAAAAGGGAATTACAAAAGCCGTACCACTTAAATGAAGGTCGCTTTTTAAAATTGGAATTTATCAGCAGTTATATTGTGATAGGGCATTATAAGCTTTTCCCTATTCATAGCTCATTGCCCCTATTTCAACTTCACTTACTCATCATACGCCTTCTGTTTCTCAAAGATGTTTCATATCAATAACTCCAACCCCAGACCATACATAGTATTGTACCGAAGACAGTAATTAGAGCTAGGAATATAGCGCAATATAGAGTCATAAAAATTGATTTGCTATCATCAGTTTCACGAGCATGCATAAACACAACTAGTTGAACAGCTGCTTGTATGAATGCTGTCAATATAAAAATCGTCATGCCTGTTGCTTTTGACATATTGAAGAAGTAAACCAAAAGAGCTACAAACGTCAAAATCAATGAAAATACAAAACCCCATACTTGTTTAGCCGGGAATAATTCCTTCATGTTTATGTCATTCCTTTCATGTAGATAAAGGTGAAGATGAAGATCCAAACGATATCTAAGAAATGCCAGTAAAGAGAGAAAATGAAGGATTTATTGGCTGTTTCAGGTGTCAACCCGCGTTTTTTCACTTGAAGGATAATAAATAACCCCCAGAAAAGTCCTAATGTAACATGCGCTCCATGTGTCCCTAATGTTGTAAAGAGCATCGATGTAAATGCACTAGTTTGCAGTGTAGCTCCTTCGCGATAATAGGTAATGAACTCAGTAATTTCAAATCCTAAGAATCCTAATCCAAGAAGGAGAGTGATTACGAAGAATGTCAACATGGCTTTCTTGTTGCCAAGTCGCATGGCATGAATTCCAAGCCCGATGACAAAACTGCTAGTTAAGAGCAAGAATGTTTCAGCAAGTACTGGAGTGATTTCAAAAATTTCTGCTCCAGTAGGACCGTTACCCGTACGATCAACTAATGTAAAATATGATGCAAAGAGTGTTGCAAAAAGCATAATTTCGGCTCCAAGGAAAATCCAGAAGCCTAAAATATTTAGACGATTTTGTTCCGTACTATATTCAAGAGGTTGCGAGTGATCTATTTCCATTTATTGACACCCCCAAATTTTGCTTCTGTCTCTTTAATTTCTTCTACAGAAATGTAATGCCCATGATCTATTTCGAATGAACGATGAGCCATGCAAACAAAGATACCGATTAACCCAATAATCGCAAGAAACCATATGCTGAATACTAACGCAAATCCAAAGACAAAGAAGATACAGGACATGATAAACGGTACGCCGCTGTTATTGGGCATATGAATTTTTTCATAGTCACCCTTGAATAATTCATGACCTTTATATTTAGCATCCCAAAACGTTTCCCTTGAGTTCACTTGTGGAATAATAGCAAAGTTATATTCTGGTACTGGATTATGAGTAGCCCATTCAAGGGAACGTGCATCCCACGGATCATCACCAACATCTCTTGGAGCATGGCGAATGCTATAGTAAATCGTATATACGATTAATACAAAGCTGATTGCCATAAAAGCTGCCCCGATAAACGAAATCATATTCAATGGTCCAAATCCAGTCGATTCAGAGTATGTGTATATACGACGTGCTTGACCATCTAAACCAGTGATATACATAGGGAAGAATGCTAAGCAAAAACCAATGGTTAGAAACCAGAACGCCCATTTCCCAATCCTTTCATTCAACATGAAACCAAACATTTTCGGCCAGTAGTAAGTTCCGGCACCAAGCACAGCAAATACCACACCCGGAATAATGACATTGTGGAAGTGAGCTACTAAAAACATTGTATTATGGTATTGATAATCCGCCGCTGACATCGCAAGCATAACCCCGGTAACTCCACCGATTGTGAAAAGAGGTATGAAACCTATTGAATAAAGCATAGGTACGGTAAATCTGATTCTACCTTTCCACATCGTGAACAACCAGTTAAAGATCTTGATTCCAGTCGGAATAGCAATTACCATCGTTGTAATCGAGAAAATACTATTAACATATGCTGCCTGCCCCATTGTAAAGAAATGGTGCGTCCAAACGAAGAATGAATATATAGAGATAAATACCATTGAAGCAACCATTGATCGATAGCCATATAGGTTACGTCGTGAAAAGGTTGGGATAATCTCACTAAAAAGACCAAATGCAGGCAAGATTAAGATATATACTTCAGGATGTCCCCAAACCCAGAACAGGTTAGCCCAAAGCATATCCATACCGCCATCAGTCATTGTGAAAAACTTGGTTGCGAATAATCGATCCATTGTTCCCATGATCAGCGCCACTGTTAATACAGGGAATGCGAAAATGATAATAATGCTTGTGACTAAAGCAGACCATGTAAACATTGGCATTTTCATTAATGTCATACCGGGTGCTCTCATTTTAAGAATAGTCGTCAAAAAGTTAATCCCCGTCATTAATGTACCTATTCCGGCTATCTGAATACCAATCATATAATAATTCGTTCCAACATGCGGGCTAAATTCATTACCTGCAAGCGGGAAATAAGATGACCACCCTGCATCAGGCGAACCACCAATTACAAAAGAGATGTTGAATAGCATCGCACCCATAAAAAATAACCAGAAACTTATTGCATTTAGACGTGGGAATGCTACATCTCGGGCTCCAATTTGTAATGGCACTACGAAATTCATTAAGGCCATAATGTACGGCATCGCCATAAAGATAATCATCACTACCCCGTGTGTTGAAAAAATTTCATTATAGTGCTGTGAATCTAATAATTTGTTATCCGGTACGGCAAGTTGCGCACGCATCATCACAGCATCTACCCCACCACGAAATAGCATCAACAAAGCAGATATTAGATACATAATACCTATTTTTTTATGATCGACTGTTGTAAGCCAGTCACTCCATAAATAAAACCATTTTTTAAAGTGGGTTAAACCAACAATGATCAAGAGAACAGTAACACCAATGGCCAGCATTGATGAGTAAATGACGGGACTAGGATTAGGTATAAGAAATCTAGAGAAAAAACCCATACTTTTGTGTTTCCTTTCTGAAAATATTTTTCTTGAGATAGACTAAAAAATTATTCATGATTGTGTGCTGATTTTTCTTTACTACTACTTGACTTGTGATCATGCTCCATATGTTCACCTTTTGAATTCGCGTTAGAGTCACTTGAGCCATGATGATGTCCCGCATTTTCACCTTCTGGAGCTGGTGAGAAGTCTAAATGAGTTCCAGTAAACGTTAACTGTCCCTCATGACCCGGTTTTAATAATTCATTGAATCTTACTTCAGTAATAGGTTTCGCAGTTTCTTTAACTTCCTTTACCCATTCATCAAACTTATCTTGAGACATCGCTTCGACGTGGAACGTATTTTCAGCGAATCCTTTCCCACTAAAGTTTGCATTTCGTCCCATCATTTCCCCTGATTCGTCCGCTGCTAAGTGTAATGTGGTCACCATGTTAGACATGGCATATTTTTGACCGCCAAGTTGTGGAATCCAGAAACTCGTGATAGGCCCGAATGAATAAAGTTTAAATTCAAGTGGTCGATTTGTTGGAATATACAAGTAGTTTACTGTCTCGATATCGTTTTCTGGATAACTAAAATGCCACTTCCAGTCAGATGACGAAGCGTAAATAACTAATGGATCTTGACCTTTGTACCCTTCCGGAGTGGCTTCCACTTTATTGTTGGAAATTACAGAAACAACGGAGAAGAAAATGACGATTAAAATTGGCACCCCAACAATAATCGATTCAACAACATGATTCCCTTCAATGTAGGGTGGTTCATAATCTTTAGGTAGTTTAGAGTCACGGTATTTCGTTAACACAAAGACTAAAATAGCACAAACAACAATAACAATAACCGCCATGATCGCAATTGATAGCCAAATCACATTGGCTTGCGTTTGGGCTTGAGGTCCTTTAGGATCTAAGACCGCTAATGATTCACAGCCAGAAAGCACATTGACTATGGTAGAAAGAATGGCTAATAAAACCCATTTTGTTTTCATATATGTATCCTTTCTATTAAGATTTCATTTCTAAGTTATCCCAAAAAATGTTTATTAAGAGTGGTAATTTCTCACAATCACATTTATAGGCGGGATGAATATGTATGAATTCATTTGGGGAATGTTCAGAGAAACAGGTAATCTCTAAATACCTACTTGCTTTGAAAAGGAATTTGAATATGTGAGGAGATGCAAATGGGGCGTTTAATGAAAAGGAAGTCCTTTTGTAACGGCACTAGATAAATATCATTTTTCTTTTTTTCCACCTGTATTTAATGCAACTATTATCTTAGCTGGTTTTTCAACGATGACCGTTTCATTATTTGGGGTAACAACACTCCTTGTGACCCTCGCAGATGGCGGTGATGCTTCAGCTTTGTTCTCTAAAAAGCTAAAAAAGTTTAAGGAACTCCCTCTTCCTTCATTTTGAAGAAATTTCAAAAGACCTCTCCAAAAGAGGCTTCCAAAATAATACATCTCAATTTACCGCTTGCTTCCTTCAGAATTCCGCGTCACCACGGAAAGCAACCGCTACTAATGCCTTCACCGTTCGAGATGTGCACCCTATAGACCGCACCGCCGGGCGCACAGAAAAACCTCACCAAAAAAAGTAGATGAGGCAACTTCTAATTATTTTGTTATTTCCCAAAATCAAAATAATTCCGCTTTAACACCCGCTTCATCTTCAATAACTCGTCATACGTCGTCTGTTTTGCAAGCTTTTTCGAATCAATTAAAAATAGCTGATCTTCAATTTCTTTTACTATTTCATCACTCTGAAAAAGAGCTTTACAATTCTCACAATGGGAAGAAGGAGTTTCAGTAATTTCAACGGCTCGCGTTCCATCAGGTAATTCCCAATAGACCGTACCTGTTACCGAAGAAAGTTTTCCTATCTCACACCATGGACAAGTTCCCATGCTATTCATCCCCCTTTGGAGTGCTCTTTTTTTGCTGGGCCTGGAATTTCTTTTCTTTTAGCTGATCTCGCTTTTCACGTTGATTTTTTAAGGAAGCATGCTCCGGATTGGTAAAGTAATTTTCTCGGCGATTCATTCGCTTCAGCCCTTCAGGTACTAAATTAAATTGCTTGTCGTTCATCAAACCAGCTATTCCTATATCTGACCTTTTTTCTTCCATATCAGGGTATACCCCTTTGAAATAATCATCTGCAAGTCCTGGTGTGTAATGCTCAGGTTCTGGATATGTGGTAATCACTCCTTCAAAATTACGAAGCACTGTTTTTGTCGGTGATTGTGAAAGGATATAATTCGGTTGTAATGTAATTTTCCCTCCACCCCCTGGGGCATCTACAACAAAAGTAGGGACTGCATACCCAGATGTATGACCGCGTAAGCCTTCAATAATTTCAATCCCCTTAGAAATCGGGGCTCGGAAATGACCAATTCCTTCTGATAGGTCGCACTGATAAATGTAGTAAGGACGGACACGAATCTTAACGAGGTCATGCATCAGCTTTTTCATGATCGCGACACTATCATTTATACCGGCTAGAATAACAGCCTGGTTGCCAACCGGCACACCTGCATCTGCCAGCATCTCACACGCCTTCTTTGATTCTTCGGTAATTTCTATTGATGTATTGAAGTGCGTATTTAACCAAATTGGATGATACTTTTTTAAAATTGCACACAGATTTTCTGTGATTCGTTGAGGAAATACAACTGGAGCTCTTGTACCTATCCTTATTATTTCAACGTGTGGGATTTCCCTTAAGTTTTTTAAAATATATTCCAGGATGGTGTCATTAATCAATAATCCGTCTCCGCCGGAAATAAGAACATCTCGGACTGCTGGTGTATCGCGAATATAGCCGATTGCAGCGTCTAATTGTTTTTTTGGTACGCCCATACCTATTTGCCCTGAAAAGCGTCTTCTCGTACAATAGCGGCAGTACATGGAGCACTGATTCGTCACCAAAAAAAGGACGCGATCAGGATATCTGTGAGTCAATCCCGGTACTGGTGAATCTTCATCTTCATGAAGCGGGTCTTCCATGTCATATTTGGTTTTATGCATTTCTTCTGAGATTGGTACAGATTGCATTCTGATTGGACACCTTGGGTCATCCTTATTCATCAACGAAGCATAATAGGGGGTAATATTTAATGGGATAGTTTTCGTAGAGATCCTGACACCTTCCTCTTCATCAGGAGTCAAGTCTATTACTTTTTTCAAATCCTCCACATTTCGGATAGTATTCGTAAGCTGCCACAGCCAGTTGTTCCATTGTTCATCGGTTACATTTTTCCATAGCTCTATATCTTTCCAATCACGCTCGGGCTTATATAAGTCAAATAACATGGTAATACCTCCTGAGTCTTGATAGTAGTATATAATGCAAGAAGGATGCCAAAATCAACCAAATGCTACATATGTACATAAAAAAATCCGGATTACTTGTTACATCCGAATTTTTAAACATTTAAGTATGTTTTTTAATTTTATATTGCAGGGTCTGCCGTGGAATCTTCAATAGCTTCGAGGCCTGAAAGACATTGCCTCCTGTTTGAAGAAGCGCCTCGTTGATCAATTTCGTCTCCATTTCCATCATTGCCTGACGCAGTGGAAGTATTTTTTCTATTGAAGTTGGATGTTTTTTTAAAAACTGCGGCAAATCTTCAAGTGTCAATATATCTTTTTCCGTATGATTCATCATGAATTCAATCGTATGCTTAAGCTCTCTAACATTCCCTGGCCAATGATAATTCTGTAAGAAAACCTTTGTCTTCTCATCAATTCCCTCTATGGATAGTCCTAATTTCTTGTTAAAGAATAAGATAAAATGATTAGTAAGGAGTATTATATCTTCAGGGCGCTCTCTTAACGGAGGCAGTTCATAGCTTAATACATGTAATCGGTAAAATAAATCAGCTCGTAACTTGTTTTCGGTAACGGCCTTTTTCGGATCTATATTCATCGCTGCTATAATCCTTACATCCACCTGCACATTCTTTGCGGCACCTATCCTCCTAATAAACCCATCTTCAAGCACCCGCAGCAACTTTGCCTGCAAATCAATCGGCATCGATTGCAATTCATCCAAAAACAAGGTGCCACCATTGGCCAATTCAAATAAGCCCTGGCGATCCACTGCACCTGTGTAACTGCCTTTAGCGGTACCGAATAATAGAGATTCTAACAGATTTTCAGGTAAGGCCGCACAATTTTGTGCGATGAACGGCTCTTTTCTGCGGTTAGAATCCTGATGGATACTTTGAACAAAAAGTTCTTTTCCTACACCGCTTTCTCCATAAACTAATACAGAGGAAGAGGAACGGGCAGCCTTTTTCCCTTGTGAAATTAAGTTTCTAAATTCAGTATCACTGGTTAAAATATCGTTGAACGTATATAAATCACCATTTACTTCCGCTTTTTTTTCAGGACCTTTCATTGTCTTGAGCGAGCTTTCTAGGTCAGCTAACCGTTCAGATAACTGCTTCAAACTCGAATAATCCTTGGCTATTTCTATGGCACCAACTATAAACCCATCTACATATATGGGGAGCGTTGTATTTAACGTTTCAATGATCCTCCCATGTGCATTAACATACGATTGACTGTAATTATAAATAGGCTTTTCAGACTTAATAACTCTCAGTAATGTAGAAGATTTGTGATTTAACGAAGGGAAGGCTTCAAGTAATGGTTTCCCGAGTACTTCCCCTACTTTCATTCCATCATGATTGGCAGCCACTCCATTATAAAAGATGGTTTGTCCCTTCGGATCAATAACATGAATGCCCTCATCAATGGTTTCCAGTATGGCTTCTAATACTTCACTTGTATTAAAAAATTCACTAGGCAAGGTCCACCTCCTCTAATACGTCCTTACTTAATATATATGAGGAAATGCCAAAAACTTGTCATAAACCTGCCTGAAAATGAGCATTCATGTATAATTTTTCACCCACAGATTCATGTCCTCAAGTTTATCGAAGATGTAGCAGTTATTGGCCAATCGCCCTCGGTATGAGTAATCATGCTGGTGCAGGGCCGCATTCATACCGAATGACAGTGATCGGGCAATTGAATAGATACAATAAATTTCATGTGAGACAAGGTGGTCTTCAAGTTTAGCGATCAAATGCTTCATTAAGCCGTACTGCCGGTGTTCGGGCAGTGTCGCACAATCAGTTATTTCCGCATTATGGTAGAAGGCATCGATTTCTGCTGAGGCAGCACTAACGATTTTATCCTCATGGGCGTAAATATAAAAAACTGTTCCGTTTTTCATGCACTTTTTCACATATTCCGGATCATTCATCGGAGTGGGATATACTTCAAACACCTTTCCATACAATTGTGCCAGCTGAATAGCATCAGATTCCTCTACCTTACGACATTGATAGGCTGCAGGCGGAACATCTAAATCTGCTTTTAACGCGAGACTCTGTACACCTGCAAGGATTTGATCCTCCTTTTCCCAGTTTTCACTATTTCTACGTTCATTCTTATTATATTTTACAAGGAAGAAGCAATCGCTTCCTAAAAAGTACTTATCGATACTTCCTTCATATAAAAAACCCTGAACTAGTAATTCTTGAACATTTTCCTTTCGTGTTTTAAAAATAATTTTCTCTGCTGATATGTTCTCAGCCACTTTCAAAGATTCCTCTAAGCAATCTTGAAAATGACCGAGATAATCGTCCACCCGGACCCTCTTATTAAACCCGTCGATTGTAATATGTAATGTGCAACGCGGTTTTTGAATTCTTTTTTCAATAATTCCTGTCTCCATCTAACTTGCTCCTTTCCTATCAATCTAATTATTGTAACAAAAGGCCTGACCCTTGGAGAATCAGACCCGTGAGAAATGTATTATTGCTCTTCCACTCCACACCATTCGATAATAGTTAAAGCGATGATTTCTGCAACGTCCATCATTTTATCTACTTCTATATATTCATTAGAATCATGAGCCAACTTCGTTTCCCCCGGTCCGAAGACAACTACAGGAGTCTTCCCTACTGATGAAAGATAACCTCCATCCGTCGCCCAGGGGGAAGCTTCAACTAGCGGCTGCTCACCCATCACTTTTTCATAGTATGCACCTATTGTTTTCATCAGTGGATGCTCAAGTTCAAGACTGCCAGGCAACCATCTAGCCCCAAACCATTCTAATTCAATGGGCTTTTCTTTGAACCATGAATCAGTCTGGTTTAGAGCCTCGATACGCTGCATCAGCGAGCGTTGTGCCGCTTCCATTGTTTCCGTTGGAGCGATCCCTAGCCGGCCTTCTAGGACGGCTGTATCCGGCACAGAAGAAGGCCAATTCCCACTTTGAATACTACCAATATTAATCGGAATTGGAATTGTTACATTTTTATAGAGAGAATGACGAAGTGACTCGTTTCGTTCTTGTTCAAGCTTCTTGATTTCTATCATTACACCAATTGCTTTATCTATTGCACTTACCCCTTCATATCTTGTACCACCATGTGCCGACTTACCTTTGACTATTAGCCGAAACCACATCGATCCTTGTTGAAGTGGAAATAGTTTCATATTGGTTGGCTCAGGAATGATTGCCCCATCAGCCTGGTATCCTCGCAAGACTGCGGCAAGTGTACCTGCACCTCCGCTTTCTTCTTCAATCACACTTTGGAAAATCACATCCCCCTTCAATTGTATCCCAGATTCAACAATTGCCTCGAGTGCTAATAATAAAGAAACATTGCCACCTTTCATATCGGTCGTTCCACGCCCAAACACTTTTCCGTCTTTTGCTACGCCGCTAAATGGGTCATCGTGCCAAGCTGCATGATTTCCCTCGGGAACCACATCAATATGACCATTTAAAATGAGAGATTTGCCGTTGCCGCTTCCTCTTTTAATCGCAACAAGGTTGGGGTTTCCTTTAAAATCCTTACGATCACAATAAAAATGGGGATGATTTCTTAATTTTTCATCCCCAATCTCCCATAAATCTATTTCGAGACCAAGTTGTCTGCACTTTTCAACTACAATAGCTTGTGCACTTCCCTCTTGCCCACGCTTGCTCGGTTCCTGCACCAGCTTTTGTAACAGCCTAATTCCATTCGTTCGATGTTCGTTCAACCAAGTTCTGATTTTTTCTTCATACATATCACCATTCTCCTCCCTCATTCTTTTAAAATATGGATATTTTTAGAGACCGTAAACGAGGCTTCGGTATGATTCCTGACTTCCTCGACACTAGAATTTTCAAATAAGTCAGTTAGTAAGAGGCCCTCGGGCGTCACAGAAAACACGCCAAGCTCCGTGATAATCATATGTACGCATTCTTTAGCGGTTAAAGGTAACGTACATTTTTTTACTAATTTAGACATGCCTATTTTATCGGTATGCTCCATCAAAACGATGACCTTTTTGGCCTTTGCCGCAAGTTCCATCGCCCCACCCATCCCTGGTACCCTCTTTCCTGGTACATTCCAATTAGCCAAGTCGCCTAATTCACTTACCTGTAGTGCTCCAAGAATCGTAATATCCACCCTGCCCCGTCGTATCATTCCAAATGCGATCGTACTGTCACAGAATGAAGCTCCTTCTCTAATGGTAATGGGAAGACCTCCAGCATTGCAGAGATGCGGATCTTCCTTCCCCTTTTCTGGAGAACTCCCGATTCCAACAAGCCCATTTTCAGCATGAAACATAACTCGGTGATCATTCAAAAGATGATTCGGCACTAGGGATGGTATACCAATTCCCAAATTGACCAGCATGCCATTGCTTATTTCTGCTGCGGCTCGTTTCGCTAATCGATTTCTGATTTTGGTTCCCAAACCCATTTCCAATCGACTCCTTTTGATTGAATGATATAATCCACAAATGCTCCCGGTACAATAATGTCTTCCGGATTCAAAGCGCCAAGTGGAACGATTTGCACTGCTTCGACAATAGTGATTTGTCCAGCAGTCGCTACGAGCGGATTCGTATTCCGAGCGCTTTTGTCAAATATTAGATTTCCATAAGGATCTGCCTTTTCTGCGTAAACAATAGCGATATCTGCAGTCAACGCAGGTTCCACTAGATAATTTTTCTCACCAATCCTTATGGTTTGTTTTCCGTCACGGACTATATCGGCCTCCAGACCAATATCGGTCAAAATCCCACCAAGACCCATCCCACCTGCCCGGATACGTTCGACAAGCGTCCCTTGCGGTGAGAACTCTACTTCCAGCTCTCCGTTGTTCATAAATAAGCCCGCATTTGGGTTAGAACCAATATGAGAAACAATGATTTTTTTCGCACGTCGCCGTGTGACCAGTTTCCCGACCCCTATATCTGGAAAACCAGTATCATTTCCGATTAAGGTTAAATTTTTAATACCTGACTCCAAGATTAAATTGATCAATCCCGGCGGGGTACCGATGCCACCGAACCCTCCAAAGAGAACAGACTGATTATCTTTAAAGAGATGCAGGACATCCTCGAAACGACAAATTTTCTGGAATGAATTTTCTAACACACTAACTCACTTCCTTGTTAGGATGACAGATAACCTGGTAGTATCTGTTCATTAAATTGCCGAAGTGTTATATCGAGCCTCCTTAACAATTCTGCACACTCATCCTCCGATATCGTTAAAGGTGGAGATATGATAATTGCAGCCCCCGTTACACCATCTAGACCCGCTGCTGCAGGGTACAATAGGATTCCATTTTTCATTCCCAATTTAATGATTTCATTAGTCACGTCGACAACCTTTGGAAGTGGAGACTTCGTCGCTTTATCCTGGACGAATTCCATACCAATCAATAAACCCCTACCACGGATGTCTCCGATAAAGGAATACTTCTCTCCTAACTTCTTCAGCCCTCCAATTAAGTTTCTCCCTCTGTCGGCTGATTTTTCAACGAGATTGTTTTTTTCTACATATTCTAACACCGCTAACGATACCGCACACGATAAAGGATTGGCGCTAAGTGTATGCCCTCCGATAATCGACTGAGAGCCACTCATGATTGGCTCCATCACTTTTCTCGTCATTACAGCGGCAGCTATAGGAGTATAGCCCCCACTCATTCCTTTTCCGAATGTTACGATATCAGGTTCTACATCCCAATATTCGGAAGCAAGCATCTTACCAGTCCGACCGAATCCAGTCATAACTTCATCGGCAATGAATAAAATGTCATGCTCTTCACAAATTTTCTTGAGTTTTTGAAAATAACCATCCGGTGGAACAATAGCTCCCCCGGCTGCGCCAATGACAGGCTCAGCAATAAAAGCAGCAATATTGTCACCACCAATGCGTCGAATCGTTGCTTCCAATTCCGCAGCACAGGCCATTCCGCACGTATGGGGATCAAGTTGAAGTGGGCAGCGGTAGCAATATGGAGGAGAAACGGAAGGGTATGATTCAAGTAAAGCAGTAAACCGCTCACGGCGAATCGGATGGCCCGACATAGAAAGAGCCCCCATCGTGATGCCATGGTAGCTCATCCATCTGGAAATAATTTTTTGTTTTTTAGGTTTCCCTTTTTCCTGCCAATGCTGAATGGCAATTTTCAAGGCAGTTTCGGTCGCTTCGGAGCCGCTATTTACAAAAAAGCTATAAGTCAGTTCTCCTTTTGTTAGTTCAGCAATTTTTTTTGCGAGCTTCTCGGCTGGCTCACTCGTAAACTGTGAACGATACACAAATGAAACCTGATTAGCTTGTTTTTTCAAAGCATCAAAGATTTCCTGAACACCATGGCCGATGTTAGCCGTAACAGCACCGGATGAAGCATCCAGGTAGTTCTTTCCTTCTTTATCGTATAAAAATACTCCCTGACCATGACTGATAGTCGGGTAGGCTCCACCTAGTACCGGCTTGATCAATGAAGACTGATCCATATGCCCACACTCTCCTTCTTTTGAGAAACAAACTAGCATTATAGTAAAGTGTATGTCCTGTTTCAGGGAATCTTGCTAAGGAAATTGACCTAAGCTTGTAAATTTCTTTTAGATTTATGGAATGGGCCATTATAAGGAGGTTTCTTAAAAGGGGACAAAAAAAGTGTATCCACAAGAGATACACTTTTTTCTTACAATGCGCTATTTAGCTTTTCTTGACGAATTGACTCTAAAAAATTTTCATCCTTTAAAACAGCCAGCACATTTTTATAAAAAGCAGTTTTATCAATGACTGAGGTATGTACATATTCATACTCTTTTAAAGATGGATGACGTAAAACATGTTTCATGCAGGAATGACAAACTTTTTTAGTACCTAACTTATAGTAGTTCAAGTTACTTGCATCACCATTTGAAGTGTCTTCGTTACAAACGAAGCAAGTATGGCTTACACGGCCTTTTTTATTATACTCGGCCAAAGCCCCTTCTAAACGAATGGATGCGGGAATTGTTAATAACACATAATCACCTTTTCTATTTTAAATCTCTTAGTATTATATCAGAAAAACATAGAAATTGAACAATTAGCCTCATATTCCCTAATAATGCTTGTAAAATAGTAAAATATTCAGCGCTGATAAGAGGTATTACTCCTAAAATAAACCAAAAAAACAAAGCTTCAGGCAAGTAGACATGTATTCATATTATAGGGAATCCAGACCACATCCAAAATAACTTAAAACACCGTCCACTTTTGAACGGCGTTTTATCTATAGTTTTTTATGAAAGAACATTAACAGTTACTTTTCCGTTTTTCACATTCATCACTGCTTTTGCACCTATCGGGACTGTTACAAATGGATGTACATGTCCAAAGTTAGCATTCGCGATGACAGGTATTCCATTTATTTCTTTCTTTGTTGCAATAATTTCCTGCAACGCATAATCTGTCATCCCGGATTCCTTTTGGAAACGACCTATGACTATTCCTTTTATTCCGATTGCATCTGGCAATTGAAGCAATGACTGTAAATCTCGGTCAAAACTGAATGGATGGCTTTCTTCATCATCTTCTATAAACAGGATACTATCCTTTAAAGAAGGCATATACTCTGTACCTTGTAAAAGATTGATTGTACAAAGATTACCTCCAATAATTGTCCCTGTCGCTTCCCCTTCCTGAATGACCATATATCCTGAATTTGTATGGAAAGTGCGATCATCCTGTTCTAAATGCCATGAGTCATCACTCCACGTTTCACTTGGATCAAGATAAAAATCTTCAACTTGGAGAACCGCTTTGTTAAAGTATTCCATTGTATATTCTAGTCCAGCCTTCATACCGAACGTCGAGAAATGAGGACCAGAGTATGTAGTTATACCTGTTTTTTTATAAATTGCCAATAAGATAGCCGTTATATCACTATACCCCATCAACACTTTAGGATTTTCCTTAATCAAATCGTAGTCGATATATCGTAGTAATTGGTTGGCATTATAACCACCAATAGCCGTAAAGATTCCCTTTACATTTGGGTCCCTAAACGCATTATGTAAATCCTCAATTCGATCTTCAATTGAATTCGAGAAAAAGTCGTCATGGACCAAAGCCGTATTACCATATGTCACTTTAAATCCAAGCTCCATTAATCTTTCTTCTGCCAGTCTGCGTTGTTCCCCTTTGACAATCGCCAGACTTCTCGAAGGTGCAATAACCCGGATTTCATCGCCAGCTTTTAAACGAGAAGGTTTCATATCTTTTTCCCCCTAAAATAATTACATCTTTCGTTATTTTAGCAGATATGCTGAATAAAGAAAAACCGGGACACTTAAGAACATGCATTCTCATTATATTATCACAAGTTCTAGTTTTCCCTGTTCATTTTAATCCACCAAAATAACTAGGATTCCTGGTTATTTTCTTTCACCAGCTAAAACCGATTCTTTGATGTTTTTCTGTTGGTTTTTTTTCGATAATCTCAAGGGCAATCCAGCCCCCCAGGCACTGGCCTGAGCAAGTATGTATTTAAATAAGAATTAAATCCGGTGAAATACTAACAATAAGAAAAGACCAGCTTTATTAACTGGTCTTTTAGTTTTTATTTAGTTAGCAACAGAATGAAGCACCGATGATAATCAACAGAATGAACAAGACAACGATTAATGCGAACCCTGAACCAAAACCGCAGCCACCGCAGCCACCACCATAACCATATCCTCCGCCAAATCCACCATATCCGTACATTAAGTTTCACTCCTTCTTAATTTCTTATTTCTCTTTACACCTTACCATATGTCATTAAGCCCGCCTTGGTCTGTGCATTAGCCTATTTTTTCAGATTTAAGAAAAAAACTTTCCAATTATTGCTTTCAACTTAATAAATCATATTTAGGTGAGCAGCCAAGAGCAACCGCGAAAATGTCAAAAAATCGTTTAGTACTTATTGTGTAAGTTACAAATTGGCATATAATAAGGAAAAAACCATTCTTAGCCCTTTAAGCTATCTCATTTAGATAAATAAAATGTTAATTCGGAGGAACTAAATTGAAAAAGAACGCAAAATCCTTCATCCCTTTCGCTGCAATTGCCACGATTCTTCTAATCAGCTATATCCTTCAAAAAGTTCCTAAAACCTATGGATCAGATGATTCATTAAATGTTTATCAAAAATTCCAATCCGGCCAGCCGATTCAATACCTTGTTGTTGGTGACAGTATTGGAAGAGGCTCTGGAGCTGAAAGTCCTAATTTAACATGGTTCAAACAGCTAGAAAACAAGATGAATGACGTCAACGATATTCCTTTACACGGGGATCATGTGGTCCAAAGCGGCTCTACTGCTTTTGAAGGCCTATATAAGCTCTCCCACAGAAAGAAACATGACCATAAAGATTTAATTTTCATTGTATTCGGCGAAAATGACCGCAAATACATGAATGTAGACGATTTCATCATGACGTATGAGGCGTTAATTAGGAAGGCGAAGCGTCTCCATCCTAATGCGGAAGTGTTCACAATAACGGAAAGTAGCTTGGAATATGAGGAATTTGCATCAGCTATCGAACTATTATCTAAACATTATGGGGCTACTAATGTAGATATGCGGCCAATTTTTCAGACATCAGGGTATACTGAAAAACAGCTGACTAAAGACTTGATTCATCCAAATGGACTAGGCTATCAATTTTATGCTAATGCAATTTATGAACAATTTCTTGATAATATAAAACAGGAGAAGCCCATAGCAAGCCTTCCCTCCAAGCTTCACGCCGGTTCTGAATTAGAATTATCAGAAGTTGACAACTTTGAAAAGATGATCGGTTTTCGTCCGAGAGGAGACTACTTTACAAGTAATGAAAAGGGGAGCCTGATTGAATACAATTTCAAAGGGAGTATTCTTGGTGTGAAACTACTTAGAAGTCCCGATGGCGGTGAAGCGGCTGTATTTATCGATGGAAATAATATCACTTCTTTAAATACATGGTGGCCCTTTGCCAGAGAAAGATATTTGTTTATCACCAATGGTCTTTCTCCCGGTTCACACACGGTCCGTTTTGAAGTAACCGGAAGAACAATGGAAAGCGATCCTACCACATTACCATATGTCCGCATATCATCGATCATCACTGATGATATTAACCACTACTAAAGCAGATAGAAAAACCCTATCATCCAGTGATAGGGTTTTTAATTTAATCAAACAGCTTCTTATATTCCCCGTATCCTTCTTTTTCAAGATCTTGGACCGGAATGAACTTTAACGAGGCAGAATTAATGCAATAACGTAATCCGGATGGTCCGGGTCCATCGTTGAAAACATGACCAAGATGTGAATCCGCAGTTTTTGAGCGTACTTCAATCCTTCTCATACCGTAGCTAGTATCTAGATTTTCTACCACTTCTTCTTCCACTAGAGGTTTAGTGAAGCTTGGCCATCCGCAGCCAGAATCAAACTTTTCCTTTGAAGTAAATAGAGGGTTGCCTGAAACGACGTCCACATATAGTCCCGCTTCCTTCAAATTCCAATATTCATTATGAAAAGCTGGTTCTGTCCCATTATCTTGAGTGACTTCATATTGAATTGGTGAAAGCTTCTGCTTTAACTCTTCTTTACTGTTCATTTTTTCCCCCCAGTGATGTTGTAGAAATGCTTTACGTCCTGACCCAATCGAATACCTTTCGTAATGTTCAGGTTGTTTTTTATAATAATGCTGGTGATACGTCTCAGCCAGATAAAACGTTTGGGCAGGAATAATCGGAGTAACAATTGACTTGGAAAATTTGCCGCTCTCCTGCAGTTTTGCTTTGGAAGCTTCAGCAATTTCACGTTGATTTTCGTCATGATAAAAAATCGCCGTTTGATAGGAACTGCCACGGTCATAAAATTGTCCTCCAGCATCCGTTGGGTCAATTTGCTGCCAAAACAATTCGACTAGTTTTTCATAAGGATATACGCTCGGATCAAAAGTAATCTGAACAGCCTCAAAATGTCCAGTGGTTTCAGAACAAACCTCTTTGTACGTAGGATTTTCCTTTGTACCTCCTGTATAGCCTGAGATAACGGATTCGATACCTGGCTGCTCATCGAATGGTTTTACCATACACCAGAAACAGCCGCCTGCGAATGTTGCTTTCTCTAATTGCTTTGTCAAATGAAAAATCCTCCTTTTATACAAACGTTCCATTGAATGCATTTTATCGCTTTTATTTTGCCCTGTAAAATATTTTGCTGTTCAAAATTATTTATATATGCTGCCTCACCATTTTAAGTTAGGTTTGGCACATGCCCAAGCATACTTCCATATGATGGGTTCATAGTGAAGAAAAATGAGAGGTGAAGAAATATGAGCAATAAACAATCATTTTTACAAAAAGCGGTAGCTTATGATTTACTATCCTCTTACTATAAATACACCAATCCACATCTGCATGATTATTATTATCATAAGCACTTAAAAAATCTTGAAAAAGCAACACAACCAATGAGATATGAACAAAGGAATGCAGTAGCACCCGCACATGTAAGAATTTTACACGCTGCACCAAAAGCTCCAGCAATCGATGTATATGTAAACGAAATGCGCATTCTCAAGAACTTTGCATATAAAAGTAACAGTGGTTATTTATCATTACCCCCTGGAAAGTACCAAATTGATATATACCCTACTGGGCAAACCACTTCAACCTTATTGAGCCGTAAGCTCGGGCTCGAAAGTGGAAAATCATTTACAGTTGCTACCGCTGGGGCAAATGAATCGTTGAAAATGTTAACATTAGAAGATAATCCATATGTTCCTCAAAATGAGGCCAAGGTTCGATTTATCCATCTATCATATAATACCCCTTCAGTAGATATTGCCGTAAAAGATGGAGATGTCGTGTTTGCGAATCTTCCCTTCCGTAAAGTAAGCGAATATTTAAATCTATACCCTATGAAAGTTGATTTTGAGGTGAGAACCGCTGGTACCAAAGATGTTGCACTCTCATTACCTAACACAGATTTCCAAGCAGACACCTCCTCAACCATTTATATAATCGGATTGAATCAAGATCAACCTACATTAGAAACACTAACATTAACTCCATAAATAGGTAAAAAACCAGGATACCCCTTATCCTGGTTTTTTACCCATTTATTCTTTAATCACTGCAGCGAAGATGGGATGGTCAATAAAAATGAAATATCATCATTTTCCAAATCAAATTTTTTTGCCTTTACCCTAATGTCGCTTTTAAGTTCCATATCTTGCAGTGATACATAAATACTTTCGTCGTTGGGGCGAATACTGACCCACTCCGGCATACTATACCGATCATTTATTAAATTCATGATATATGAAACCGGTAGATTCATTCGTCCAACAGCAACAGATTTTTGCTTTAAGATCAAATCACCATTCTTTTGAGCAATTGGTTCAAACGTTAATTTCATTTCAACTTCACGATTGAAAAATGGCATTGTTCCATACAACTCCACTTCATCCGTTAAAAAAACTTCATAATGAATGGATCCTGTCAATCCTTCTTTATCAAGATACTGGTTTATTAATCGAGTCAGGTCTTCCCGATTCGTATGAATCTGAAATTGTATATCCTCTTCGTAACTTACTTTTGGTATCAGCTCTTTATCTTTAGCCGGAAGATTAACTAAAATCAGGACGAACAGGATGACCAGGATGTTTAGGGCTAATAAAGAAATAAACAAAGCCTTCCATTTGACTTTTGTCATTCTTGGTCATCATCTCCTTTGGCACTTGCCTCTAACGTATCCTTTCCAATAGTGGTAATTTCCATGTTATTATAGATTCTTGTTGCAATTAACTCATACCCGCGATCATTCGGGTGAAAATAATCCTCAGCATACAGCAGGTCTTCTTCAGAGTTTTTAAAAATATCAGCTATCTCGATAAAATAAGCTGAGTCATATTCCTTGATAATCTCTTTCCCGCTTTCATTCCAATCATTCATGATCATATCAAGTTCATAAAAATCGGCAAACCATTTTGAAAATGGATTATATACGCCCACAAGGTAAATCTGGGCGTGGTCATTTTCAGAGCGCACCTTATCAAGTATCTGTCTTAATCTTTTCTCATATCCTATTTTTGCTGAATCAAACTGATTCAGTTCCAAGTTGGAAAAATTCTGTTTAAATACCTTCATGATATCATTTCCACCGATTGTGACAACAATGGAGTCGGCTTGTTCAATGTCTTCTTGAATATCGGCCTTATCCAATCTTTTTAAAAGTTGATCGGTCCGATTTCCCCGAATTCCGTGATTAATCATCTCTACAGAAATAATGGATGGTTCTTTTTCCAGCTTATTTTGTAAATAAGGCAGATAGCCGCCATTATCTTTGCTATCGCCGACACCTTGGGTCAAGGAATCACCGATAGAAACAATTTGAACAGGATCCGGAAAAAAGCTGGCTGGAATGGTTTCCTTTTCACTCAGTTCAACGACGCTCTTCTGCTGAACTGATGACTGATTTGAAACAGTTTCACTTTGACTGCAACCTGAAATCCAAACTAGGCATATGAAAAGACAGGTGATTTTGTACCACATGATCCTCACCTTCCTACCCATATATTATATCATGTAGAAAACGAAAGACTGCAAACAATCTACCCTCTTTCTATTCTACTTCTTACTAAAGCAATAGTTACTATATACTATGAAATAAAGCAGGGAATTAAAGCTAGTCCTATAAATTTTAGCATGTACTTAGCATGTAAAATCATTCTTCACTTCTGCTGTTGCGTTCATAAACGATTTACAACTATTTGACTATAGGTAATGTACTTTTCCCTTTATTTTAATTTAAAAACTATAAAAACAGAAAGAACAGGTAATTTAACCTGTTCAATAATTCTGTAAGATTTTAATGTGCTTGATGATTTCATCAAATGGAATATCCTGCAAACCTGTGTATTCTTGAATAATCTTCCCATCCTGATCCACTAAAAAAAAGCTAGTCCCGTGAATAACCTGGTCCTCTTTTTCAGGCTTCTTAACAAGTGTTTTAAAGTTCTCCAATGCAAACTGCTCGATCTCTTCTTGGCCATAACCAGTTAGGAAGTGCCAGTTTCCATAGTCTACATTAAATTGATCTCCAAACTTTTTTAATACATCGGGTTTGTCAATCTCTGGATCCACAGAAAAGGAAACAAACTCTACATCTGAGACGCCTTCGTCCTTCAACATTTTTTGAAGCTTCGACATATTTGAAGTCATTGGCAGACAAACATCATCACAACTAGTAAAGATAAAGTCCGTTACCCAAACCTTTCCTTTAAGATCACTTTTTGAAAAGGGTTCCCCTTCCTGATCTATGTAACTGAAATTTTCAAGGTCCCAGTTTTTCGCATCAGGTACTCCGCTTGAACCGCATGCTGTTAACAGCAATAATACCGTTGTGCCTATAGCTGCCTTAAGCAAATGCAGCATTCTCATCCCTACCCCGTCCTTTATGTATAAAATATTCTGTTACTTCATTTATTCTACCAGACCAAGTGGTGTGAGAAAAGTAACTCTTTCTACAAACTAAAGACAATTTATTGAACAATGAACTAGCTCAAATCATACACATAACTTCGGTATCTGCTTTTCTATAAGAAATCAGTCCCAATAATACATAATAGCCATGGCGCCTTCACCTGTATGGGTACTGACTACAGCAGTAGTTGCCTCTATCTTTATATCGTGAAAACCTGATAATTCTGATATAGATTCCCGGACTTTATCCGCAATTTCAAAACCGTTTGCATGAACAAACCCAATGCTTTTAATTGTTTTTCCTTGCGTATCTTCCTTGAATTTCTTGACAATATACTTCACAACCTGTGACTGGCTTCTAGCTTTGGACACAGGATTCAGTACACCATCGTCAAGAAGAGCAATCGGCTTGATGTTCAATAGGGAACCGATAAACGCAGAAACTTTACCAATTCTTCCACCCTTCACAAGGTTATCAAGAGTTTCAATGACAATAATTAAACTTGTCTGTTTTTTGATGTTTTCTAGCCGTTCAATGATCTCTTCAGAAGATTTCCCTTCCTTCGCCATTTTTGCTGCCCCAATCACCTGAAATGACATGGCCTTTGAAATGAATTTAGAGTCTAAAACAGTAACTTTTGTATCAGACATACTCGCTGCGCTCTCCGCTGAGCGGACAGTGCCACTCATACCACCAGTCATATGAATAGAAATAATCTCACTACCATCCTTCCCAAGTTCATCATAAACCTCCACAAAGGTTCCTACTGCTGGTTGTGAGCTTTTTGGAAGTTCCTTAGACTGATTCATTCTTTCCAAGAATTCTTCCTGTTCGATTTCAACCTTATCCAAAAAAGTCTCCCCATCAATATAGATCGATAGAGGGATCATTGTTATATCATAATATTCAAGTTCTTCCGGTGTCATATCTACTGTTGAGTCTGTTACAATTTTTACTTTATTCATCATTACACACATCCCTAAATTAACATAACATATCTATTGTATTATACCTACTCAAAGAACGCATTCAAACTAAAGCTAATCATTTTTTATTTTATAGAATATATTTAACCCTAAATGATCACACAAAAAAAAAGACCATCCCATAAGCCAACTAACCACACGCCGCTTTTTCGATATTACATGGAATTAGAGGCATCTCTTTTATCGGAGAAGTTAGCTATGGGAACAGTCCACTTTAAGCATTATTAAGTAAATTCTCAAAAAAAATCTTGTGATAAACAGGCTGTTTAAGTACTGATGCTAAATAATGCTTAAATGAGTAATTTTCTTTATGATCCTTATTATCAAAAACTCGATTTACAAATACCTCCAAACGCACGGTCAACATAAAAAAATTCGGATCACTAGGCAATAAAACAGGAATTTCTGAAATTGTGACCTTATGTCCAAAACAATCTTTGAATTCCAAGCATTTGAACATCAAAATATCAATCCTCATTTTTAACCGATTGCTTACATTATACACAATAAACCCAAAAGTATAAATATTCATATGTATAAAAAATAGACAAGCACCAGCTTTTCTCAAATTACAAAAATGACCCACAAGGGCATAATGCCTTTATGGGTCACTTTTTTTATAATCCTTCCTCATTGTTAAGGATTTCTTCCCGCATACTTTCGCGTTTCACTCTACGTTTATAAACTAATTTAGAAAGTGAAATACTGATTTCATACAATAATAATAAGGGAACCATAACCAAGAAATCCGACATAAAATCGGGCGGCGTAATAGAGACTGCTATCACTACAAGTACAAAGTATGCATACTTCCTTAATTTTTGAAGAACGTATGGATTAATTAGACCAATCGAGGTCAAAAACATGGTAACTACAGGGAGCTCGAATAAAACGGCAAAAGGTATTGTCATATTAAAGACGAATGAAAAATACTTATCCGCTGTAAAGTTGGTTATGAACATCCCATCGCCCAATTCGATCAAAAATTGAAGAATCGTTGGGAAAATAACAAAATAACCAAAAGCAAGCCCTCCAATAAAAAGGAGGAAGAGAGCAGGTATATAGGAAAGGGTCGCTCTTACTTCATTTGGCATCAATGCCGGTTTAACAAATAGCCAGATTTGCAGAGCAATTATCGGAATCGTTGCAGCAATGGCTACAACTCCAGAAAGCATAAAGTAAATCCAAATAATATCACTCGGTCCTAATACCATTAAATCAAAATCAAGACCCTTCACAAACCAACGATAAATTTCTTCAACATAAACAAAACTGACGATAAAAAAGATGAAAAAAGCAACAACTGAAATAATAAGCCGTTTTCTCAATTCATCGAGATGATCGATGATATTCAATTCTTTATCTTCCAAAGTTGATCACGCCTTCATCTGAAAATCCGTATCTTTGTTACAGCATAAAGGCGCAAGACGGTTCCATCTTACGCCCAGCATTTAATCAGTCCTGATTTTTTTGTTGTATTTTTTTGTCTTCTTCATATTCACCTTTTGTTAATTCACTTGTGGATTTTTTAAATTCACGAAGTGTTTGTCCAAAAGCACGACCGATTTCCGGCAGTTTCTTCGGGCCAAAAATGATTAAAGCTAATACTAAAATGAGAATTAGACCAGGTACTCCAATGTTCGACATGGATACATCCCCTTTGGTGTTGTAATTCGACCTACTCTGATTATAATACCATTTCCAGCCAATTGAAAGTAAACTGGCATTTCTTCATAAAATGGTAACATTATCGACAGATTACTCAAAATTAATGGACAGGTAGAATAAAATGTAAAAACATATGTATTATTCTAACCTAATTTATCATTTTGTCTATAATTAAATTAATAAGTGAAATAAATTACTGTCTTTATTAACTTCAACAAAGGAGAATCCTTTTTTATTCATTCTTTGAATCAGTCCATTATAATCATTTTTGTCTTTTAACTCCACACCAACAAGAGCTGGCCCGCTTTCTTTATTGTTTTTCTTCGTATATTCAAAACGACTTATATCATCATTCGGTCCTAACACCTCATCAAGAAATTCCCTTAACGCTCCCGCCCGTTGTGGGAAATTTACGATAAAGTAATAAAGCAGACCTTCATATAATAAAGACTTTTCCTTAATTTCCTGCATACGGCCAATATCGTTGTTACCCCCACTGACAAGACAAACAACTGTTTTTCCTTTGATTTGTTCTTTATACAAATCAAGTGCAGCTACAGATAACGCCCCAGCCGGTTCAGCCACAATCGCATGCTGATTATATAAATCCAGTATCGTGGTACAGATTTTCCCTTCAGGAACGACAACGATATCTTCCAAGTTTTCCTTACAAGTCTGATATGTCATCTGTCCTACACACTTAACAGCTGCACCATCAACAAACGTATCTATATTTTCAAGTTCAGTCGCTTTTCCTTCTTTGAATGAGTATTCCATTGAAGCAGCACCAAGTGGCTCTACTCCAATACATTTCGTTTTCGGCGAGACCAATTTGAAATAACTTGATACACCGGCCATTAGTCCCCCACCACCGATGGCTGCGAATACGTAGTCAATTCCATCTTCACAATCATTTAGGATTTCAACAGCTGTTGTACCTTGCCCGGCGATCACCTTTTCATCATTGAATGGATGGATAAAGCAGCGGTCTTCTTTTTCACAGCATTCCATCGCCATGGCAAATGCATCATCAAATGTATCACCAACTAAGACTATTTCAACATTTTCTCTGCCAAATAACTGAACTTGATCGACTTTTTGCCTTGGTGTTGTAGCAGGCATATAAATTTTTCCATGGATTCCTAATTGACTACAGGAAAAGGCTACTCCTTGTGCATGGTTTCCTGCACTGGCGCATACGACTCCGTTCTTCGTCTCTTCCTGGGTCAAGCTTTTCATTTTATAGTAGGCTCCTCTTAATTTAAAGGAACGCACATGTTGAAGGTCTTCTCGTTTTAAATAAACATTACATTCATATTTATCAGAGAGTCTCTGATTTTTTTGTAAAGGAGTATGTAAAACAATCTCTTTCAGTTCTCTATAGGCAATTAGAATATCTTCCAATTGTATCCCCCTATTCCTAGATGCAGTCTGGTTCATAACAATCCCTCATTTCCTTCCTAATCAATTAAATTATTATAGCACTTTACTGTTATTAATGTAATTGATTTTTCTAAAAATTCTATCTTTTGTTTGTTTTAAACCAAAAAAATCCGATTATGGCTAATGTTCCATAATCGGATTTCACTCTTATTTTTTTTGTAGGATAATAAATTCATGCGGATAGAGATTTTTTTCATCCATGATTCCCGGGTGAGAGGAGATCTTTTCCCATTCTTCATCATTAATTGCCGGAAAAAAAGTGTCACCTTCAAAGTTCTCATGAATTTCAGTTATATATAAGCGGTCTGTATAAGGAAGGATTTCTTTGAAAATTTCCGCTCCACCAATCACGAAGACTTCCTTGTCACTTTTATCTGCAAACGTATTAATTTCTGAAATATCATGTAATACGGTACAACCTTCTGCAGTATAATCGAGATTTCGGGTAACGATGACATTTTCCCTACCAGGCAGTACTCGCCCGATTGATTCAAAAGTTTTACGACCCATCACGATTGGATGATCCATCGTCACTTTTTTAAAATACTGGAGATCTGCAGGTAAATGCCATGGTAGTTGATTGTTTTTCCCTATCACTCGATTTTGATCCATAGCTACTATCAACGATATCATATGCTAACCTCACCTTTTATATGGGGATGGGCTTCGTAGTTTTCCAGAACAAAGTCCTCGAAATTAAAATCAAAGATATTTTTCACTTCCGGATTTATTTTCATGATTGGCAATGGTTTGGGATCTCGTGTCAGCTGCAGTTCCACTTGGTCAAGGTGATTCGAATAGATATGAACGTCCCCAAATGTATGTACAAATTCCCCAACTTCTAAATCACATACTTGAGCAATCATCATCGTTAAAAGCGCATATGAAGCTATATTAAACGGGACACCTAAAA
Organism: Peribacillus sp. NPDC096540; assembly: GCF_050278525.1. Taxonomy (NCBI): domain Bacteria; kingdom Bacillati; phylum Bacillota; class Bacilli; order Caryophanales; family Bacillaceae; genus Peribacillus; species Peribacillus sp. NPDC096540. Next base: position 1,893 of record NZ_JBNNTG010000013.1, on the reverse strand, counting down.
ATACATCAGCAGAACGCTGATAAAGCTGACACGAAAGCTTGCCATCAGCGACATAGAATTGAAAGAAAGCGTGGCAAGGCGGCAATGCCATTTCGTCCAGTTCTCCCACATTCCAAGCACTTACTATCAATCTTCTTGAATTTGGATTCGTTTTTATTTGTTCAATCACTTCACTGATTTGGTCGATTTGCCTTCCATCCGCTGCTCCCCAAGAACGCCATTGATGACCATAAATCGGGCCTAATTCTCCATTTTCATCAGCCCATTCATTCCAAATACGCACGCTATTTTCCTGAAGGTACCCGACATTTGTGTCACCCTTTAAAAACCATAATAATTCATGAATAATGGCTTTTAAACTAACTTTTTTCGTTGTAAGGACAGGGAACCCATCCTTTAAATTGAATCTCATTTGATATCCAAAGGTACTTATCGTTCCTGTTCCCGTACGATCACCTTTTTGAGATCCATTTTCAAGTACATGCTTACATAAATCTAAATATTGCTTCATGGTAAACCACCTTTTCTACATTCATCTTTCTTATTTTAACGTATTTCAGCTCAATGTTTAATCTAATTGTTTAATAAAATTATAAGTCTCAGGTGCTTTATGTCTAAGTAATTGATTTTCTTCAAAGTTTACATAAAACATGGCAAATGTTTCTGCAAAGTATTCTTCAGGATAATTTAAAAAATAAGACTGTCCAGGAAACAGTGCATCTACTTCCTTTCCCCAAATTTTCAAATAATCTATATCCTCACGGATGCCATTATAAACAATATTATCAATGGAATGCGCAAGTTCATGTAGCTCCAAATTTACAGAACCATGTCCGTGTCCCTTATCGCTTGCACCGATTTTAACTAATACGGTATATGACCCACCCATGCCTGGTACTGAATCCCATGTTGTATCTTTATTCAAATAACCACGTGGAGCTTTCCCTTTTAAATAGGCCGCTGATTGATTTTCTGTCAGATTTCCGTTGAATAGCTTCATTCTCACTCCATGGTCTACGGTTTTCAACAATAGGGAATGAGGTAGTGCATCAATAGATTCTACAATTCTTAAGGCTTCCTGTTCATCGAAATCCTCTTCAGGAAATAAAAATAAACTTTGCAGTTCTTTATTTTCCTGCAATATTTCCGCCTGCCTTAAAGGGTTATCTTTCGTCAAATTCCGCCATTTCACTCCTTCCGCTTTAGCTAAGGAAAGGGAAAGCATTGAAAGGAAACAAGCAAATAATACAAGTACTGCTATCCAATTTTTATATTTCACATTCAACCATTCCTTTCCATAAATCCATTGTATATTGTGAAAATATATGTATATTAAACTACCAAAAATCCTTAAACTATTATATTAGTATAGCATATTAAAACAATGTAAAAACTCTATGTTTTTCTGGTAAATTTGGCTTAAGATTTCTCCCAGGAAGCACCAATTCTCCGGATTTTTCATATATCAACAGTATCTAATCGTAAAAGGTTTAAGGTGATTACATGAAAACCAATAATAAAAAGGTCATCCTGCATGAGCACCGTGAACTTGCCGAAGAAGTTCTTGATATCTACAGTTTAAAAGTGTTTATCATTCTCGACCTTTTGCTGTTCTCTATTTTCTTCGGTATATTGCTGCATCCTTTAATCACTTCACTCTGGCTTAACTTTTTTTTACCTTTTCTTTTTTTCACAACATTTACTGTCATTCTTCAACTATTTGATATTTTCCAAAGAAAAAGCTGACATCATTTTTGATGTCAGCTCAGACTGTAGACAAACTCGATGAAAATCGAGTTGATCTGACCCAATAAAGTTAGACATATAGTTTAAGCAGCTTCTAAGACCTGAGTTCGGTATTCTATCGGACTCAGGTCTTTTAATTTTACCTTC